>URVL01000019.1 GCA_900551265.1 uncultured Eubacteriales bacterium | reverse complement strand
ACAGAATTATTGCATAATTTTTCAGTTTCATTTTGTATCTTGACATCTAATTAATTTTTAGTTAATATGTAATTAATATAGTCTCCATGGTGAGAGCAAAATAGGAGGGATACGATGACGAAAAGAGTTCTTGCACTGCTGCTTGCAATCTTTATGTTGCTCGCACTGTTCAGTGCCTGCGCCAACGAACCAGACGATTCGTCTGACGACAGCGGCGACTCATCGAATGTTGCCGACAGCGGGAATGACACCCAACAAACAGATGATTCTGACGGCGACACCGATGATCCCGTTGAAACTGAGCCCCTGCATCTGGAGTGGATGGGCCGTGAATCCCATAACTGGACCTATACACTCGAAGAAGCGCAGCGGATGGAGTTTGAAACGCTGACCTATTATAATGATCTGATGCTAGAAAAGCATAATCTTGTCGTTGACGTCAGCCCAATTGATAACGAGGCCTATAGAACGACGCTCTCGGGTTACCTGGCGGCAAATGCGCTGCCGGATGCCTTTATTTCTCAGAGCATGATGGATGATTCTCTGCTGGTCAGCACCATTTCAGATGGCCGTTTCGCCGATATTGACGATGTTATCGCCAGTTCTCCGGATGGGACCTTTGCGAACCTCGTTGCCGAAGGCGGTGAAATGAACTATTTAAAAGCATGGTCTACCGCACCTGATGGTCACTGGTATATGGTGAAAACACCTGATAATCAGGGGACAGGCCTTGATTTTGACGATGCGGACACCGACTATCTGGTCACCTTTGGTATTCAGAACTGGTATAACGTCTCCATTCGTCAGGATTGGCTGGATAAAGTGGGACTCTCCATGCCGACCACTACACAGGAATTCAAGGATGCCCTGGTATCTTTCCAGACTAACGACGTCAATGAAAACGGCGCCGCCGATGAGCGTGCCTTCCTCGGTTTTGGCCAGTCCACATCTGAGGGCACAGTATTCTCAAATGGTGTTGCGGGCTGGTTTGGCCTCCATCGTGATAACTTCGTTATGGACGCGGCGACCGGTGAGGTTGTGAGCGCGATTGAAGATCCCGGTTATGTTCAGTACGTCAATTACGCCAACGAATTGTATAACGCCAATGTGGCGCTGGTTGGCGAGGGTATGGCATACCAATATGGCGCTAACTGTGCAGGTAACTACTGTGCCGCACATCCGCAATATCCGGATACCATGATGACTGTGTCCACTGGCGATCCGGACTGCGATTACGAGCCGATGCCCATTATTCAGGCTATTGAAGGAATTGAACCACATCTGCTCGGTCAGGCTACTGTTTCCTCAGGCCGTGCGATTTCCTTCAGCACGGAGTGCGACTATGCGGCGGCAGCAGCATGGCTCGATTGGCTCTTCGGCAAAGATTTCTATATGTTATTCGCATATGGTATTGAAGGTAAGGCTTATGATCTGAACGACGATGGTACAATCTATAAGTACATAGTCGGCGTAGACTTCACCGAAGAGGAAGAAGAGCGTTATGGCGATATGTGGTGTTATGCGCCATGGTGCCTGTTCCCGCAGATTAATATCAATAACCTGTATAGCCTCACCGCCGCTACCTATTCCTCCATCGACGAGGCACTGGATGCGGGTGAACCTTATGCGAAGGACATGCTGACCATTGATGAGTGGAAAACACAGTTCAGTGAATACAACTGGACCGACATCTCCCCACTGCATCGTTTCTTGAATTTAATGAATGAGTTTGGCACCGAAAATATTCATTTTGACAACCATGCCAACTTCGAAACGCTTGCCACAGACGAAGAGGCAGCTGTTATCAACACATACATGACCGACCTTACCACTTATCTGAACGAGATGACGACAAGCTATATCACCGGTATCAAGACGACCGATACCTACGAGGAAGACCTCCAATATGCTTACGACAATCTCGGCATGCAGGAGTATGCGGACGTGATCCAGGCCAGAATCGACCGTTATCTAGTGGTATTGGGCCGCGAACCCATCCTTGGTTGATTGTTATCAAATTCACGAGAAAGCCCTCCCTGCAAAATTGAAAAAAGGACTACCTCCCGGTAGTCCTTTTTTCATGCTAAAAGTGCAGATGACCCTACTCCATATCATTAGTACTATGGAGTATTTTGTTGTATTTTCGTATTTTTCGTCGAAATTATCTATTTTTTTAAAAGATCTGTCGATTTCGCTATATGATTTCCTTAGATTAACAATAAGGAGTCGTTCATATGGCAAAAATCGAAGTAGAAAGACTTTTGTTCCAACTTGGAATTTCATCAAACTACTACGGATACAAACAGTTGGCGGCAGCACTTGATAAAATCCTTGACGACTTGGACAGACTATCTCATATCAACCGGCTTTTTCAAGAAATCAGCGAAGAACTGAACACCTCTCCCACCGCAATTAGAGATAACATTGATACATTAATTGAAGCCTCCTGGCGCAAAAACCCGGATTTAATTCGCTCGATCAGCAATTATCCACTCCCCGCAAGGCCCTCTGTAAAAAGATTTCTTGAAATCGCCTGTAATTACCTGATGCGAGCCCGGGGCATAATCGTCTAGTATCTCTCCTTAACTATGATTTTTTATCATCTCTCCAGCATATCCACCGGCAATTCCTCTTCACAAAACAGGCCGCGCATTCTATAATAAAGAGAGATGAACTATATGGCGGCTTGCTTTTTGAAAGAGGGATCTTATGGTATATCAAAATATTCTGGAGTTCGTCGGGCATACGCCTGTCATTGCCTTACAGCGTATGGTACCGGCAGATTGCGCACGTGTGCTTGTCAAATATGAAGGCTTAAACGTCGGAGGTTCTATTAAAACACGTACTGCCTGGAATATGGTCCAAGAAGCGGAGCAGCGGGGTCTCTTAGGCCCCGGCTCCGTTATTGTGGAACCAACGAGCGGAAATCAGGGGATCGGGCTGGCACTTGTCGGCGCCGTACGGGGCTATCGTACCGTCATCGTCATGCCGGACAGCGTCAGTGTAGAGCGGCGTAAGCTCGTGGAACATTACGGTGCGGAAGTCGTGCTCATACACGACGACGGTAATATCGGCGACTGCATCCAGCGCTGTCTGGATACAGCGCTGGATATGCAAAGAAATGATCCAAATGTCTTCGTTCCACAGCAGTTTTCAAATCCCGCTAATCCACTTGCCCACCGGCATCACACAGCACTTGAAATACTGGCGCAGGTTGCAGGGCCGATTGACGGTTTTTGTTCCGGTGTCGGTACAGGCGGTACCATTACCGGTATTGGCGAGGTTTTAAAAGCGCAGTTTCCGAATATCAAAATATGGGCCGTCGAACCGGAAAATGCCGCCATTCTGGCCGGCGGCAACATCGGAACCCATCTGCAAATGGGAATTGGAGACGGTCTCATTCCGGATAACCTCAATACACGTATTTACGACGATATCTATATCGTAGCGGACGATGTCGCAATTCAAACGGCCAAAGATCTGGCACGGCTGGAGGGGCTCATGTGTGGGATCTCTTCGGGTACCAACGTTGCGGCGGCCATCGCGCTGGCCCGTGAACTTGGCCCCGGAAAAACCGTCGTCACCGTCCTTCCGGATACGGCCGAACGGTATTTTTCGACACCGCTCTTTGACTGAGCTGATAAAGGCTGAAACTGCGCAAAGCGGCACAGTTTCAGCCTTTTTTCAGTTTCAGTTCATAAATCCTTGACGAAAACATCACAAATCCGCTTCATTTCGCGTAACAAGCTGCGCTATAATGAGATTTGTGAACCGATGAAACAGGGAGGAAATATTTTTGATTAACGTGCAGAATCTGCGCAAAAGTTATGGAGATACGGTGGCCGTAGACAATCTCTCCATGACGATTGCAGACAATCATATTTATGGCTTTCTCGGCCCCAACGGCGCCGGAAAAACGACGACACTGAATATTATAACCGGATGTCTGGCTGCCGACGCCGGTGAAGTGGTCATCGATGGTTACGATATCCTCCGTGCGCCGCGTGAGGCAAAGAGGCGTATCGGTTATTTGCCGGAACAGCCGCCGCTCTACGACGATATGACGCCGGCAGAATTTCTTACTTTTGTTGGAGATGCAAAGGGGTTACGTGGCAGTGTGCTTCGTTCTTCCGTTGACGCTGCCATGGAAAAAACAGATATCGCTGACGTACGCCGTCGCTTAATCCGTCATTTGTCAAAAGGCTACCGGCAGCGTGTAGGGATTGCGCAGGCCATTTTGGGAGAACCGTCCACCGTTATCCTGGACGAGCCGACTGTCGGTCTGGATCCCATTCAGGTTTCTGAAGTACGCTCGCTTATTCGGGAACTCGGACAAGCCCACACAGTCATTTTCTCCAGTCATATTCTATCCGAGGTATCTGCCCTCTGCGATCGTGTTCTTATTATTTCTCAGGGGCGCTTGATGGCGGAGGATACGCCGGAAAACCTTTCGGCCTGCGCTCCGGGTATTCATCGCATTACGATAACGGTCCGCGGAGAACCGTCTCACGCACTCGACGCTTTAAAAAAGCTTTCGAATGTTTCGGCAAGCATTATCTCCGGCGACGGAGGGGAAACACAGCTTCGTCTGGAGTCTCGAGCCGATGTGCGCGAACAGGTTTCTGCGGCGCTGGCATCAGCCGGCGTGCCTCTGCTCGGTATGATGCTTGACATGGCGACGCTTGAGGATGTATTTTTGGAGTTGACACGCGGCGAGTCATCCGGGAACAATGGAAAGGAGGCCGGCAATGCTGTCGATTTATAAACGTGAGCTTCGCTCCTATTTTACAGGATTCATGGGGTATCTGTTTATTGCGGTCATGCTGCTCTTTGTTGGAATCTACGTTTCCATCATCAATCTTTCAAACGCTTACCCCACATTTGAATTTACGCTTTATAACCTTGATTACATCTATCTCATTATCGTCCCCATTATCACCATGCGCATTTTTGCTGAAGATCGCCGGCGTCACACCTCGGAACTTCTCTACTCTCTCCCCTTAAAGCTCTCTTCTATCGTACTTGGCAAATATCTGGCGCTTCTGACTGTGCTGGCTATCCCCTGCGCCGTTTACTGCTGCTTCCCCGCAATTTTTTCGCTGTACGGCGCGGTCGACATTGCCACGTCATATAGTTCGATTTTAGCCTTTTTCCTGATGGGCGCGGCTTTGCTCGCCATCGGTATGTTCATGTCCTCGTTGACGGAAAATCAACTGATTGCGGCAGTGTTGAGTTTTGGCGCGGTACTGCTGTCCTATTTGATGGCAAGCTTGACGGTTTATGTTCCCTCATCGGCGTACGGTTCGCTTTTCTGTTTCGTCATTGTCATCCTTCTCTGCGCGGTGTTGATTCGTGTTTTGACTAAGAGCACATTCTTTGCCGCCTGTTGTGCAATTGTGGCTGAACTGATACTCTCCATTGTTTATATCTGCAAGGCTTCTCTTTTTGAGGGCCTGTTCTCCAAATTTCTCTCCGCGCTTTCTGTTTACTCTCGATATGAAAATTTTATGGCGGGGCTTTTCGACTGGAACGGACTTGTGTATTATCTGACGGTCATCGTGCTTTTCCTGTTTTTCAGCACGCTGTCGCTTGAGAAAAGGAGGTGGAGCTGATGTCTCGAAATCCGAAAACCGGACTCTGGCAAAAAATAAAAGAACGTTTCCATACGCGGGCGTTCCGCTCGGGGATTTTTATCACATTGCTTATTTTTGGGGCGGTTGCTCTCTGCGTTGGCATCAATCTTGCCGTCTCTGCGCTTCCTGAAGATCTCACTAAAATTGACACTACGCCGACTGCACTCTACACAATCTCAAAAGAGACGGAAAATCTGCTTGCCTCGCTCTCCGAGGACGTCACCATTACCTGCGTTGTCACGTCCGGATATGAGGATGCAACAATTGAGGAAATGCTCGGCAGATATCAGGATCTCAGTCCTTATATCACCGTACAATATGTGGATCCGACGCTGCATCCCGATTTCACCGCGCAATATACGTCCGGCGATCTTTCCGAAAACAGCCTGATCGTGGAAAGTGCACGTCGGAATACCATCGTATCCTACGAATCCATTTATACTTATGAGCTAAACTACACGACATACCTCTATGACACATATTTCGACGGAGAAGGTCTCCTCACCTCAGCCATTGATTTTGTTACCAGTGATACGTTGCCCACTGCCTACTACCTGACCGGTCATGGGGAACTGACTCTTGACGATACCATGTCCGGCTATGTATCCCGGCAGAATATTGCCCTGGAGCCACTTTCTCTTCTCTCGGTAGAGAGCGTTCCCGACGATTGTGCATGTCTTGTAATCGTCAGTCCGTCTTCGGACATCAGCGAAGACGACCTGAGTAAAATTCTGGACTATCTCGAAGCTGGGGGACGGATGCTTTTGTATACCGACTATATCGAGGAAGATATGCCAAACATGACCGCTCTGCTTTCCTATTACGGTGTCCAGATTCAGGACGGAATTGTAATTGAAGGAGACTCAGGCCACCATATCCAGGGATATGCGCATTATCTCCTTCCGGATGCCGAAGAGCATGAGATCACACAGTCGGTCATAGACGGCGGTTATTATGTTCTGGCGCCCATTGCACAGGGAATCGTTATCTCAGACGAACTGCGCGACACTTTGACCGTCCAGCCGCTCCTTACTACCTCAGACGATGCGTTTGTTAAGCTCGTCACAGACTATACACTGGATAGTTTTACCTACGAAGAGGGCGACGTGGCTGGTCCATTTACACTAGGCGCCGCCATCACCGAGGAGCATGAAGACGGTTCCCAAACGCAAATCGTTTTCTATACGACATCTTACCTGGCAGATTCTCAAATTGACTCGGTGGTCTCAGGTGGGAACAGTGCGCTGTTCATCAGCTCCCTTAACTGGATGTGCGAAGGAAAACAGACCGTCGCCGTTGGTGCGAAAAGTATGAGCGTGGACTATCTCGTCCTTTCCGCGCGGTATGTTTCTTTCTTATCCATATTATTTATTGGTGTGCTGCCGCTGCTTGTCTTACTCACGGGCGGCATTGTCTGGTATCGCCGTCGAAAGCGTTAAATTCTTGTAAAGCAATATAAAATATTAAGTAATATTTAACTTGAATTCACCAGATTTACATGATATACTGGAATAAATTATTTCATACATTTGGGGGAATAAACAATGGAATTCTTGTATTCCGGTCTTTTGTCAATCACCTGGCAAATGGTCGTCATGTACGTGGTTGGTGGTCTTCTGATCTGGCTCGCCATTGCAAAGGATTTTGAACCGGCGCTTCTTCTTCCCATGGGGTTCGGCGCGATCCTTGTCAACCTTCCGGATTCTGGTGTTTTAAATCAGGTTGTTGAAAATGTCGGCGAGACAAGCGGTATTGTCCAATGGCTGTTTGAAGTGGGCATCGAGGCTTCTGAAGCGCTCCCGCTTCTTCTTTTCATAGGTATTGGCGCCATGATAGACTTTGGGCCGCTGCTCTCCAACCCGAAGATGTTCCTCTTTGGCGCGGCGGCACAGTTTGGCATTTTTGTCGTCATTGTTGCCGCAGTACTTATGGGCTTTGATCTGAGAGACGCCGCTTCTATCGGTATGATTGGCGCTGCGGACGGGCCTACTTCCATTCTTGTCTCACAGGTGTTGAAATCTCAGTATATCGGTCCGATTGCCGTTGCGGCATACTCTTACATGTCTCTGGTTCCTCTTGTACAGCCTCTGGCAATCAAGCTGGTTACGACGAAAAAAGAACGTATGATCCGGATGCCGTATCAGCCTGGCAACGTATCCAAGCTGACGCGTATTCTCTTCCCCATAATCGTTACTTTTATTGCCGGTATCGTCGCGCCCATGAGTGTTGCATTAGTTGGCTTCCTGATGTTCGGTAACCTTTTGCGTGAATGCGGAGTGCTGGGACGTCTTTCCGATACCGCTCAGAATGTTCTGTCAAATCTTGTCACCTTACTCCTGGGCATTACGATTTCCTTCTCCATGCGTGCCGATATGTTTGTCTCCTGGCAAACGATCCTGATCATGGCCCTGGGCCTTGTGGCGTTTGTCTTTGACTCCATCGGTGGCGTCCTGTTTGCAAAGCTTTTGAATTTGTTTATGAAGAATAAAGTCAATCCGATGATCGGTGCGGCAGGTATTTCCGCTTTCCCGATGTCGGCGCGTGTTGTACAGAAACTCGGATTGAAGGAAGACCCGACGAACCATTTGTTGATGCATGCAATTGGCGCAAATGTTTCTGGTCAGATTGCTTCAGTACTTGCGGGCGGTATGATTCTTTACTTAATTCCGCAGCTGATTCGGTAAGGAGGAGTTTGAAGTGTCTTATAATTTGATTGCAGCTCTTAATGTAATGTGGCAGGGCATGCTCGGTATCTTCGTTGTGATGGTTGTCATTTCGCTGATTGTAAAGTTGCTCGCAAAAATTACAAAGTGACGGCAAAGGGGATGGTACCGGGTTCACCGGTAACCATCCCCTTTCGGCTACTGTATGAAGCTTGGATAATTTGTGTTATAATTTGAGTATTACATTAAATTGCACGATGGAGAGAGTGTGATATCTATGTCCAACCAAACAGCGCTTATTTTGGAAGGCGGCGGTCTTCGCGGTATATACACAGCGGGTGTGCTGGATTGTTTTCTTGAAAACGGTATCGATTTGCGCGATGTCTATGCAGTTTCAGCAGGAGCTTGCCACGCTTGCAGTTACCTGGCCTATCAGCATGGCCGCGCATATAGCACCAATATCGATTATTTACACGACAAACACTATTGCAGCATCTACAGCCTTTTAACAACAGGTGATTTATTTGGTGCAAACTTTCTGTACCACGAGCTTCCTGAAAAGCTTTATCCGATTGATAATGAAGCCTTCCTTCATACGCCTTCGGAATTTCACGCCGTCGTGACAAACTGCCTGACCGGTCGCGCGGAATATCCCATCGTTCGCGATCTCTTCCGCGATGTCGACTACGTGCGCGCTTCCAGTTCCCTGCCTGGTGTTTCCCGATTTGTCATGCTGAACGGAGTTCCCTATCTGGACGGCGGGATTTCAGATGCCATACCGTTACGACGCAGTGAGTCTGACGGACATACGAAGAACGTTCTCGTCCTTACCCGGGATAGAAGCTATCGAAAAGAGACAAGCGCCGTAACCCCGTTTTTAAAAATAAAATACCGGGCATATCCCGCGCTCATTGAACTCTTGGAAATGCGGCACCTGGCATACAATGCACAGCTTGACTATATACGCGAGGCGGAAGCGGCAGGCCGTGCTTTTGTGATTGCTCCGACAGTTCCCTTAAAACTCGGACGTATGGAAAAGAATCGAGAAAAATTGAACGAAATCTATCTCTTGGGACAAAATGATGCTCTCAAGAAGCTTGATGAGCTCAAGCAGTATCTTATCATCAAAAAAGATGCGCGATCATAAACTTATCGTGCATCTTTTTTGCAATCATCCCAAAATCAGTTCCGGAGTAAATCACTAACGCCATTTAAACATCCACAGCATTTTTTCAACAATAGGAAGCCAATATTCTACCAATTCCGGATTGTTTGCAGGATAAACCTCCAGTTCCGGCATCGGTGCATGAAGATAAGGAGAATTTGGTAGCCACTCCATGTGGCAGTATAACTCCGCCTGAATCAGTGACATTGGCAGTTCTCCGCAGTTTGAAAAAATTGCCCACCGCGAAGCGGGAATTATAAAATGTTCCAGGTTATCCGGACACAATTTTGTTTCCGCCGCAATGTAAAAGTAAAACGCGCGGTTTGACGGATCCGCTTCTACGCGGGACACCCCAAAAATTGTTCGACCCATCACACCATCTTCTGCAAGGTCCGCCAGGCGTGCTATCAGGCCATTTTCTTTTGATTCCGCCCAAAATTTACTGAATTTTTCATTGTCCTGCCCGTCAATCCAAACCTTTTCTCCCGTAACCTCAAACGCAGCTTTTTCTTCAATTCTGACACTTATCATCATATGTCCTCCATTATAAAAGATACACACAGTATAGCGGAATTTTCTATAAATTGTCAACTATACGCTTTGAGCCAAAGCCGTCCTGTATGCCATATACAGGACGGCTTTGGCTCTATTCAGGGCAATGTAGATTAATTTGTCATTTGCTCTGCCACTAAACTCGCCGCGCCATAGCGTTCACGAAGCTTTGGCTTTTCAATCTTACCAGTTGGATTGCGGGGAACATTGTCGAAAATGATCTTTCTTGGGCGCTTATAACGTGGCAGGCGTGCACAGAACGTATTAATCTGCTCCTCCGTACACTCAACGCCCGGCTTCAACTCAATCACTGCGGCCGGAATTTCTCCCAGACGGGCATGCGGCAAACCAATTACTGCTACGTCTTTGATAACACTTAACTCACGAAGAAAATCCTCAATTTGAACGGGATAGATATTCTCGCCGCCCATAATAATAACATCCTTTTTACGGTCGACCAAATAGATGAAGCCATCCTCGTCCTGCATGGCCATGTCACCGGTAAAGAGCCACCCATCCCTCAATACGGCGGCGGTTGCTGCCGGATCGTTAAAATAACACTTCATGACACCACGGCCCCGTACGCAAAGTTCGCCCACTTCGCCCTGCTTAACCGGATTGCCTGACTCATCCGCAATTTTTACTTCCCAGCTGTAGCCGGGAACACCGATAGCGCCAACTTTGTCAATGTTCTCAACGCCAAGATGGACGCAGCCTGGCCCAATGGACTCAGATAATCCATAGTTGGTATCATACTGATGGTTTGGAAAAACGTCCTTCCACCGGCGGATTAAAGACGGCGGGACAGGCTGCGCACCGATGTGCATCAGCCTCCACTGATCCAGCTGATAGTCGGACAAGTGAATCTCGCCGCGCTCCATGGCGTCCAGAATATCCTGCGCCCACGGTACCAGCAGCCATACAATGGTGCAATGTTCCTCGCTGACTGTTTTCAAAATCCAGTCAGGACGGACGCCGCGCAGAATTACGGCGCGGCTGCCGGTCAGCAGGCTGCCAAACCAATGCATCTTGGCGCCCGTGTGATACAGGGGCGGGATGCAAAGGAACACATCGTCACGGGTTTGTCCATGGTGATGCTGCTCCACCTCGCAGGCACAGACCAAGCTCCGGTGCGCATGAAGGATTGCCTTGGGAAAGCCCGTCGTACCAGATGAGAAATAAATGGCGGCATCATCGTCGTCGGTCAAATGGACACGCGGCGGTTCCGTGGAGAAAAACGGCACCAGTTTATCATAACTCTCGGCAAAAGTCGGCGCATTTTCTCCGACATAGAGGATTGTACCAACGCGGGGGATATCCATACATATGTCCTCCACACGGCCGACAAACTCCGGACCAAACACCAACGCGTCAGATTCTGAAAGCTCCAGACAGTATTGAATTTCATCCGCCGTATACCGGTAGTTCATCGGCACCACTACGGCTCCCGTCTTTAAAACACCAAAATAAATCGGCAACCATTCCAGACAGTTCATCAATAAAATTGCGACCTTATTTCCGCGACCCAGGCCACGGCTCATGAGGAGATTCGCAAACCGGTTGGCCAAATCGTCAAACTCACGCCATGTAATCTCACGGCGGTAACGATTCGCCGGGTTTGTTTCTACCAGCTCATATTCGCGCCAGGTTGTCCCATGACGTTCGCGTATTTCAGGATTAATCTCTACCAGGCTAACATCATTGCCATAAAGCGCAGCATTTCTTGCTAAAATTTCAGTAATCGGCATGGAATTCCTCTCTCCTTTTTTAATTACAATCCGGTCAGAGGGCAATAAAAAAACGCCCCCTGTTTTCCTAAACAGAGGGCGAATGGATCCGCGGTACCACCTCTATTCGCCGGTCACCTCACGGCGACGGCCTCGACGGGTACAAACATACCCTGACTCTATAACGGGAGTTCCCGTCAGCACCTACTATGCTCCTGCAGTTCAGCGTGAAACTCTCGGAATGTATTCACCATGTCTTTACACCTGCGCCTCTCACCATCCGGCAACTCTCTGAAGGTTCCGACACCGCTACTTCTTTCCGGTCATTGTCTGTAACAGATCTTAGCATATCATCATGCGCGCAAAAAGTCAAGTGCAAAAACTGTATTTCAGCAAAAAACGCGATGTTCGTCTGCGCTTTACCTGCTTAAACGACAAAAAATTCCATCTAAATATTTTTGACTGTTAAAACAGCAAGCCATATTTTCCAAGCCATCCTTCATTTCACCTTGTCTTTATGAAGATAAAGTCGTATAATATGATCATACCAGTCTTCACTATGGGAGGGAATTCATGTCCGAACATATTGTACATACTGCAGTACTGGAAGATGCGTTTGCGCTTGGCGTCCGTTGGCCGCTTTTGTCGGAAGAATTTCGGCGAATTCTTGCCGAACAGCTTTCTTTTGCGCGCCTTGGATGCGTAACGGTTTCCGGAGACCGGTTTTCCTTTTATCTGCTTGATCGGCTTAAAAAGATCTGGCCTACGCATTCATACGAAGATGAAATCAAGTTAGGCTTTGTACTTGGTTGGATTAATCATCGGGCATGTGACCGTCAGATGAAACCGATCTGGAATGAACCGGCTTTCCGCGGCCGTGGCACAGACGTTGATCCAACCCTTTCTCCAACGGAGTGCAGTGTTTATCACGAAGGACATATGTGGCGCGAATATTTTAAAGATTGTCCCGTCTTTCTCTATGCGCTTTTTCCTGAGGAGGCAGAAGGTCTTTCGGTCTATCCGTTATTAAACCATAAAGCGGCATATTCCTTTTTGCGAACCGCTTACGCCATGAATATGATGGATATTCAAACGCTTCCAGACACACTTGCTGAGGATGATTACTTTTGTGAATTATGTATGCGTGCACAAAAATTTTATGTGGACCTGAATCGCTATCGCAAGTCTGCAAAGGATCCGGATCCTGACCTCATATGGGATTTTATAACCCGAATCAACTGGTATGACGAAAAAGATGAGATCGTCGCAGCGGCACGTAAAATCCGGTTTGAGGGAGACGCCACATTTCCAAAAAATCTTGCATCTGCAAAAAGCCATTATGGAATGGCCCTTGAAAAGTCTCTTTCTTATTTTTCCGCAGCAGATCTCTACCTGCACAATCCGGATATGACCGTTGAAGAGCTGCGCAATATGCTGGACATTGGTAAGTTAGGGCCGAATGGTCTTCCGGTTTAATGGGGGTGCAATACATGAAAACGTTTTTTACGGATATTGCTTTTATCCGCTGTGCTGCCAGACTCTGCGGTTTTCATTTATATGACAACTATGCCTATCACGGTATGCTCGCTCGAAACCGCTGTCTGTCAGATTTTTCCGCCACGCCGGTACCGGATATTGACGACGTACCTGAAAAAGCTGCGAGCTTTCAGTTTGGCATTCGTTGCGCACGTGCGCTTTACTCTTTGACAGACGACTTGGACGCAGACATCGCGCTGGCACGTGATGCGATGATTGCGCGCGCTTTTTTTCTTGATTTAGACTCTGATGAAGCAAAAAAAATTCTTGCCTCTCACTCTGTCTGTCGGCTGGCCGAAGAACTATCAGTCATTTTACGTGCCTATATCAAACGGGCACAGATTCAAACACATACTGCAAAGCCTGGATACGAAGATGTCGAAGCATGGATTCTGCGTTATCACAAACTGCTTGAAGACTATGAAAATGTGCTTCCTCAGCTTACCATACTTATGCTGTCCCCCGGCGCTGCTGCCACAGATTTTACGTCGTTTTTTGATTGCACAGATCCTATTATTTCGCTTGCGATGTCCAGTGGCATTGATGTCACACCCGAGCTAGTACAAGATAACCTGACAGGAAATACATCTGTGTTTGGCAGAGCCCTGGCTTTGGTCTGTAGCCAAAACCTGAGGTAGAAAAATCTTTATGGAAAATTTGATACTTTCCTTTAATGTCGTTTTTCCCATGTTTGTCTTGCTGGCGGTTGGCTTTTTGATGAAGAAGCTGGGCCTTTTAGGTAAGTCTCTGGCCAGCGGTATCAACAAACTGATTTTTAATTTATTTATTCCCGTCCTGATTTTTAAAAATATCATCGATGCCGACTTGCAGGCGGCGTTTAGCTGGCCGATGCTCGGTTACAGCATTGCAGGCTCCACGGCGGTTTTCCTGCTTTCCATGCTCATTATCCCGCGCGTTGAACCTGACAACAGCCGCCGGGGTGCCATTGCTGTGGCAATGTTTCGTTCCAATTTTATTATTTACGGCATGCCTTTTGCAACAGGGCTTTACGGTGATACGGCAGGCGCCATGCTCTCCATGCTCACAGCGCTCGTCGTACCGCTTGCCAGTGCCTATTCCGTATTCGCGCTGGAGTACTATCACACGGGGAAACCAAGTGCGCGTGATATTGCCTTAAACGTTATTAAAAATCCGTATATTGTTTCCTCCCTCTTGGGCTTTGGCGTACTTTTATCCGGTTGGGAGCTCCCGCAGGCAATATATTCTCCTATTTCCAGCATCGCGCAGGTTGCTTCCCCCCTTGCCTTAATTGTCTTAGGTTCCACGTTTGAGTTTTCAAACATCGCAACATATAAAAATTATATTGTTCTCTGTTCTGCTGCACGGCTTATTTTGGTTCCGGGTATTTTTGTCACCATTGCGATCTCGCTCGGTTTTCGTAATGCAGAACTTGTCACGCTCATGGCGCTCTTTGCTACGCCTCCCGCCACTTCCTCCTACGTTATGACACGGCAGCTTGGCGGAGACGACAAATTGATGTCTCAGTTGGTTGTTTTTATCACGCTGATTTCAATTTTTACAGTCTTCCTTTGGATTTGGATACTAAAAACGCTGGCTTATATATGACCGGCGAAACTGGAGGAGAATCCCTATGAAAATTACAGGTATGCGCGTTGAAAATCTGACCACACGTGACCGACCGCCTGCAGATGGCGTTGGCGCGCAGCGCTCTGCCGCGCCGATTGACATCTACGAGGAATATGTTAAAATGGGCGATGGCCGGCTTGGTCCCAAAACGCGCCGCGATCATTGCTGGTGGGACAAGTCGGAAAATGGCCTTTACACAGTCGCTTTCCTGGTCATTGAAACCGACGAGGGACTGGAAGGCTGGCATGGTCCGATTGAGTATCGTAGTCAGCTTTTGGTTGCCATGGAGGGGCTGCGGGAGCATCTGATCGGCCGCGACCCGTTGGAAACGCGGTTTTTATGGGACATTATGTCCCGTTTCGAGCGTCATGCCTCCACCGGTGTGATGATGATGGCAATCTCCGTTGTTGACATTGCTCTGTGGGATTTAAAAGGAAAAATTTTGGGACAGCCTGTCTACAAATTGTTGGGAGGCGGCAGGTCGCGTATTCAACCATATCTCTCTACGCTTAGTTTCGCCACCGACGCAGCGTCCGTGCGCAGTCGCGCAAAGCAGTTCATTGACATGGGGTTCCCGGCACAAAAATGGTTTTTCCCGTATGGCCCCGGTTCGGGCATTGAGGGTATGCGTCATAACCTTGATATGGCAAACACGCTGCGCGAAACCGTGGGGCCCGACTATCCGATTATGTTCGACTGCTGGATGGGTTGGGACTATGCCTATGCACGCGATATGCTGCGCGAGTTGGAACCCCTGCATCCAAAATTTATCGAGGAGCTCTTCCGTCCACAACATTTTGAATCGTATCGCCGCATCGCGCAGGAGACAGCCATTCCGTTGGCCGCCGGCGAGCACTTCTATAACCGCCAGCAGATACAGCAATTTTTAAAAGAAGATATTTTTGATTATATTCAGTCCGATCCCGAGTGGTCGGGTGGTATTACCGAAACGCTGCGTATCGCGGATCTATGCGAAGTGTATGGCGTAAAAATGATCCCGCATGGACACAATTTACTGCCAGCCATGCATGTTATCGCCGCATCGTCGCCAGAAGTTGCGCCGATGGGCGAATATTTGCTGAACATCAATTATCACAAGACCTGTTTTTTCCGCCGGCATCCGCTCATAGATGGGTATATGACGTTGAACGAGACGCCGGGCATTGGTGAAGACATCAACTGGGATGTCGTTACTAAACGTGAAGTCGTTACAAAATTCGAGTTTTAACAGGAGTTCATTTCATGAAAATAACGGGATTACGTATTGAACATCTTACAACTACCGACTCCCCTGTTTATCAGACGGAAGCGCGTCAGGCAAATATGCTGGACGTTTATTCGGAGTATGCAGCAATGGGGGCCGGGAGACAACCTTCTACCAGGGGCGATCGAGGAAAAAACAATCAGAAGGAAAAAGGCAAGTATACCGCACCTTTCGTTGTGATTGAGACGGATGAAGGACTGGAGGGCTGGCACGGGCCCATCGAATACCATGCCCAGCAACTGATTATTATGGAAGGGTTAAGCAGTCATTTGATTGGCCGTGATCCCCTTGAAATCCGTTTTTTATGGGACGTTATGTCGCGCTTTGAGCGCCATGCCTCCACCGGTATGATGCTTTGTGCCATCAGTGCCGTCGATATTGCACTTTGGGATCTCAAAGGCAAAATTCTTGGGCAGCCCGTTTATAAGCTGCTTGGCGGAGGAAGAAAGGACCTGACGCCCTATTGCAGTGCGCTTGGTTTCTCTCCGGAACCAGAAGCAGTGCATACGCGTGCGCGTGAAATTATGAATCTTGGATTTACCGCGCAGAAATGGTTTTTCCCGTTTGGACCCAGTTCCGGCGTGGATGGCATGAAAAAGAATCTGGCGATGGCGCAGGCCGTCCGTGAAACCGTGGGACCGGATTATCCTATTATGTTCGACTGCTTTATGAGCTGGGATTATGCTTATGCACTTGATATGTTGCGTGAATTGGCGCCACTTCGTCCCAAATTTGTGGAGGAGATCTTCCGTCCGCATATGTTGGAAGCTTACCGCAGGCTTTCGCAGGAGAGTCCGGTGCCATTGGCCGCCGGCGAACATTTCTATTCCAGAATGCAGGTCAACCAATATTTAAAGGACAATGTTTTACATTACCTTCAGTCAGATCCCGAATGGTGCGGCGGTCTCACAGAAGCGCTTCGAATTGCAGATTTATGTGAGATATACGGCGTTCAGCTCCTGCCGCATGGGCACCTGATTCTTCCTTCCATGCATGTTGTGGCATCCATGCCGCCGGACGTCTGCCCGTATGTAGAGTATCTGCTCATTGCCAGTTATCACAAAACCTGTTTTTATCAATATCAGCCGTTGAAAGCAGGCCGGCTTCTATTAAACGAGACGCCTGGCATTGGCGAAGATATCAACTGGGATATTGTCGAAAAACGTGAAGTCATTCATGAGTTTGCGTTTTAAGATAGAGATTTTTTAGGAGGACAAAACAAAGATGAATGTATCACAGGTAATCGTAAAGATTCTCGAGCGCGAAGGCATTACCGATGCTTTTGGTATCCCTGGCGCGGGCATCAACGGTCTTTACAAGTATATGGCAGAAAGCAAAATCCGCCATTATACGCACCGCCACGAAGAGTGCTGTGTCCACGCAGCCGGCGGTTATTTTCGTGCATCCGGCCGCATGGCGGTTGCGCTCTGTACCTCTGGCCCTGGCGCCACAAACTTTGTAACGGGTATTTATACCTGTAACATCGACTCTATTCCGGTTCTTGCCATTACGGGGCAGGCTGTGCGTGCGCAGCTCGGCCTCGATGCTTTCCAGTGCGTCGACATCGCCAAAATCGCCGCTCCTGTTGCCAAACGCACCTGGCAGATTACCGAACCGGAAAAGGTTCCGGAAATCATGCGGGAAGCATTCCTGACCGCACGTTCCGGCAAGCCCGGTCCCGTACTTATTGATCTTCCGCTTGATGTACAAAATGCGGACATTGATTATGACCCCGACACCTATGTTCCTGCTTCCTATGACGTTCCTGCGCCAGATATGGATAAGATCCGTCAGGCTCTCGATATGATTTCTGCGGCAAAAAAGCCCCTGCTACTTATGGGCGGCGGCGTAATCCTTGCCGGTGCAGAGAAAGAATGCGTTAAGCTCGCTGAAACGCTCAATATGCCGGTTATCACCACATATATGGCCAAGGGCGGTATCCCGATCGATCATCCGCTGAATGCCGGCCACTGTGGTATTCAGGTCGGTCAGCCAATTGGTAACCACGTATTCCTGGAGTCCGACCTTGTGCTCGGTATTGGTTGCCGCTTCACTGACCGCCATACGGGCGATATCAATGTTTACCGTGGAAACCGCAAGTTTATTCACATTAATATTGAACCTTCAGAGATCGGCAAAATTTTTGAGCCGGATCTTGGCATCGTGGCAGATGCCGGAAAAGCTATCCACGCATTGCTCACCGAGGCCAGCAGGGCCAAAAAATCCGAGTGGGATATTGACGTTCCCGCGCTGCGGAAGCAACTCGCCCGTAAAACCGACTACGACTGCCAGCCTATTAATCCACATCGTGTCATGGCGGAACTTAACCGCTATTTTGGCGATAATGCCATCTTTACAACCGGCTGTGGCATCACGCAGATCTGGTCCGGTCAGCTTCAAGAGACAAATGTTCCGCGTAATTATCTTCCTTCCGGTGGCGCAGGCTGCCTTGGTTATGACATTCCCGCCGCGTTTGGAGCCGCCATTGCAACGGGGAAACAGTCTGTCGCCGTTATGGGTGACTTTGGTTTCACCTTCCATGTGCAGGAACTCGCCGTCTGTGCAAAGAATAAGGTCCCGGTCATCGTTGTAGTTGTCAACAATGCCTATCTCGGATTGATCCGTCAAAACCAGAAGTATGCTTACGGATACGAGTATGCAGTTGAAATGTCGGAAAATCAAAACCAGGATATTATCGACTATGTAAAGGTCGGTCAGGGACTCGGTTGCTATGCAGAGCGTGTCTTTGATCCGAATGAGATCGGCGCGGCGCTGAAGCGTGCTCAGGAGAGTGGGAAACCCGCCGTTATTGATGTGATTTGTGATCCGAATGTCGATTGTTCGATGGGTAGCAGCCTGGCAAATGTCCGCGAGTTCGTTTATTAATTGAAAGGAGCCACATTATGCAGGAATCCATCCATAAGTATTTTAAAATCGGTACAATCCAGTGGATGAGCCATCCGCCAACAGATCGCGATGTGCTCACCTCCATCCATCAAATTGCGTGCGATGACTTCTTTGATGCAATCGAAGTATGTAAGTTTGATAGCGACGAAGCCCGTGCAAAAGCGAAAAAGATGCTTGACGAGGGACATATGACCGTTTGCTACGGCGCACAGCCCCGCCTTTTGGGTCCAAAGCTCAATCCAAATGATCTGGATGAAGAGGGCCGTCAGAAAGCCGAGGCAACGCTGATTGAGGCTGTCGATGAGGCGGAGTTCCTTGGTGCACGTGGAATTGCGTTCCTCGCCGGCAAGTGGGCTCCTGAGACAAAGGAACAGGCATATGCCCAGCTTCTCAAGACGACTAAGGCAGTCTGTGACTATGCTGCCACGAAGGGTATGACCGTTAATCTGGAAGTCTTTGATTTTGATATGGACAAGGCCGCGCTGATTGGTCCTGCGCCGTTGGCTGCCCGCTTTGCCGCCGACATGCGCACAATGTGCAACAATTTCGGCCTGATGGTTGATCTTTCCCACTTCCCGACAACGTACGAGACCACAAAGTTTGTCATTCGCACACTGCGCCCCTACATCAATCACTTCCACATCGGCAATGCGGTTGTAAAGCCCGGCGCTGAGGCATACGGCGACCAGCATCCTCGCTTTGGCTTCCCGGAAAGTGCCAATGACACGATGGAACTTGTAGATTTCTTCCATGTCTTAAAAACCGAAGGCTTCTTTAACGCCGCCGAGCCATACGTCCTCTCTTTCGAAGTCAAACCATGGGCCGACGAAGATGCCGATATCGTCCTTGCAGGTACCAAACGTGTCATCAACCGCGCGTGGGCGCTGTGCGAGTAAGGAGGCCCGTATGAAAATCGTTGTACTGGATGGTTACACAGAAAATCCCGGCGACCTCTCCTGGGGTGGATTTGAAGCCCTCGGTGCGTTTTCCTGTTACGACCGCACACCGGCCGATCAGATACTTTCCCGTATTGGTGATGCGGAAATAGTCATCACTAATAAAACGCCCATCTCCCGCGCCACTATTGAGGCCTGTCCGCATATGAAGTATGTCGGAGTTTTGGCAACCGGCTATAATGTTGTAGACGTTGCTGCCGCCAAAGAACATGGCATCACCGTGACGAATATCCCGACTTACGGTACGGACAGTGTAGCGCAGTTTGCATTCGCAATGCTTTTGGAAATCTGCCACCATGTTCAGCACCATTCCGACGCCGTGCATGAGGGTCGGTGGGAGCACAACAAAGACTGGTGTTTCTGGGATTATCCGCTTATTGAGCTTGCCGGTAAAACCATGGGAATTATCGGTTACGGACGTATCGGTCAGGCCACCGGTCGGCTGGCGCAGGCTTTTGGTATGAAAGTTTTAGCAAACGACACCTATCAGAACCCCGCGCTTGAAAACGATTTCTGCCGTTATGTAGGACGGGATGAACTTTTCCGCGAGAGTGATGTGATTGCTCTTCACTGTCCGCTCTTCCCTGACACAGAGGGCATAATTAATCGCGATACCATTGCCAAAATGAAAGACGGCGTTATCATTCTCAATAACTCCCGCGGTCCGCTGATTGTCGAACAGGATCTTGCAGATGCTTTAAATGGTGGTAAGGTTGCAGCCGCAGCCGTTGATGTCGTGTCCACAGAACCAATTCGAGGCGACAATCCCCTACTCACTGCGAAAAACTGCCTGATTACACCGCATATCTCCTGGGCACCCAAGGAAAGCCGCGAGCGCTTGATGAACATCGCGGTAGATAATCTCCGCGCGTTCCTCGACGGTAACCCCGTAAATGTCGTAAATCCGTAAAAACCGCATAAAAACACCGCAGGAATTCCTGCGGTGTTTTTTCATTCTATGTCATGTGTTATGTGTTTAGTTCACCCAATACGTATACACGCTATACGGCTCGTACACTGTACCTCTGCCTTCGTAATTGCCCGAGCTGTCGTATACGTCATACTGGTACACCCAAAATACAGAGCCTAACGCAACGGTCCGCAGGTAGTTTGACGTATTTTCCACATCAATGGTAGTACCTAATATATAGCTCTGCGAATAACCGGTGCTGACGTTTGCTTTAAAAATGTCAAGATTTACTCCGCCAGATACCGTAGTTTCGATTCCAAACGAAACTCCAGTCTGGAAAGCCCCTGTCTGACCGGGATTGAACGTAATTCTTCCCAAAACATGTTGCGCACCCTTTGAATAAAAAACACTCGAGCTCACAAGACGGTATTCCTCTCCTGCGCGCCGGATTACAGAATTCGAGCGATTTATCTCAGCAACATGCCAGCTCAGGCGGCGCAAATCGCCGACTATGAAGGTCATCTCGTTCCAGGTCACCGTTTCCCCGTCTTCCGAATATACGCCATCGCGGAGTATGGTTTCCGCGTCCAAAGCGGAAAAGTGCTGCCAGGACTCCTGCGTAGGCGCATAGAGCGCGCTGACAGTGCCGACTAAGAGGAGGAGCGCCAAAACAAAGGGAAGCAAACGCTTTTTCACAATATTACCTCCCATCAAAAGTAATAACGGCAACTGCGCCGGAACTTCATTGGTCCCACCGTCTTTCCATAAACGGTCGTTTGATTACAACAATAGTATATGCTACGCCACAAAAAAAGTCAATATTTTTTTAAATTTCCATAAAATTTAATTCAGGAAAAGTAAAATACACGCCTCAAAACGATCGTCTGAAAAAAGACTGCTTTTTTGATATCTCAATTTGTCGACAAGATTCCGGCGTCCCGCTGAAAGCAGCAGCCCCAATGCCTGCGCACAGATACGCTGTGCTTTTTATGCACGCAGTCGGGCTTATCCGCCTTATCACACACTCTCGATAAAAAACGCACAGACTTCCATGGAAGTCTGTGCGTAATTATTTGCATTCTATCCCGACGCCAACCTAGGACGAAAGGGCGCTTAAGGTTTACTTTATTCCCGCCAGTTCCTTTAACATGTCAATCCGATCCGTGTGTTCCCATGTAAGATCAATGTCCGTACGCCCAAAGTGACCATACGCAGCAGTCGGCGTATAAATCGGTCGCCGTAAATCAAGCGCTTTTATAATCTCAGCCGGTCGGAAATCAAACACCTTTTCTACAATCCTGGCGAGCTGTTCGTCCGGTAAAAGACCAGTTCCAAAGGTGTCCACGTAAATGGATACCGGGCGCGCAACACCAATCGCATACGCAACGCCAATCTCACAACGAACTGCAAGGCCGGCAGCCACCACATTTTTTGCCGCATAGCGCGCCATATAAGAGGCGCTGCGATCTACCTTTGTAGGATCCTTGCCGGAGAAAGCGCCGCCGCCATGGTGCGAAAATCCGCCATAAGTATCCACAATAATCTTGCGCCCGGTTAATCCGGAATCCGCAGCAGGTCCACCCAATACAAAACGGCCTGTCGGATTAATCAAGTATTTTGTATTTTCATCCAACATATCCGACGGCAACGTTGGGATAATTAATTTTTCACGGATTTCACGGCGTAATGTCTCAATATCCACATCGGGATTATGCTGTGTAGAAAGTACAACGGTCTCAATTCGGACAGGATTTTCCTTTTCATCATACTCTACCGTAACCTGGGCCTTTCCATCCGGCCGTAAATAGGAAAGTTCCCCGGACTTACGCATATCGGCAAGACGCCGTGTCAGAAGATGTGCGTAAGAAAGCGGCGCCGGCATCAATTCCGGTGTCTCGCGGCAGGCATAGCCAAACATCATGCCCTGGTCACCTGCGCCAATTCTGTCGGAATCGTCCGCACCGTCCTTCTTATATTCATCAGACGCATCAACGCCCATCGCAATATCTGGCGACTGCTCGTCTATTGAAGTAAGTACTGCACAGGATTTTGCATCAAACCCATACTCAGGGCTATTATATCCCGTCCGCTCAACTGTTTTTCGTACAACAGCGGGAATATCCGTATAACAGTCGGTACTGATCTCCCCCATGACAAAGATCGCTCCGGTCGTAGCCATCGTCTCACAGGCAACCCGCGCATTCGGATCACGGCTGATAATCGAATCCAAAATCGCATCAGAAATCTGATCGCAAAGCTTATCCGGATGTCCTTCTGTAACCGATTCTGAGGTAAAAAGCTTATGTGCCATAAACAACAGCTCCTTAGTAAACATTCCAGAAAAAACACAGCTGTGTTACCGCTTGTTTTACTGCTATTCTTAGTATACCATGATTGACAGATTAGTCAATAGAATGTGGCAAAACGATCTTTTCCGTCTGTTTTTTTCTTTGCATACGGTTCATATTTTCGTACTTTTGCTTGGTTGCCATGCCGCCGCGTATATGGCGCTCGCTTTTATTTTCAATGAGTATTTCACGCACCTTGGAATAAAGAGACAAATCAATGTCATGTAAACGTTCCGTTACGTCCTTATGTACCGTGCTCTTACTGATTCCAAAGCGTTTGGCAGCTGCGCGAACAGTCGCGCGATTTTCTATAATATACTCCGCCAGCTCGCAGGCGCG
>URVL01000018.1 GCA_900551265.1 uncultured Eubacteriales bacterium | reverse complement strand
ATCGAACAAGTGACCGTACTCTCTGCCTCCCAAATAAGGATCCGGTTTGTCGGAGGGTATGAACTGGATGCCGCCCTGCCATTGCAAAAATAGGTTGCCTGCAAGAAAATAGCGCCGATGTCTTCAAGCAAGGCATCGGCGCTATTTTTTTGTGGGTAACTGTTCATCCCATGATTGCCATGTCATCCTAATACCCCCAATATAAAATGCAGTTTAAATCCACTGGACAAGATTTGGCCAGTATGCTATACTTACCCATGCGAGAGTTTCGCTAATGTGCGCTCATGAATTAAAGGCATTGAGCGCAAAAGTGGGGATGCGAAATTTATTTTTTGCTTTTTAGCGTATTACGACTACGTAAAAGGGAGGCATCTAAAGTGTCCACCCCATTTTTGTCAGTATTCATGCGGGTTTGCGGGCTTTTTAGAGCCCAAAATCCAAAGTGATTTTCCATAGATGCCTTTTTCATTAGATGGAAAAATTAAAACTTTGTACGAGACGAAGTGGGGCCTCCGCCTGATTTTTCAGGCTGGAGGTCCCGCTTTTTTGCGTCCTGCGATCCTTTCCCCGCCCACAAATGTGTAGAAGTTTGCGCCTGCCAAATAGAGTCGTCCGTTACGCTTGGCCCGGTTTTCAAAAGAAAAGACGGATGGGAGCGCATGCCCCATCCGTCTTTTTTGTTACTTCAGTTTGACGTCAATATATGAACGGATATAATCGAAGAGTTCCGGACTCCAGAAACTGCCCTCGTGCGGGCCATTTTCTACTTTGACAAAATCCACATCGTAGCCATGCGCAATCATTTCCTCATAAAACTGCAGCGAACTCTCATACGTGACAAGTTCATCCGCGTCGCCATTTAAAATCAGCATCGGCGGCAACTCTTTTCCCTGTCCAACATACGTCATCGGGCTCATTTTTTCAAAAATCGCCAGATTATCTCCCGGGAACCCGTCCGCCAGACAGGAAAATGTATTTTCCGGTTCATATATGCTGCGATCTGAAAATCGCGCCAGCACAATATCCACCAGGTTAGCAGGCCCGAAGGTATCCACAACAAGCTGTACGCGGCTTGACTGGTCGAGATTCTCGCCCACATCAAACTCCGGCATGTCATATGTCATACCGACAAGCAACGCCGTATTGCCGCCGGAAGACGTGCCCCACATGCACACACGCTCGGAGTCAATGCCGTATTCGTCCGCATGGGCACGCAGGAAACGAATCGCAGACTTGGTATCTTCCAAAAATCCCAAACGTCCGCGCGCTTCACTCGCATGGCGATGGTCTATCGTCGCGACGACATAGCCGTGTTGCGCAAACCGGCAAAGCTGCGGCAGTTCGTACTCGAGCCCCGGCTTTGTCCAGCCGCTGCCCTGTAAAAAGACAATCAGCGGATGCCGCACGCCCTGACCAATATCCTGCGGGTACATCACGTGCATGCACAGTTCATGCCCGTCCGGGCAGGCGTACGGGACATTCAGCTTGACGCTGGCCAGTCCCGAGAGTGATGCGTTTGCCTGAAAGATCTTCATAAAAAACCTCCTGTCCTTCTTATTTCTTTTTAGTATAGCATAACGATGTGGAACATGCTATACTGTATCCAGAAAAAGTTTTCAATTAAAATACCAGAAACGGGAGGGCACCTTATGCGGAACATTACAGCCGATCTTTATAACGAACGCGGACCACGCGACCGTTTTGCCTCTTTCTGCGTCGGCGCAGGGCGCGCAAACGAAGCGCTGCGCCGGGACTTTTATGAGCATCTGAAGACCGCCGTCGAACACTGCGGGTTCCGTTACCTGCGGTTTCACGGCCTCTTCCATGACGATATGGCCGTTTATCGCGAAGCACCTGACGGCCGCCCCATCTATAACTGGCAGTACATCGATGAGGTCTTCGACATGATGCTTTCGCTCGGTATCCGTCCGTTTGTCGAACTTTCCTTCACACCGCGTGCAATGGCTTCCGGCGAGAAGACCATTTTCTGGTGGCGCGGCAATGTCACGCCGCCCGCCGATCTTGACAAGTGGGGCGCGCTGGTCGAGGCATTTACACAGCACTGCGTTGAACGCTACGGCCATGACGAGGTCGCTCTGTGGTTTTTCGAGGTCTGGAACGAGCCGGACTACCCTGCTTTCTTTGAGGGAGACATGCACGATTATTTCCGCATTTACGACGCGGCCGCACGTGCTGTAAAATCCGTCAGTCCGGTATTCCGCGTCGGCGGTCCGGCGACTTCCTCAAACCGCTGGATTCCCGAAATGATTGCCCACTGCGCAGAAAATGATATCCCGCTCGACTTCATCTCTACACATACCTATGGCGTCGAGGGCGCGCTTGACGAATTTGGGCGTGACCTGCACCGTCTCATTGACGATCCGGACAGCATTGTGCGTGACGTACGCAGGGCACGGCAGCAGATTTTAGAGAGCGCCATGCCGCATCTGCCGCTCTACTACACCGAATGGAGCGCCTCCTATTCAAGCCGCGACAACATCCACGACTCCTATATCTCCGCGCCGTATATTCTCCATCACCTGAAACGTATCGAGGGCAGCGTGGAAGCCATGTCCTACTGGACGTTTACGGACGTCTTTGAAGAGAGCGGTCCCGCGCCTACACCGTTTCACGGCGGCTTTGGCATGATAAACCTTCAGGGGCTCAAAAAGCCTTCCTTTTATGCCTATGAATTTTATCACGCCCTGGGTTCGCGCGAACTTTCGTGCGAGGATCCGGACGCCTGGGTTTGTCACGACGGCGGCGACGTTCAATTTCTCTTCTGGAACTATAAAAAACCCGCCCAGGGCGATGAGCCCAATGAGCGCTACTTCACGCGCGATCTGCCGCCGCACGGAGAGGAACAGGTGACGCTCTCGGCAGAAGGTCTCACGCCGGGCGCCTATTTGCTCATTGAGCGGCGCATTGGGTACGGAAAAGCGGATGTCTATGACGAATACCGGAAGCTCGGCTGTCCCGAAAATCTCACGCGCGAACAGGTTTCAGCGCTTGCCCTCTGTTCGCGCTGTGCGCCTGCATGCGATATCGTCACCATTGACGGCACGTTCTCTCATGAGCTGACGCTGTCGGAAAACGAAGTCTGCCTTGTGGAATTGAAAAAGCTGTAACGCGCCGCCTTTTTGCAAGCAGAGGCGCACAGCCGGGAGTTTCTTCTCGGCTGTGCGCCTCTCTTTTTATGCCGTTCATTTGCTCATCATGTCAAGGAAGCGGTCAAACAAAAACGACGTGTCTTCCGGGCCTGGCCGGGCCTCGGGATGGAATTGTACGGAAAACGCTCGGAGGGCAGGATAAACCAATCCCTCGCATGTGCCGTCGTTAACGTTTTCAAAGCTCAGCTGCGCGCCCTCCGGCAACGCATCCGTCAAAACTGCGTAACCATGATTTTGACTTGTGATATAGCACTTCCCCGTTGCCGTGTCCCGGACAGGCTGGTTACCGCCGCGGTGGCCGTACTTGAGTTTACCCGTGCGCCCGCCCTGCGCCAACGCCATCAGCTGATGCCCAAGACAGATGCCGAATACCGGCACCCGGCCCATCAGCTTGGCAAGTTCCGCAATTGCCCGGCGATTGTCCGCCGGGTCTCCGGGCCCGTTTGAGAGCATCACGCCGTCCGGGGCGTCAGCCAAAATTGACTCCGCCGGCGTATCGTACGGCACTGCCGTCACCGTACAGCCGCGGGCGGCAAGGTCCCGGATGATTCCACGCTTCGCGCCGTAATCGATCAGCGTCACACGAAAGCGCTCCCCGCCTTCCGCCGGATAGACGCAGCGCTCTCTTCCGCTTACATGTTCCACAGCCTGTACCACGCGGTAATCACGCAGCGCATTCAGACTTTCCGGAACCGCCCCGCAAATCATAGCGTTCATTACGCCGCTTTCACGGATGAGTTTTGTAATTTGCCGCGTATCCACGCCGGCAATGCCGGCGACACCCTGTTCTTTCAAAAAAGTGTCCAGATCTTCCTCTGAGCGGAAATTTGACGGCGCGTCGCACCATTCACGCATCACGCACCCGCGCACCACGCACGCGCCCTCGAAATCTTCCGGAATGATTCCATAGTTGCCGATGGTTGGAAACGTAAACAGAACAATTTGTCCGTAATAGCTGGGGTCGGTGAGCGTTTCAATATAGCCGCTCATGCCGGTATTGAACACCAGCTCCCCGACAGAATCCACCGGTGCGCCAAGTCTTACGCCTTCAAATATGTCTCCATTTTCCAAAACAAGATATGCCTTCTCCATGAAATACCCCTTCGTATCAGGAAATACATTCGGCGCGCGCCATCCTCTCTTTCAAAAATGCCGCAAAACGCTCCTGTGTTCCGCATATGCGCCGTTTTTTCTATTATACACAAAAAATCCGGCGCCGCCAATATATGTCCGTGAAAAACAAAAAAGCGCTGCGTCCGGGGAAAGCCAAAGGCGCCCTGAAAGGACGCCCTCGGCAAGACAGTTAATTTAAATTCGTATAACCCATCAAATATTCATCCACTTCGCGCGCGGCGGCGCGGCCTTCGGCAATCGCCCACACGACCAGGGACTGGCCTCTGCGCATATCGCCAGCGGCAAAGACTTTTTCCACGCAGGTTTTGTGGCCTCCATCGCAGGTCTTCACATTGCTGCGCCCATCACGTCCGACGCCGAAAGCATCGGCGACATAGTCCTGCGGCCCTAAAAATCCCGCTGCAATGAGCAGCAGCTCCGCTGGAATCACCTCTTCACTTCCGGGAATTTCCTTCATGCTTGTGCGTCCGGTCTCCGGGTCCCGCACAGCGTCAAGTTTCACAGTCTTGACCGCCTTCAGCGCGCCCTGCTCATCCGCAAGCATTTCCTTCACCGTCGTCTGGTAGACACGCGGATCATGTCCAAACACCGCAATTGCCTCTTCCTGGCCATAGTCGGTTTTCAACACCCGGGGCCACTCCGGCCAGGGATTTGCGTCGGTACGGGTTTCCGGCGGCTTCGGCATCATTTCAAGCTGCACAACCGACGCGCAGCCATGACGGATCGCCGTTCCCACGCAGTCGTTTCCCGTATCGCCGCCGCCGACGACAATCACATGCTTTCCCGCCGCCGAGATATAAGTGCCGTCCGAAAGACCGGTTTCCAACAGGCTCTTCGTCGTAGACTTCAAAAAGTCCACTGCAAAATATACGCCCGCGCTCTCGCGTCCCGGGACGGACAGATCCCGCGGCTTCTTTGCGCCGCAGCACAGCACCACCGCATCGAAGTTTTTCAGGAGATCCTCCGCCGGAATATCGCACCCTATGTCCGTGTTGGTGACAAACTGAACGCCTTCGTCGGCCATAAGCTGCACGCGGCGCTCGACGACTTCCTTCTCCAATTTCATGTTGGGGATTCCGTACATGAGCAGTCCGCCGGCACGGTCGTCCCGCTCATAAACCGTGACTTCGTGTCCACGGTGGTTAAGCTGGTCTGCCGCCGCAAGCCCGGCCGGACCGGAACCGACGATTGCGACCCGTTTACCGGTACGCACCGCCGGCGGCTCCGGCGTCATGCGGCCGGCGGCATACGCCTCGTCAGAAATTGCCAGTTCGTTCTCGCGTACCGTGACAGGCTCGCCATGGAGCCCGCAGGTACACGCCGCCTCGCAGAGCGCCGGACAAACCCGCCCGGTGAACTCCGGAAAATTGTTGGTTTTACGGAGCCGGTCAAAGGCATGACCGGGATTGCCGAGATACGTCATATCGTTCCATTCAGGGATCAGGTTGTGGAGTGGGCAGCCCGTAAACGCGCCGCCGATAGATATCCCCGATTGGCAAAACGGCACGCCACAGTCCATACACCGTGCGCCCTGCAGACGGCGTTTTTCCGCCGGTAGGCGGGGGTGGAATTCGCGGAAATTCCGAATGCGCTCCAAAGGTTCGACAGAAGGATTCACCTGGCGGTCATATTCCATGAAACCGGTTGCTTTTCCCATGTTCTCCCCTCCTTAGTTTGCAGCGTTTGCATAAAACGCATCCATTTCCGCCTGCTCGCGGGTTTCACCCAACTCCTCAAAGTGGGCAATGCCCTGGAGCATACGCTGGTAGCCTACCGGCATAATCTTTTTGAAAGCCGGCAAATATCCATCGAAATCCGAGAGAATCCGCGCGGCCACAACAGAACCGGTCGCTTTATAATGCGCCTCAATGAGCTCGCGGAGTTCGTCGATATCGCGGCTCTTGGTGACAAGCTCGATTGAAACCAGTTCTTTATTCACACGGCGGTACAGATCGTGTTTCTCATCCAGGACATACGCCACGCCGCCGGACATACCGGCCGCAAAGTTTTTACCTGTCTGCCCCAGCACCACGACGCATCCGCCCGTCATGTACTCGCAGCCGTGGTCTCCTACGCCCTCGCACACGGCGCTGGCACCTGAGTTTCGCACGCAAAAGCGTTCGCCCGCAATGCCCCGAATAAAGGCACGGCCGCTTGTCGCGCCATAAAGCGCAACGTTGCCAATTATAATATTCTCCTCCGCTGCAAACCGGCTGTCCCTGGGAGGATAAATAATGAGCTTTCCGCCGGACAGTCCCTTTCCGAAATAGTCGTTGCTGTCTCCCTCAACCTCCAGTGTGAGGCCCTTCGGGATAAACGCGCCAAAGGATTGCCCGCCGCCGCCGGTACAGTGAATCACATACGTATCGTCCGGGAGCGTATTTCCGTGGAGTCTTGTGATTTCCGTGCCGAAAATCGTACCGAGCGTACGGTCCGTGCTCGAAATCTCGATCTCCAGGTGTCCCGGCTTCCCGCGTTTCAGCTGCTTTTCCAGGTGTTGCAGGATCACGCGCTCGTCAACGGTTTTATCTAAATGAAAGTCATATACATCCTCCGGACGGAAACGTTCCGCCGCCGTGCCGCAGCCGGCCAGAACGCGGGACAGATCCACGCTCGCCGCACGGCGCGTCACCATGTGCTCACGCATGCGCAGCAGATCGGTACGCCCAACCAGCTCATCGACCGTGCGGATCCCCAGCGACGCCATAATTTCACGCAATTCCTCCGCAATGAAGCGCATAAAGTTTTCCACATACTCCGGCTTGCCGCGGAATCTCTTCCGCAATTCCGGATTCTGCGTTGCAATCCCCACCGGGCAGGTGTCCTTATTGCACACGCGCATCATCACACATCCCATTGTGACAAGCGGCGCCGTTGCAAAGCCAAACTCCTCCGCGCCCAGCATACAGGCAATCGCCACGTCGCGGCCGGACATCAGCTTACCATCCGTCTCGATGCGCACCCGGGAACGCAGGCCGTTTTGTACGAGCGTCTGGTGCGTTTCCGACAGGCCAAGCTCCCATGGGAGGCCCGCGTCATGAATGGAAGTACGCGGCGCAGCACCGGTGCCTCCGTCGTAACCGGAGATCAGGATCACCTGCGCGCCCGCTTTCGCAACGCCTGCCGCAATGGTTCCAACACCGGCTTCCGACACCAGCTTCACGGAGATGCGCGCGCGGTTATTGGCGTTTTTCAGATCGTAAATGAGCTGCGCAAGGTCTTCGATCGAGTAAATATCGTGGTGCGGCGGCGGCGAAATCAGCGCGACGCCAGGGGTAGAGTGCCGCGTTTTTGCAATCCACGGATACACCTTCCGTCCCGGCAAATGTCCGCCCTCGCCGGGTTTTGCGCCCTGCGCCATCTTAATCTGGATTTCCTCGGCACTGACCAGATATTCGCTCGTCACGCCGAAGCGTCCTGACGCAACCTGCTTGATGGCGGAGCCGCGCTCTGTGCCGAGGCGCTCCGGCATTTCGCCGCCCTCGCCGGAGTTCGAGCGTCCGCCGAGACGGTTCATGGCGATTGCCATGCACTCATGCGCCTCCTGCGAAATGGAACCATAGGACATTGCGCCGGTTTTAAAGCGCTTTACGATTTCAGAAACAGGCTCCACTTCTTCAATCGGAATACCGCCGTCCGGGCTTTTCACAAAGTCCAGCAGCCCGCGCAGGGTGTGCGGCTTAGTTTCGTCGTCCACCATGGCGGTATACTGTTTAAAGATGCCGTAATCGCCCAGCTGTGCCGCCCGTTGCAGGGTGACAATTGTGAGCGGGTTATACATATGGTCTTCCTTGTCGGGGCCGCTCCGTAGCTGATGCGCTCCCGTCGTATCGAGCGTGGAATCCGTGCCCAATCCCAGCGGATCAAACGCATGCGTGTGACGCCAATCGACGCCCTCTGCAATTTCTTCCAGTCCTATGCCCCCAACACGGCTGATGGTATTGGTAAAATACCGGTCGATCACATCGCTGCGGATCCCAACCGCCTCGAAAATCTGTGCGCTCTGGTAAGACTGAATGGTTGAAATACCCATCTTGGACGCAATCTTTACAATTCCGTGCAGCACGGCGCTGTTATAATCGTCAATCGCCACATGCAGATCCTTGTCCAGCATGCCCTTTTCGATCAGCTCCGCAATGCACTCCTGCGCCAGATAAGGATTTACGGCACGCGCCCCGTAGCCGAGCAGCGTTGCAAAATGGTGTACGGTGCGCGGCTCCGCGCTCTCCAGGATGACGGAGACCGCCGTACGCTTTTTCGTGCGCACGAGATATTGCTCCAGCGCCGAAACCGCCAGCAGCGAAGGAATCGCCACATGATTTTCATCCACGCCCCGATCCGAAAGAATCAGGACGTTTGCGCCGCCCCGATAGGCGCGGTCGCAGCGGACGAAGAGATGGTCAAGCGCACGGTCAAGCGGCGTGTTTTTATAATAAAGCAGAGACACGGTTTCCACCTTGAACCCGGGCTTTTTCATGTCCCGAATCTTCATCAGGTCAACGCTTGTAAGGATCGGGTTTTGAATCTGCAATACGTTGCAGTTATCCGGGCGGTCCTCCAGAAGATCCCCATCGTCTCCAATATATACGGTGGTATCCGTAACAATTTCCTCGCGTATCGCATCAATCGGCGGGTTCGTGACCTGCGCAAACATTTGCTTGAAGTAATTAAACAGCGGCTGATGTTTTTCGGAAAGCACCGCAAGCGGGATGTCCGTGCCCATGGATGCGGTTGGCTCACTCCCCGTCTGCGCCATCGGCAAAATCACGGACTTCACATCCTCATAGGTATACCCAAACGCCTTGTAAAGCTGATCCCGACGGCGCTGGTCATGCATTTCCACGCGGCGGTTCGGGATGGGAAGGTCCTTCAGGTATACAAGCTCCCGGTCGAGCCACTCTCCATACGGCTGCTCGGCGGCATAGCGTTCCTTCAGCTCGTCGTCGCCGACAAGCGTACGGCGAACCGTATCGGCCAGCAACATTTTCCCCGGGCGAAGGCGGGACTTCTTCACAATACGCGCCGGGTCCATGTCCAAAACGCCTACCTCCGATGAGAGAATCAGCGTATCGTCATCCGTAATATAGTAGCGTGCCGGGCGCAGGCCGTTGCGGTCAAGCACCGCGCCGACCACGTCGCCGTCGGAGAACAGCACCGCCGCCGGACCGTCCCACGGCTCCATCATTGTCGCGTAATAGTGATACATATCGCGCTTGGCGCGAGACATATCTGTATCGCTTGCCCACGGTTCCGGGATAGTAACCATCACGGCTTTCGGAAGCTCCATCCCGCCGAACATCAGAAATTCCAAAGTGTTATCAAGCATTGCGGAATCGGAGCCCGATGTCTCGACAACCGGGAGGATTTTATCCATGTCGTCTGCAAGCAGGGGGCTGTACATGGTTTCCTCGCGTGCGAGCATACGGTCAATATTCCCGCGAATGGTATTGATTTCGCCGTTATGTAAAATCAGCCGGTTCGGATGCGCGCGTTCCCAACTCGGATTCGTATTGGTGGAAAACCTGGAATGCACAAGCGCGATTGCCGTTTCATAGCTGCGGTTTTGCAAATCCAGATAGAACCGGCGCAGCTGGTGCACGAGAAACATACCTTTATAAACAATGGTCCGGCTCGAGAGGGACGGCACATACGTATTGTCATTTGACTGTTCAAACACGCGGCGTACGACAAAGAGTTTCCGGTCGAAGTCAAGTCCGCGCGCCACATTTTCCGGACGTTTGATAAAGCACTGCATGATGTAAGGCATACAGTCGCGCGCCTTTTGGCCCAGGATGTCCGGCGCTACCGGAACCTTGCGCCAGCCCAGAAATTCCATGCCCTCCTTTTCCGTGATAATCTCGAGCATCTTCATGGCCTGATTGCGCTTTAAAACGTCCTGCGGGAAAAAGAACATACCCACGCCATAGTCGCGCTCTTCGCCAAGGGCAATCCCCGCATCGCGCGCAACTTGCGAAAAGAAACGATGCGATATTTGAAGTAAGATTCCAACGCCGTCACCCGTTTCGCCCGTGGCGTCACGGCCGGCGCGATGTTCCAGCTTTTCAACAATCTTCAGCGCATCATCCACGGTCCGATAGGATTTCTCGCCTTTCATACTGACAACCGCGCCGATGCCGCACGCATCATGTTCAAAACGTTCGTCATAAAGGCCCGTATTCTTTCTTTGATCGCCGCAAGCGTATTTCACGGCGGCACCTCCTAACCGTAGACAATCTTAAAATTTGAATCTGCGCTCATCCGAGCGCCTCAATCACCATTCTGGCCGCATCGGCCATTTTCATGCCGGTATCCATGCTCTGGCGCTGTATCATACGATGCGCCTGTCCTTCTGTGATCCGGCTTTTCTCCACCAAAAGCTGCTTTGCCCGTCTGATGACGGCCTCCTCCTCCGGCGTACGGCGTGGAACCGCCTTGCGCAGGCGGCGCTCCTCAATTTGCAGCAGCATCCCAACCGATCCGCACAGCACGCCGCCGTTCACCGGTGTCGGTAGGAGGAAGACCTCCTCATTTTCACACATGGCAAGCTGTACCGGAGACGCGATGATCAGCATTTGCGCTTCGTCGTCCAAATTTTCGGCCAGTTCAAAGGCCGTCATATCTGAAAGTTTGAATCCGCAGACGACTACGCCGCCGCCCATCGACTTGATGGAACGGATCACCTCGCCGCCGCTCCGGCAGGCGTATCTGACGGGTATGTTCCCGGCGCTAAGCAGGTTCGCCGTTTGCGACCGGTTTTTTTCGCTTTCAAATGCGATGACTACCCTGTTCATTGCGGAACCAATCCTTTAAAAAAATTCAATCAATATGCGATGATATACTTACGGCACTCCCAGTCGGAAACTTGCGTACGGTATTCATCCCATTCCTTTTCCTTACCGGCGACATACTGTGTAAACACGTGCTCGCCCAGCGTCTCCCGCATCAGCGGATCGGCCTTCAGCGCTTCCAGCGCCTCATAAAGCGAACCCGGCAGGCTCTCAATCCCTGCAGCCGCACGCGCCGCGTCGTCCATAGCGAAGATATTCTCCGTAATTTCCTCCGGCGGGGTCAGACCGCGCTCAATGCCGTCAAGTCCCGCTGCCAGGCAGACCGCCAGCGCAAGATAGGGATTACAGGAGGGATCCGGACAACGCAGCTCAACCCTTGTGCTTTGGCCGCGCGCCGCCGGAATGCGGATGAGCGCGCTGCGGTTTGAAGCGGACCAGGCAAGATAGCACGGCGCTTCATAACCGGGAACCAGACGCTTATAGGAATTTACCAGCGGATTCGTAATCGCCGCCATGCCTCTTACATGTGCAAGAAGTCCTGCAATAAAGCTATATGCTTCTTTGGAGAGGCCGCGTACGTCGGATTTATCGTAAAACACGTTTGTGCCGTTTTGAAAAAGCGACATATTCGTATGCATACCCGAACCGTTTATCCCGCAGATAGGCTTTGGCATAAACGTGGCATGTAAGCCGTTTTTCTGCGCCAGCGTCTTGACCGCCAGTTTAAACGTCATGATATTGTCGGCTGCCGACAGCGCCTCGTCGTATTTAAAGTCGATCTCATGTTGGCCGGCCGCCACCTCATGGTGCGACGCCTCAATCTCAAAGCCCATGGCCTCAAGCGCCAGGCAGATCTCACGGCGCGTACCCTCTCCATGATCCAGAGGACCAAGGTCAAAATATCCGGCCTCGTCATTTGTCTGCGTCGTGGGTTTTCCCTCGCCGTCCGTTTGGAAGAGGAAGAACTCGCACTCCGGTCCAACATTAAAAGAATATCCCATATCCGCAGCCTTTTTCAGCACGCGCTGCAGGACGCCGCGGGGATCCCCGACAAAGGGAGTGCCGTCCGGATTATGGACATCGCAGATAAAACGCGCCACCTTTCCGTATTGCGGGCGCCAGGGGAGTACCTGAAAACTCGAAAGATCCGGATAGAGGTACTGATCGGATTCCTGAATGCGGACAAATCCCTCAATGGAACTTCCGTCTATCATAATTTGGTTGTTCACAGCTTTTTCAATCTGCGATTTGGTAATCGCCACATTTTTGAGTTGCCCAAATATATCCGTAAATTGCATTCTGATGAACTCAATATCCTGTTCTTTCACCAGACGTACAATATCTTCCTTTGAATACTTTGCCATACATCCCGCTCCCTTCGGTAGTTCAAATCGTTACAAATGAAAAAAGAGCAAAGCGATCCCGGGACATCCGGAGAACACAATTGCTCTTCTTCATGCCAGTATTATAAACGTGCCGGGACACACTTGTCAAGAGAAAATTGCAAGTCAAAGGTAGTTTTGTTGCACATTACAAATCCCCGTTGCCGGAAACCTGCGCTTTTATGCAGATTCTCGAATGGCCCGCCGTCATATTCGGGCATATGGGGCGCATACCCTCGCCTAGCCCTGATTTTCCGTCAAACGGGCAATCGTCTTATAATCGTCATAAAGATCCAGGTAGAGTTTCTTATGCAGCGCGTAATAGCCCTCATAAGTCCGATGCGCTTCCATATTAGGCAGATGAGTCTCTTTTTCCCGCACAAGCGCGTCGCACGCCTCCTCAACGGAGGCATACTCCCCCGCGCCCACGCCTGCCAGAATCGCCACGCCAAGCGCCGCGCCTCCCTCGGCAGACTGCACGGTACTAACCGGGCAGCCGTAAATGTCCGCGAGCATCTGGCGCCAAAGCGCGCTCCTTCCGCCGCCGCCGCAGACACGCATATTGTCCGGCGTACAGCCCAGTTCCCGGTAAACGTCCAGACATTCACGCATGGAGAAGCTGACGCCCTCCATCACGGCGCGAATCATATGCGGACGGCTGTGAATCGAGGAAAGCCCAAAAAATACGCCGCGGCAATCCGCGTCCGCGTGCGGCGAACGTTCACCCAAAAGGTACGGAAGGAATAAGAGTCCCTCGCTCCCCGGTCGGACGCCGGACGCCAGATCGTCCATAATTTCAAAGGCATCGCGTCCCAGCGCGCGGGCTTCTTCTATTTCTATACCGCACACCACATCACGCAGCCATTTGAGCGAATATCCCGCAGCCTGGATGCACCCCATCATCATCCACTTACCAGGCGCCGCCGCGCACAGACAGTTGACGCGTCCGTCATAGTCCGGCAGCACCTTTTCCGTCAGCAGATATGGCACGCCGGAGGTGCCAATCGTGGTAAACGCACGGCCGTCCGTCATTGCGCCCATACCAACGCCCGCCGCAGGGTTGTCCCCAGCGCCGCCGACGACGATTGTGCCTTCTAAAAGTCCGGTGCGGGCCGCGGCTTCCCGGGAAACCACGCCGGTCACCTCCGGCGATTCGTGCATGCGGGGCAGTTTATCGCGGTCGATGCCGATTTTTTCAAGCAATTCGTCCGACCAGTCCCGGCGGCGGATATCCAGCAGCTGCATGCCGGACGCGTCGGAGACTTCCGTAGCGTACTCTCCCGTCAGACGATAGCGCACATAGTCCTTCGGCACCATAATGTGCGCCGCGCGTTCATAGATCTCAGGCTGGTTATTTTTCACCCACAAAATCTTGGCCGCGCCGAGTCCCGGGATCGCACGGTTGCCGGTCAATTCCACGATACGCCGCCGGCCCACCCGGCGCTCCATCTCCTCCACCTCCGCTGTCGCGCGCAGGTCGCACCAGAGAATGGCCGGACGCAGGACCCGGCCGTCCCGATCCGTCATCACATGCCCATTCATCTGTCCGGAAAGTCCAACGCCGCGTACTTCCCCGGCCCGGACGCCGCTTTCCGACAAAACGGCGCGGATCCCATCCGCTGCGGCATTCCACCAGTCCTCCGGATTCTGTTCCGCCCATCCGCTGCGTGGACAGTGCATGGGATAGGCAATCGTGTGCGAGGCCAGCGCGTTTCCGTTCAGGTCAAAAAGAACGGTTTTGGTGGCCGAAGTGCCAATGTCGATTCCCAGTAACATTATTCTCAACCCTTTCAAAAAAACAGCTTTACATTTGTCTATCTATGGTGTATTGTAATCAAAAGACGACTTGTCGCCACACATCACAAATCAGTGGAAAAGGGAGATTTCTGTATGTCAATTATCACGATTGTCGGGGCCGGCGTCATGGGCTCCGCCATGTGCTGGCCCGCACGCGACAACGGTCACGAAGTCCGCCTCGTCGGCACGCATCTCGACCGTGAAATCATCGACGCGGCGCAAAAAACCGGCGAACATATCAAATTAAAACGCCGGTTGCCCGACGGCGTGCGCTGCCATCAGATCGAGGACCTGGAAACAGCGCTGGAGGGCGCCGAGCTTGTCATCGGCGGCGTGTCCAGCTTCGGGGCAAAATGGTTTGAGAACACCGTCCTGCCAAAAATTCCGGACGGCGTGCCGGTACTCTCCGTCACGAAGGGACTTGAGGAGCAGCCAGACGGCACACTGCTTCCATTTCCAACTGCAATGGCCGGCCGCCTGCCAGAAGGACGCAGGCTTTCCCTCAATGCAATCGGCGGACCGTGCCTATGTTACGAGCTCTGCGACAGGTACGACACCACCATTGCTTTCTGTGGTCCTGACCGCGCGCTGCTGGAACATCTGCGCGATATGCTTGAAACAGAGCACTACCACGTCTGCATTTCCACGGATGTCGCCGGCGTCGAGTGTGCTGTTGCCATGAAAAACGGTTTTGCGCTTGGTGTGGCGCTGGCAATCGGGCAGAAGCTGGAAGCGGGTATTGAAAATCTGAATCCCGAATCCGCGCTCTTTGGCGAAGCCACGCGCGAGACGCTGCGCCTCATCCGTCTCATGGGCGGAGAGGAGGAGAGCATATGCTACTTCGCCGGCGATCTCTATGTTACGGTTTACGCCGGGCGTTCCCGCCGCCTGGGAGAATTGCTCGGACGCGGGCTGGACATCGATGAGGCAAAAGCGCGCTTAAACGGCGTGACGCTCGAGTCTGCTGCGGTAGACGTCACCGTCGCGCACGCCCTGCGCCGTATGGCAGAAGACGGCCGTGCAAACCCTGCGGAATTTCCACTTCTCATGCACATCGATGAGCTCCTCTCCCAGCATGCACAACTGAATATCCCGTGGCACGCCATGGCGCGAAACGCCTGATGCGTCTTTCTGCTATTTTACCATAAAACGCGAAAATTTCATAGTGCCAGAGTAACGACTTTTCGGCAGCTCATTTCAATATGGGTATCCAGGAGGATGCGGACGTGAACCTTCGTAAAATCAGATTTCATTCGCCCTTTGCTTCTCTTTATGCAGAGGCGCGGCTGCTTCCCGACATTCAGCGAAGCCTGCTTTTCTTGCTCTTCAGCAATATTTTCGGCAACATGCATACGATTATCTGCGGCAGCGGCACAACTTCGATGATTCAGCTCTCCAATTTCCTAGGCGCCGGAGATTTTGAATACGGCCTGATTACCGGCATCCCACTCGCCGCGGCATTTTTACAGATCCCCTTTTCCAGTATTGTCAACCGGACGCAGAAGCGGAAAAAATATCTTCTCACGTTCGGCTTGTTTTCCCGCGTCCTGTGGCTGCTTTTCGGGCTTGTCCCCTTTTTTATTCCGGCAGATCCGGATTGGCTCCGGCTTTGGACAGTCATTTTCCTGCTCGGTATTTCTTCCTGTTGCGGTTCTTTCATCAACGTCTGCTGGATGCCCTGGATGGCCGACCTGATGCCGATACGCATTCGTGGCCGCTGGATGTCCCGCCGCGACTGCATTAACTCCATTTTCGGTGTCGTACTTGGGCTTATCGTCGCACAGATCCTGGATACTGTTGCAGGGCCGATTAAATACACCATTGTCTTTCTTATGGGTGGCACCTTCGGCGTTGTAGATATGCTGTGCTACATTTTCATTAAGGAAGTATACTCAACCCCGCCGGTCAAAATGAACGTCGTTCAGGCCATGAAGCGCGTTGTCCACGACAAACCTTTCGTACGTTTTACGGTTTTTTGGGCTGCCTGGTGCTTTACCTCAAATATGAGCGGCATGTATATTTCCCGCTATGCCATGAACGAAATGGGCATGTCGAACATGAACGTCACCATTTACGGCACCATTACCGCCTCTCTCATCACGATTTTTGTCATCTCTCACTGGGGCAGGTTTCTCGACCGCTATGGCTGTAAGCCGGTCATGCTTGTCTCAGGACTCGTCGCCGCGCTGACACAGGGGTTCTTCCTTTTCATGCGCTATGGCGACCTCTGGCAGATGTTTGCACACAACTTCATTGGCGCAGCATTTTGGAGCGCGTCCAACCTTGCCGCGACCACGATGCAGCTCTCTTACTCTCCAGATGAGGGACGGTCATCCTATCTGGCTTTCTTCTCCTGCATCACCTCGCTCTGCGGTTCTTTCGCCGGCGTCTTAGTCGGCGGCGCAGCGCTTGACTGGATGCAGTCGATCGGTATCTCCGGCAACGTGGGATTTGACCGGTATAAGATTCTGATCGCCGTTGCAATCACCCTGCGCTTTCTTGTCGTCGTCCTTCTTGTTCCCAAAATGGATAACGACCGGGATGCCACAACCCGCGATATGCTGCGTGACTTCTGGCGCTGGCTTTCTTCTTTGCCACGGCGGCTTCGTTTCCTGCGCCGGCGCTAAGCGGACGCGTTTGGCACATTCTGTCACCCCAGCTCCCCTGAAAAGGCAGCAACCGTTTTCAGGGGAGGTTTTACGATTGATTACTTATTGTTTTTCGATAAAATTTTCTTGACAAACAATATTTCACATGGTATGATGACACTACCATCAACAAAAAAAGAGGTCTTGAATATGAAACAGTCACGACTTGCTCTCTGCCTGAAAATCTGCACGATCATCATCGCGGTTGTAGCGGCAACGCTACTTTATCACATCCTGCCCACCGGTGTGGACGTCTGCCTGGAAGAGCTGCCTGCATACGCCTGGCTTGCGCTTCCCAGCAAGGTGATCATTTACCTCTCCTCTATTCCATGCGCCATTGCATTGATTGCATTCTTTCTGATCTGTACGGAAATCGGACATGACAACTCCTTCTCCCGGGTCAACGTCAAACGCCTGATTCTCATTTCCGTTTGCGCCATGTGCGGCGTAGTCCTCTGTGCGGCAGAATTTTTGCTACTTTTCTCCGCCGGCGCCCTGCACCCGGCTATCATGCTTCTTTGCATTGCCATTTCTCTGTTCGGCGTCACCGTCTCTGCAGCCGCGGCAATTCTCTCTCACCTTGTGGAAAAAGCATGCGCCCTGCGTGAAGAGCACGATCTGACTGTGTAAAGGAGGCTGCCTATGTCTATCCGTGTAAATCTGGATGTCATGCTCGCCCGCCGCAAAATGAGCGTCACGGAATTATCCAATCAAATCGGCATCACGATGGCGAACATCTCCATCTTGAAAAACGGCCGGGCGCGCGCCGTACGTTTTGACACGCTTGACCGTATCTGCCGCATTCTGGACTGCCAGCCAGGCGACATTTTGGAATATACGCCCGACGAAAACGCGCCCGGCCATTGATGCCGGACGCGTTTTTGTGGTATACTGACAGTATGAATCAATAGACGAGGTATTGTTATGGAGCTCCGAGAAATACTTTCCCACGTAGATCATACGCTGCTCGCGCCTGACGCCACATGCGCGGAGATCCGCACCCTTTGCGACGACGCCATACACTATCAAACGGCAAGCGTCTGCATTCCTGCGGCCTACGTACGTTTTGCGCACGATTACTGTGCCGGGCGGATGGCGGTTTGCACCGTCGTAGGGTTTCCAAACGGTTATACAACCAGCGCGGCAAAAGCGTTTGAGGCACGTGACGCCGTGGCAAATGGCGCGGATGAAATCGACATGGTCGTTCACATCGGCGCGGTAAAGGATGGAGACTGGGCTGCCGTTTCGGCGGATATCCGCGCAGTCAGAACCGCATGCGAAGGCAAAATTCTCAAAGTAATCATCGAGACCTGCCTGCTTTCGGACAGTGAAAAGATTCAACTTTGCAACATTGTCGGCGCGTGCGGCGCAGACTATATCAAAACCTCCACCGGGTTCTCGCGCGGTGGCGCAACGTTTGACGATGTACGGCTGATGGCTGCTCATGTCCCGCCGGGACTGCGCATCAAGGCGGCAGGCGGCATTTCGTCGCTTGCGGATGCCGAGCAGTTCCTCGCGCTCGGCGCAGACCGGCTCGGCACCAGCCGCATCGTGAAGATTTTGAAAGGCCGTGACCTGCAAAGTGGAAATTAACCGTATTTTTCTCATCATTTTAGACAGCTTTGGCATAGGCGCTGCTCCGGATGCCGCCGACTTCGGCGATGTGGGCGCAAATACGCTTGCCTCCTGCGCCGCTTCCCCGGCGCTTACGATTCCCCATATGCGACGGCTGGGCCTTGGCAATATTGACGGCGTGACCTGTCTTGCGCCGGATTTACAGCCTGTGGGCGCGTTTGCACGCCTGCACGAGGCATCGCGCGGAAAGGATACGACCGTCGGGCACTGGGAGCTCGCGGGACTTGTCTCGCCGCGTCCCCTGCCGACTTATCCGAACGGCTTTCCGCCGGACGTGATCCGGGAGTTTGAACGCCGGACCGGGCGCGGCGTACTGTGCAACCGCCCATACTCCGGCACGCAGGTGATTCTGGATTACGGGCGCGAGCAAATTGCAACCGGAAAATTAATCGTCTACACCTCTGCTGACAGCGTGTTTCAAATTGCCGCGCACGAGACCCATATCGGCCTGGACGAACTCTATCGCTGCTGCCGTATCGCACGCGAACTGCTCCAGGGTGAGCACGGCGTCGGCCGTGTGATCGCGCGGCCCTATACCGGCGAATACCCAAATTTCACACGTACGAAAAACCGTCACGATTTTTCACTCACCCCGCCCGGCCCCACCATGCCGCGCGCACTGGCGTCGGCAGGTCTTGACGTCATCGGCGTCGGTAAAATTCACGACATTTTTGCAGGCGACGGCATCACCGAGACCCACCCCATTGCGTCAAACGCCGACGGCATGGCGAAAACGCTGGCGCTGGCGGACAAAGCGTTTCGTGGGCTTTGCTTTGTCAACCTGGTTGATTTTGACAGCCGCTACGGCCACCGCCGTGATGTAGACGGTTACGCAGCGGCGCTGACGGCCTTTGACCTCGCCCTGGGGGAGCTTCTCCTGCGGCTTCGGGAAGACGATCTGCTGTTGATCTCTGCCGACCATGGCTGCGACCCCGGTTTCACCGGTACCGATCACACGCGTGAATATGTACCTTTGCTTGCGGCAGGCAGCTCTGTACGCGCAGGGATAAATCTTGGCACGCGTGCCTTTTCTGATTTGGGCGCCACCGTATTGGACGTTTTCGGTGTGCCGGGCAATATTGCCGGCAAGAGCTTTGCTGCAGAATTACGTCGTTAAACTATGCTGTTTTTTGGAGAAATAAGCGATATGGACGACAAAACCTTATTTTCTTACGCTCTCGCTGCGCGTGCGCAGGCATATACGCCCTACTCCCATTATAAAGTCGGAGCAGCGCTGTTGTGCGCCGACGGTACGGTGTATACCGGTTGCAACATTGAAAACGCAGCCTTCTCGCCGACGGTCTGCGCTGAACGCGTCGCCTTTTTTAAAGCCGTCTCTGACGGACGCCGCGACTTTACGGCGCTTGCCGTGGCAGGCGCACCTGAGGATAAGGCGCCGGACGCCGCCTGCGCGCCATGCGGGGTATGCCGCCAGGTGATGGCGGAATTCTGCCGGGCGGATGCGTTTCGCGTCCTATTGGGTACTTCGCCGCTGGACGTCCGTGCGTATACGCTGGCGGAACTGCTCCCGCTCGCTTTTTCCGGGGAAATGCTTTGAGTTCTGACCGTATGGGCGAACCTGTCGGACCGACGAACTTCTGGCGAATGAACCAATTATCGCTAACGGTATATCGATATTAACATATCGATATACCGTTTTTACATTTTGCAAAGCGGCTGCTTTTATGATATGATAGGAGTGTAAAAAACGGCGGGAGTCCCGTCGGAAAATCCGGTAAAAAGTTCTAGGAGGAACGTCTTATGAAACTGACTGTCTGTATCGGCAGTTCCTGCCATCTAAAGGGTTCGCGTCAGGTCGTCGAAACCCTGCAGCGTCTGATCGCGGAGCATGGCCTTGGCGACAAGGTGGAGCTTGGCGGTACTTTCTGCCTGGGCAAATGTCAGCAGGGCGTTTGCGCCATGCTTGACGGACGCGACTTTTCCCTTTCTCCCGAGACGGCGGAAGAATTTTTCAATACCGAGATCCTGCCCAAGGCATAGGTTCACACATACCGTATCCCCAATCCAAGAAATCTTACAAAGCGAGGCGGTAGTTGATGGCTGAATTTTTGAGACTGAAAAAGTCAAACTGCAAAAACTGTTATAAATGCATCCGCAACTGTCCTGTCAAGTCGATCCGGTTTTCCGATGGGCAGGCCAATATTGCAAGCGATGAATGTATCCTCTGCGGGCAGTGTTTTGTTGTGTGCCCGCAAAACGCGAAGGAAATTGTCAGCGACGTAGACCGTGTGAAAGCAATGCTGGCAGGCGGCGCGCCGGTTGTAGCAAGCATCGCGCCGTCTTTCATTGCAAACTATGCGGGCGTCGGTATCGCGGGCCTGGAGTCGGCGCTTAAGAAGCTGGGCTTTGCTGCGGCGGAAGAGACCGCACGCGGCGCAACCATGGTCAAGAAGGAGTACGAGCGCCTGCTCGCCGAAGATCATCGGGATATCCTGATTTCCTCCTGCTGCCACAGCGTAAACCTGCTGATCCAGAAATATTTTCCGGATGAGCTCAAATACTTAGCAGATGTCCTTTCGCCGATGCAGGCCCACTGTACGGACATCAAGCGCCGGATGCCGGGCGCCAAAACTGTGTTTATCGGGCCGTGCGTGGCCAAGAAGGATGAGGCCGCGTCCTATCCGGGTATCACGGACGCCGTTTTAACCTTTGAGGAACTGACCGGCTGGTTGGCGGAGGCCGGCATCGTACTGGAAGCGGACTGCGATAAGACCGCCGAGAGCCGTGCGCGCCTCTTCCCGACTACGGGCGGCATTCTGAAAACCATGGAATGTGATCAGCCGGACTACACCTACATGGCGATCGACGGCGTGGAAAACTGTATTGCCGCGCTGCGCGATATCGAAAACGGAGAGTTGCACCACTGCTTTATTGAAATGTCCGCCTGTGTCGGCAGCTGTGTTGGCGGGCCGGTCATGGAAAAATATCACCGTTCCCCGGTGCGCGACTATAAATCGGTCGTGACCTACGCCGGTCCGGACGATTTCCGTGAAGAAATCCTCCCGGGTGACGGTATGCGCAAAAACCTCGCGTACATTGGCCAGCATCATGACATGCCCAGCGAAATTGAAATTGCCGCCATTTTGAAAAAAATGGGCAAAACCCGTCCCGAACAGGAACTCAATTGCGGCACCTGCGGCTACAACACCTGTCGGGAGAAGGCAATCGCCGTTTACCAGGGTAAGGCCGATCTGTCGATGTGCCTGCCGTTCCTGAAAGAAAAGGCGGAGAGCTTCTCCGACAATATCATTAACAACACGCCCAACGCGATTATTGTGCTCAACGAGGATTTGGAAGTCCAGCAGATCAACCGCGCCGCGCTGGACATTATGCGGATTCGCAGTGCGTCGGATGTCCTGGGCGAGGGCGTTATTCGCATTCTGGATCCGAAGGACTTCTTAACCGTCAAAAATACCGGCCGCAGCATTCGCGACCGCCGTACCTATCTGGCGGAATATAAGACCTATGTGGATCAAAGCATCATTTACGACCGTGAGTACCGGATCCTGATCTGCATCATGCGTGATGTGACCAGCGAAGAGGACGCACGTGAACGCAAGGAAGCGATCAGCCGCCAGACGATTGAAACGGCCGACCGCGTTGTCGATAAGCAGATGCGTATCGTGCAGGAGATTGCTTCCCTGCTCGGCGAGACTGCTGCGGAAACCAAGATTGCACTTTCTAAGCTGAAGGAGTCGATAGCGGATGAATGATCTTTGCACAGACATCGGTTACCGCAGCCTGAACCACGACGGCGAGCAGCTTTGCGGTGACCACATCGATATTGTGGAACAGGATGATGATTCCATCGTCGTCGTCCTGGCCGACGGTCTTGGCAGCGGCGTCAAGGCAAGCATTCTCTCCACACTCACCTCTAAAATCATCTCCACCATGATGGCCGCGGGCATGAAAATTGAAGATTGTGTCTCCACCATTGCGGCAACGCTTCCCGTCTGTTCCGTGCGTGGCGTAGCGTATTCAACCTTCACCATTCTGCGTTTCGTGCAGAACCGTGAAGCGGAGATCATCCAGTATGACAATCCTCATGTAATTCTTTTGCGCGACGGTCAGAATTACGAATATCCCCGTACCGTTATGAATATTGACGGCAAGGAGATCTACTCCTCGCGCATCACCCTGCGCGAAAACGATATCTTTATCGCGATGAGCGACGGCTGCATCCACGCCGGCGTCGGCATGAAGCTGAACTTCGGCTGGGAGCGCAAGGATATTATCAATTTTATGGAGCCGTTTGCAAACGTCGGTTTTACCGCCAAAACGCTGGATACCATCCTGCTCGACGAGTGCAACAAGCTGTATGACGGCCATCCCGGAGACGATACGACGGCATGTGTCGTACGTATCCGCCGCCGTGAGCCCATGAACCTGTTGATTGGACCGCCGTCAAACCCTGACGACTGTTCCAAGATGATGTCGCTTTTCTTCTCCAAAGAGGGCAAGCACATCGTCTGCGGCGGTACGACGTCGTCTATTGCGGCGGAATTTCTGCACAAGCCGCTTATGCCTACGGTTGACTATCCGGATCCTGAAATCCCGCCGATCGCGCGCATTGAGGGCGTTGACCTGGTCACAGAGGGTGTGATCACCATCAATAAAGTGCTCAAATACGCACAGGACTATCTGGCCGACAATGAGTCCTACACGCAATGGAGTTATAAAAAAGACGGCGCTTCGCAGATCGCGCGCCTGCTTTTTGAAGAGGCCACGGACATCAACTTCTATGTCGGCCGCGCGGTAAACCCCGCGCACCAGAATCCAAACCTGCCGATTAATTTTAATATTAAAATGCGGCTTGTCGACGAGCTTTCCACCTGTTTAAAGCAGATGGGCAAACGAATTAAGGTCAGTTATTTTTAAGGAGCGGCATGATGCGGAAGTTTGATACAAAAGTACAATACTTAAAATACAAAGTGCTGCGCGAAGTCGCGCGCCAGGCCTGGAACGACACGCTGCTTGAGCACGTGCTGGATATTCCGAAGATCATCGTTCCCGGGAAAGAGCCGACCATGCGTTGCT
>URVL01000017.1 GCA_900551265.1 uncultured Eubacteriales bacterium | reverse complement strand
GGAGTAACTCATATATTTTTTCAATATCCGACATCATCTGCATCGCAATGCCGCGGTTTGCATCCAGCCGCATTGCAGGCGCATATGTAATCGGAGATCCAAGTATGAACTCCGCCGGTACATAATCGTCCGGCTCATCACTTTTCTCCAGACGGTTCAGTGAAATCGGAAGATATCTGCGCAAAGACTGCAGTCTCACCTTGGCAATATAGGGATTCTCCACAGTCGCGGCGCCACCCACGCAACCGCCCGGGCAAGCATTCAGCTCAACGAACTCCAAATACGGGAAATTTCCAGTCTCGATTTCGTCGAGCACCTTTATCGCATTTTCAATACCGTCGGCAGCCAGATAGCGGTCGTTAAACAGCGCAGACGCCTCTCCGCCGGAACTTGCCCAGCTAATGCCGATCATACCGGACGCACTGGCCACTTTCGGCGTTTCAACTGCTTTCATTGCGCCAATGAGTTTGAAGTACATTTCGCTCATTGACACAACATAATCAATACTGCTGCGGTTTTTGGATATACCGTTTTTGACGTAACTGGCCTTCGCCGGGCACGGCGAAATAAACACCGTGCAAATTTCGTCCTCACAAAGCTCCGGATGTTTCTTTCGCGCCTCGGCCTTTGCCATACGGCTTGCCACCTCGACAGGAGGCAGCATCGGCATGACATTATCACACAGGTACGGAAACCGTAAACGGATCAAACGAACAATCGTAGGGCACGCGGAACTGATGACAGGCCGTGACACGTCCTTTTTATGCATATACCTGCGTGTATATTCCGACACAATCTCCGCCGCACGGGCAACCTCAAATACTTCGTCAAACCCTCAGTCGAGCAGCCCCTGAAGGACGTAATCCACGTCGTCAAGGTTTTCAAACTGTCCATAAAGGGATGGCGGCGGCAGTGCTATGCGCCATTTATAGCGCGGACCAATATCCTCGAGCTTATCAAATATCGCTTTCTTGGCCTTATGCGGGCATACGCGAATACACTCGCCGCAGTCGATACAGATTTCGGAATTGATAACAGCATGGCCGTTACGAATCCGGATTGCCTCTGTAGGACAGTGCTTGAGACACGTTGTGCAGCCCTTACACTTATCCTCTTCCAGCGATACTGAGTGCCTATACTCAGACATGAAACACCCCTACTGAACATTTACTACCATCGTGATCTTCGTTCCAACACCGAGCGTTGACTCGATGTGCATTTCTTCGGTATACCTCTTCATATTTGGCAGGCCCATACCCGCGCCAAATCCCAGCGCGCGAACACTGTCCGGAGCGGTGGAATATCCCTCCTGCATGGCAAGGTCAATATCCTCAATTCCTGGGCCATGGTCCTCCAATATAATCACAATATGATCCGGGTATACAAACACATCCGCATCTCCGCCACGGGCATGAATCACCATATTGATCTCGCCCTCATACATGGCGATCGACACACGGCGTATGACATCCGGCGGAAAACCCAGCTGCCGCAGCTTCTTTTTCACCTCAACAGAGGCCTCCCCCGCCGAAGTAAAGTTATCGCCGTCTATGTCAAAATGGAATCGCAAGGCATCATCCATACCGTCAAACCCCTCCAGCCAAGTGACTTACGTACAGTCTCCCGCATGCTTCATACATGCGCAGCTTTGTGGAAAGCAGGACAATGCGGCCTTCTTCAGCCAGGGCGATCATCTCCGGAGTCGGACACTTACCGCGCACAAAAATTATGCAGCGCATATCCATCATCATAGCCGTACGCACGACCTGCGGATTGACCAGGCCGGTCAGAAGCGCCGTCTGATCCTTCACATATGCCAGCACATCGCTCATCATATCGCTGCCGCAGGCATTATAGATCTCGACATCCAAATCTTCCTCACAACAAAGCACTTCTGCTTCAAGCAGCGGCACGATCTCGCGAATTTTCATACGAAATTCTCCCTTCAGAACCGGCGCCCTTCCATTAATATTTCTTTAAAATACCATCTACATCGGCCGGAACCAGGCGTCCATATACGTCGTCATTGATCATCATGACGGGAGCCAGGCCACAGGCGCCGACGCAGCGGCAGGAATCAAGGGAGAACTTGCCGTCAGGCGTACAGCCGCCCTCGCCGATACCCAGGATTTCAGAAATCCTGTCAAAAATTTGACGCGAACCCTTAACATAGCACGCGGTACCAAGGCAGACGGAAATGCGGTACTGTCCCTTTGGCTGTAGCGTGAATTGCGCATAAAAGGTGGCGACACCATAAATTTTTTCAAGAGGTATCCCCGTTTCTTCTGAGATCATACGCTGCACTTCCACCGGCAAATAGCCATAAATTTCCTGTGCCTTCTGCATAATGGGCATCAAAGCGCCTTTTTGTTCCTTATGCGCAGCAATGAAGTCGAGAAGCTGCTGCTTCTGTTCCGCAGTCCCGTTAAACGGTACCGACGCGATCACTTTTGCCATACAAATCCTCCTCGTACCGGGCACTTTTTATATACCACGCCCGGATCTTGTCATGGTTATACATGTACCATAGCATTATAACACAACTCTTTTTAACTTTAAAGAGGTTCGGATAAAAAACTGTCGGTTTTTCATAGATTACGTACGAAATCGACCGTTTCCGTAAATTATCTTACATCACAGCATACACGTTTGTCAACGGAAGTGCGAGGGATGCAAGTAAAAGCAAGGTCATGATGGAAAATCACTCTATACAAAGAGAATATTTTCATGTATAATAACTTCCACAGCTTATCATATCGATTTTGAAGCAGGAAAGGTGTTGTGAATAAACATGTCAATCAAAATCTCCTCCGACAGTACTTGCGACCTGTCGCCGGAGCTTTTAAAGCAGCATGATATCACGATCGTCCCGCTCTCTATTTGTAAAGCGGGGAACTATTACAAAGATTCGGTCGAGATTCAACCGGAGGATATCTTTGCTCATGTTGCCGCCGGCGGGGAACTATGTACCACTTCCGCAGTCAATGTTGCAGACTACATCGAAGTTTTCAGCGAGTTGCGCAAATCCTATGACACGGTTATCCACATCAATATCAGCGCCGAGTTTTCCGCCTGCTACCGCAGCGCATGCGCAGCAGCGCAGGAGCTAGATCATGTATATGTCGTTGACTCCCGGAATCTTTCCACCGGACATGGACATGTTGTGATCGAGGCGGCAAAAATGGCAGAAGCCGGTCTGCCGCCCGAGGAAATTGTGGCGCGTCTGAACGATTTGACCGCCCGGGTTGACGCAAGTTTCATTCTGGACCATCTCGACTATATGAAAAAGGGGGGACGCTGTTCTGCGGCGGCTGCATTTGGCGCGAACCTTTTTAATATCAAGCCATGCATCGCAGTTATCGACGGGAAAATGGACGTCGTGAAAAAGTACCGCGGTTCCTTTGAAAAATGTTTGCGTGAATATGTACGCGATCGTCTGGCAGGGCGTGACGACCTTGTGCTTGACCGCATTTTTATTACGCATACGCCTGTAGATGATGGTATCGTCCCGCTCGTTCGGGAAGAAATTGCAAAATATGCGAAGTTTGAGCAGGTAATTGAAACGACAGCCGGATGCACCATTTCCTGCCACTGCGGACCGCATACGCTCGGCATTCTGTTTATTCGAAAAGCTTAAATCCCATATGAAAACATGATAATCCCGACCGCGCCAAAAAGAATGCGGTCGGGATTATTTCCAATATTCACTTATGCGTGCTCTGCTCTATTTGAAATTTTCCGTTTCTCATGCCCCGCAAATAGGCGAGGGTGCCTTCTTCCCAATCCGCGCGATATGTGTAACCGAGCGCTTCCGCCACTTCACGGCCCAAAACGCCAAACAGCTCACACATAGTAAACACAGCGTCCCATAGATGGTCATAGTCGCCGTCGGAATACGTTTTGACAAGCATTGCATAAAGCTGGTCCGGTAAATATTTTTTAAAGTATTTGCCATGGGCGCCAGCCGTAACCTGAAAATGATGCTGTATGCCGATATACCATTCCGTCATGCATTCCAGCTCCGGCCGTATGATACATTCCAGCATCCACATGGCATACGGGAGTTGCTGGCGTACAAGACCCTTGGCTACATTGTTGAGGCACCACCAGAATTCATTTGCGGCTGCATGAAACTGATTTTCCGAAGGCTTTTGGATGAAATATCCGGAATCTGAAGGCGGAGGGAGAGCCGGTAATATGCCGTCTTTATCAAGCAGCGGAACTGTCAGGGTATCGGTTCCATAGGAGTCCTGCATGGCTTCCACCGTTTCCACATGCAAATCAATACGGTTTCCATCCCGAAACAGCATCAGCCAGGTAAAAGTCTTGGTAAAATCCGTTTTGCTTCCACTAAACAGATCATTTCGGTCCGGTTCCTGAACAATTGCAATCTCGCCGAATACGGAAATCCAGTCCGGATTTTTCACATAAGGTATGGTCTCTGTCACCACATAGACGATGTCATAGTCGCGGTACGGATCCTTCTCTACATTTGGGTTTGCACGGGAACCATTCATGTAAACCGCACGAATACGGTCATCCTGACGCGCCACGTCCAGAATCAGGTCAAACATTTCCTTTTCGTTTCTCATAAACACCTCAATCATTCTGAATACCAACATTATATCAATATACGGAATTCAAAGAAAGTGCAGGATGTTAAATTTTAAAAAAGGTCCTGCAACATGACGGGGGAGACATGTGACAGGACCAAGGGACAAATCATATTAATTTTTCAGTTTCTATCATTTTTTCAGGATAAAGCCGCAAAGCGCATCCAACATAAGGAACAGCTCAGCGGCATGGTAATGAAACCAAGTACCGCATGTCCGGCTTGTCCATAGGCATATGCACGTACAAGTGCAGCTCCGGTTTCCAGACACACCCTGGTATAGCAGGACTTCTCGCATGTGTCGGAGTGCGGCACGGTAAGAACCGGAGAACCAAAATATCCAATATTTTTTAAAATGATATCTTCCGTATAGAGTTCCACCCCTGTTTTTTCCGTGACTACAGCATTCTCCGGGTTGTCCGCATACTCTAAATGAATCGTATCCTGCGTCACTGTCCGGATACCGGTCTCTTCTGGAGATGATTCCTCATATATCAAATCGCGAGAGTATTTCTTTTCATCATTCGTAACCGTTTCAGAGATAATTTTTTCCGAATCGTCTGACTCTGTTTCTCTTTCACTGGCCTGCAAGTCAAGTTGTTCCCGTGCGGCGTCCAGAGCCTCCCATTCGAGGTCGTGCATTCGGTCGATCACCCACAGGCTGTAAGCATTTGTGAAAATGCCATCTTGCCAGAGTTGACGGGCGCCATTTTCACCGCAATTGTAGCACATAAGCGCCATGTGATAATCCAGATACTTTTCCAAATATACAGAGAGCATGTAAATTCCTGCACGTACATTCTGATATGGTTCCTTAGGGTCATCCAGTCCCAATTCGTCTTCCAGCCAATCAAAATTGACGACGTTAATCTGCATAAGCCCAAAGCATGTTTCATTATAATTCACCGCATCGGCGTTCCAACTGCTCTCCTTTTCAATCACGGCAAAAATTAATGTCTCTGGAATCCCATATTCTCCACACAGTTCCCTGATATACGTTTTTAAATCCTCGTCATCTGCACGACCGTCGTACCCTGCAACATTCGCGCATCCGGAAAACAAAACCAGCATCAATATAAAAACACCTATCTTTCGGAACATTGTATCGCTCCTTCCAGTTGATGTCATATTTTACCATTAATTACCATGTATGTGTGTCGATTTCTGTCGAGGCGTATAAAAGTCGTAATCTGACATATACTGTATGCGAAAAACCGTATAACGAGGTATTCCTATGAAGTTTTTTCAAATAAAAAGACGCCTGAGCTTTATTCTGGCGCTTACATTGGCCATCGCATCGCTTTCTGCCTTTGCGCTGGCCGCTCGCGCAGACCGTGATCTCCCGATCTACTGTGTCGGACGCGAGGACAACGTTGTCTCTCTCACGTTTGATGCGGCCTGGGGCAATGAAGACACACAACAGCTCATAGATATACTTGCAGAACATGATATCCGAGCAACTTTTTTTGTTGTGGGAGAATGGGTTGATAAATATCCCGAGTCTGTAAAAGCACTTTATGACGCCGGTCACGAGGTCATGAACCACTCCAACACGCACCCGCATTTTACACAGCTTTCCGCTTCTCAAATGGCGGCGGAGGTAAAAGCCTGTGCGGATAAGATCGAGGCTGTGACAGGTGTGCGTCCGAATCTTTTCCGTCCCCCCTACGGTGACTATAATGATTCTGTCGTCTCAACCATGCGAAACGAGGGCTTCTATACCATTCAATGGGACGTGGACAGCCTGGATTGGAAAAAACCAGGCAGCGATGCAATTGTAAAACGCGTACTGGAAAAAACAAAATCCGGCTCCATTATTCTGTTCCATAATGCCGCCGAACAAACGCCTGCGGCGCTTCCCGCAATTATTGACGGTTTAATCGAGCGCGGATTCACTTTCGCCCCGGTATCAGAACTGATCTATCAGGACGGTTTCTATATGGATCACACGGGAATGCAGGTAAAAGAATAAAAAAAACGTTCCGGCGGGGTAAGCTGCCGGAACGTTTTTTTATGAGGTTTGAATTTTAGTTTCTCCAGCCGGTTGAATGGCCGGCCTTTATGTATTTTGAGGACTATACCCGCGTAATGCGAATTTCTTTACGCGGCAGCGGCGATCGGTCAGGCAGGCCGTCCTTTGTATCAGCATAGCCGAGCGCAATTGCCCCGCAAATCGTCTCGCCGTCCGTCACGTCAAACTGCTTCAGATACGTGCGAATGCATGAATTCTCATCCAGCCAGTGAAGCTGGTTGATCCAACAACTGCCCAAATCAAGAGCGTTTGCCATCAACATCATATTTTCGAGAGCGCACGCGCTATCCGCCATGGCGTTTCCGTAACCCTTTTTGTTGGTAACCACGATCAATACCGGCGCTCCATAGTGAAACACATAGCCGCCTTTTTTGGAAAGCCGAATCGAGTTGACAAGCGAAGCGTATGTGGTCTCGTCATAGTCCATTTCACAAAATGCGTGCTGGACCAATTCCGCCAGTTTTACAAGCACCTCTTTCTTTTGAATCACCACAAAGTGCCAGCTCTGATTGTTCCCACCGCTGGGAGCATAGCAGCCCGCTTCAACTACCTGCGCCAGTTTCTCTTCCTCTACCGGATTATCCCTAAATTTTCTTGTAGAGCGTCGGGATTTCATAAAATTCAGCATGTCCATCGCACTTTCCCCCTACAGATATACTTGATAACTGTAATCATAACACAAAATTAATTGGCTGAAAAGCACATTGCTCTCTCAAAGACAGCTTACCCGCAACACAAGTAAATCGGAGGCCGGCGTATACCGCCGGCCTCCGGTTTGCACTTTACCGCAGGAAGCCCTGAATAATAACCTCTTCCGCCTCCTGCTCGTCCATTCCAAAAGACATCAACTTCACAAGCTGGTCGTTGTTAATACGTCCAATGGCTGCTTCATGAACAATCTGTGCCTCAGCATGATTGGCCGCAATCTCCGGAATGGAACGAATTCGCGCCTGATCCATAATAATGGAGTCACATTGAATGTGTGCGGCGCACGCCTGATTCCCAACAGCGCGCGGATTAAAAATCTGTTCTGAGCTGTCACGTCCAACGGAACGCGAGACAATCTGCGCGGAAGAACCCTCGCCGTTTAAATTCACTTCCATATCGGAGCGGGCCAACTGCCGCCCATGCGTCATCAGACGCTCCGTGACGATAATTTTAGCGCCGCGCGCCAGATTTGCCGTTGTGGAGCGAACCGTTGAATCGATGCCCTTGATTTGCACCATTTCCAACTCGCAAACCGCGTTTTCCTCCAACTCCAGTATCGTCGTTGGATTCATCACGCGCTCGCCGCTGCCATCACCCTCGCCGTAATGCTTTTCCACATATTTTACATGTGCGTTCTTTCCGACAAAAAAACGGTGAATGCCGTCATGCTCACTTTTATCGTCGCCGCCATTATGAATGCCGCATCCTGCAACAATCAAAACGTCCGCGCCCTCACCCACATAGAAATCGTTATAAACAGTCTCCGTAATACCGGCCTCCGTAATGATGACCGGGATATGCACGCTCTCATTTTTGGTGCCTGGTTTAATGTGAATATCTATGCCGGGCTTGTCCTCTTTCGTCGTAATAATAATATTCTCCGTCGAGTTTCGTCCGGCTCCCTCGCTGTTTTTTCGAATATTGTAGGCGCCCGCCGGAATTTCATGTAGTCCGGCGATCTGTTCCAGCAGTTCAAAATCTATTTTGGAAATCATTTTGCCGCCTCCCTGAAATCACATTCGCATGCAAACTCTCCCAGCAGCGTCGGAAGTACTGCTCCGCGCGATCCATCCGTGCGAACACGGCCATGATCGATTACCAGTATACGGTCGGCCAGCATCATAATCCGCTCTTGGTGAGAGATAATCATAATACTATTTTCGCCCTTATCATGCATTTTTTTGAAAGTATCCACCAGCATGGCAAAGCTCCACAAGTCAATTCCGGCCTCCGGCTCGTCAAAAATAGCCAGTCCCGGATTGCGTGCCATTAAAGTTGCAATTTCAATGCGCTTTACCTCTCCGCCGGAAAGCGACGAGTCCAGCTCACGATTTAAATAATCCTTCGAGCAGAGCCCTACCTCTGTCAAATAATTACAGCAAACATCCTCCGGAAGCGTGCTGCCATGGGCCAGGCTCAAGAGCTTGCGCACCGTCAGTCCCTTAAAGCGCGGCGGCTGCTGAAACGCATAGCCAATACCGAGCCGCGCACGTTCCGTGACGCTTAGATGCGTAATATCTCTGCCATTAAAAAGGATCACACCCTCCGTTGGTTGCTCAATACCCATAATCAGCCGGGCAAGCGTACTTTTCCCGCCGCCATTGGGACCGGTGACAACAACAAACTCGCCGTCGTCTACACGCAGGCTGACGTTATCGATAATTTCGAGCTCATGCCCGGCATCGCCGTCGACACGAAAGCTCAAATTTTTGATTTCCAGCATTGCAGTTCCTCTCCATCCGTTTTTTTCCGCAAATAAAGTATATCATTTTCGTCTACATTTGTCAACCATAAATCCGAGTGTTTTTGTAGGTTTTAATCCAGGAGTCCTTCGGGCGCTTCCACATAGCCGGCTTCGATCAAGGCAATCAGCGTCAAAAGTCCTCCCCAATGATAAAATTTATCGCTTCTCGGGTTCGGACAACCCCAGCCGTCATCGCCGGAGTAGTTTTCGTGAATATGCCCGTATTTGCGCCATTCTTTTAAAATCAGCGAAGCTGATTTTTCCGCAAGGTCACGGCAGACATCGTACGCGCCCATACGCCGGAACGCAAGATACGCCAGAAAATTCGTCGGCGCCCAAATACGTCCACGCCAATACATCTGATCGGAATACGCCGGATCATTGCGCGCAATGGTAGGAATTACATACTCCCCGTAAAACTCCTGCGGATTAAAGTAGTGTGCGCACAGGCGTTCTGCCTGCTGCGGCGTGACAGACGGACAGAAACCCGCATAAAAATTTGTCGGTCCCATTCGATGGGAAAGCTCCCCCGTCGTGAGATCCCGGTTTAAAAACATGCCGGCCTCCTCATCCCACAATGTCTGCATACCGTGGTCAGCACGCCTGCCCCTCTCCAGAATTTCTTCCCGCTCGCTGCGGTCCAAAATACGTGCGATATCCGCCAGGGCCTCGCAGTCCATACAGTATAAGCCCGTAAGGCCCACGTCCGCCAACTGCATCAGTCCCGTTTCCGGGTCAAATAAAGCGCCGTCAAACATCGGCGAATTATCAAGGCCCGATTCATACTCCGCCGCCTGATGATTATTGACGTCAAAGCTTGCAAAGGGCTGCGCTATCTGATCGGAACCCCAGCACATTGTCCCATTTTTCAACATACGGTTTTTGGCAAACCAGCGGTTCCAGGAAAGCAGCGTATCGAAGCTTTCTTCTAAAATCCACTTCTCTCCATATCGCCGATATAGCTCGCGGAATGTCATGGCGCCCACCGGAGGCTGCGAGCGATCTCGGCTTTTATTATCCCCGGCCGCGCCGAAATTTGGTATAAAGCCGCGTTCCGTCGCCTCATTTGTGATGGCAAAAGCATTTGCGTACGCCAGTTCGCGTGACTCCGGAGACGCCATCAGTGCACAAAAATACGTATCCCAGTCGAACAGTACATAGCCACCCCAATTGATATTCCAGATTCGGCTGACAGGCGAGCAAATACGTTGATGTTCCGGCTCATAAATCGTATTCCAGGCATAGCCTGTCCGCATGGCAACATACGCTTCCGCAAGCTCGCCATACTTCGATGCGCTCACCTGTGCCGCCATACATGCACGCTCTATCCGTGCACGCACTTCATCTACTGTTGCCTCACGACCGGTCGAAACCGCGACCGGTTCATTCAAATCGCTGACACGCGTCACGCCAAAACCGCCGAGATGTAGTTCCCGCGTATCGGACCCGGTCATATAGACACGTATGGAGCCGCCGTCCGTCACGCCTTCGATACAATCGCCACGTAGGTATGCCGCGCCGGGCCGGTTCCACAAAAAGCCGCATTCCATAAAAAGGATCAGTTCACGACACCGCTCATTTTCCGGTTCAATCAGGATATACTGATCCCGGTCCTGCGCGGCGGAGCGTATGCGAAGCTTCGCGCCCCGGTATTCCAACTCAAGCTGCGTATAGGACCCGTCTACTGTCCGCACACCCGGATGAATATGTTCTTCCTGATCACCAAAACGCCCAATCAGCGCATTGCGCAGGATGCTTTTGTCTACACGATTTTTTAACCCAAGGCGGATTGCAAATCCTTCCGGCAACAGCACATGCGACAACACAGAATAGGTATCATAGGTATTAAAGCCCTTCAGCATGTCCCTGCGCATGGTGTCATAATTCATAAGCCTCTCCTTTGCATACTTTCAAACGTCGGCTACAAGTGTCCATCCTTACATTGATATTATAGCCTCGCATAACTAAAAAATCCAGTCATTTTGACAATATCTTAAGTAGATACAAACAGCTGTGTCTCAAAACAGATACAGGTCTATTCCTGTGGACAGGCGCATAGATATGAGACAAATCACATGAGAGGTGCCTGCTATGAATCAAATCAAACTCTGCGGCGATATAGAAGCCGCGCCTGTCCTGTCCCATGTAAACCATAACCGCGAATTTTTTACTTTTCCTCTCGCCATTCAGCGGCTCTCCGGTACATACGATACCATTCGCATTATTGCACCCGCCACTCTCTGCACAGGGCTTTCCGAGCACATGACCATTTCTCTGGCAGGCGAACTGCGTTCCTATAATGACCGTGAGGCCGAACATAATCGTTTGAAAATCAGCGCATGGGCACGAGAAATAACAGTTTGCGACGAGCCTCATGCAAATACCGTCCATTTAATTGGAACCTTATGTAAACCGGCAGTTTATCGCCGCACGCCATTTGGGCGTGAAATTGCCGACATGATGCTTTGCGTTGAGCGTGAGTATACCACCGGAAGTATCCATCGTTGCGATTATATTCCCTGCATTGCCTGGGGAAGTGTTGCCCGCCTGTGCGCCTCTCTTCCCCCCAAAAGTACCATTGAACTGGAAGGCCGTATCCAAAGCAGAAACTATATTAAAGTCATAGACGGCAGGGCGGAAGAGCGTACGGCATATGAAGTCTCGATTGCTACCGCTTCTGCGCTGGAACTTGGGATTTCAGAAGAATAGTTCTCCGGTATCACACGAGGCAAAGTCATGGTGCGGTCCGCTGTCAAAGGCGGTTACGTTCAATACAAAGCCCCGGACAAATTGTCCGGGGCTTTGTATTAGCAGGCGTTTCTTTCAGTCTTTCGCCTGTGCGTTTACGATTTGTATGTAGGTCTCATTTGGAATCATGGGAATATGAAGTTGCGTTTTCGTCTCTTCCGAGAGCTTTCCCTCCCTTGCATACTCCCTGCCTGCTGACACTACCTTCTCCAAAAACGGTTTTGTGACAGGAGCCGCATCGGGTACTTGAAACATGGGGGATTCCGGCACCGTAATAGCCGTCAACCGATCGCCGTACAGGTTATAAAACTGCATAAGCACCGGTTTGAAGTTATTTTCAAAGTTCGGAAATCCGCATCCGGATATCATAACATACCTTTTTGGGGAAAAGTCGTACCGCGCCACATGCTGAACGGTTTCCCCCACCGTTTGCATTTTCATCGAAACCAACGGCAGCATACGGTCGCAAACCGCCTTCAGGTGAGAAGGCATTCCGAAATAATAAAGGGGGAAACTCCAGATAATCAAATCAGCCGCAATCACCGCCTCCATAATTGTCTGCATATCGTCTTTTTGAATACAGCTTTTCTTTTCCGAATACCAGCAGGCAAAACAACCTCTGCAAGGAAGGACTTACAGGCGAATGACATCTATAATCCGAACGCTATTTTCACAGTCACAATTCATACCCTCGAGAAACGCGCGCGTCACATACATCGTGTCGCTTTTCTCTGTCTTTGGGCTGCCATTCAGGACTAGAATATTCATAGTATCCTCCGTTTTCACCCATAAATCATATGCAAGCGGCTCACAGGTCAATCGTCAGCGCAGCATACCGTACGCTACGGCGCGCACGCGCAGATGATGATACTCCTCCATATTCGGCATCATCTGATGCATATAAGTCGTCGTAAAGTTTTCTTCCGGATCGATGAGTGTATAAGTCCCCATCGCGCCCGTCCAGCCAAATTCTCCGGGAGTGCCGTTGGAATTGCCAAGCGCACGACCCATCATCGTTCGTACGCCAAGTCCATAGCCATAACCCGCGTTATAAAAATTGCGCAGTTCTTTTAATTGGTCGGCATTAAACTGGTTATCGCGCAGCAAATCAATGGTCTTACGGCCAATAAGCTGCTCGCCGTCCGGCATAATGCCGCCGTTCGCAAGCGTTGCAACGAACTTGGAATAATCACTGACTGTCGAAAAGAGACCTGCGCCTCCTGCTTCATACGTCGCATCGGGCTGCATGTTTTCATCCATCATTGCCGGCACTTGAACGAGGGAGCCGTCCTCCTCCCGGCGGCACGGCGTCACCAAATGGTCGGTTACATTCCCAAAGAAGCGATAGCCGGTACGCGTCATGCCAAGCGGCTCAAAAATGTGTTTTTTCAGGTATTCGCCGACTGTCATTCCAGAGCAGACTTCAATCAGCCCCGCCACCATCTCATGGCCAAACCCATAGAGGAAGTGTGTCCCCGGTTCAAAGGCAACCGGCACTTCACTCATAGCGGCGATATCTTCGCGCAAGGTATAATACTTCCCCTTTGCTTCACGCAGGCGGCGGCGCACCTCCGCAGCCTTCTGATGCGTGGCGTCATTGCCGCCGTAGCCGATCCCCATTGCCATGGAAAAAGCGTGCTTGACCAATATGGGATGCTCCACCGGAACAATATCGTAGTTGCCGTTTGGATGATACACAACCTTTTGCGTGTTACGCCACTCGGGGAAGTATTCGTAGATCGGGTCATTTAAAAGAAACTTACCCTCTTCAAAAAGTTTCATTGCGGCGGTACAGATAATTACTTTCGTCATGGAAAAGAGACGGTAAATAGATTCCGCATCAATTGGCTTGCCCGTGTTGATGTTCTCAATTCCAAAATAGTTCTCGTAAATGCGCTCGCCGTCTTTTGTGACAATACACCCGCAACCTGCCGGGCCCGTCTTCACAAAATTAGAGAGCAGTTCGTCCATTGCCTTTCTTCCAGCCATAGTAACGCCCATCCTTTCGGTCTTAGTCTGTTGTTATTATACAGACTGTACAGGATTTCGTCAATATGGACGTCAATTTTTGACTCTTTATTCAATTTCATTCAGACCATTTTGTATCCCCGCTCCCCGACGGACGTACCATGGTAAATAAAAACGCCGGACAGGGCAAAATCCAGTCCGGCGTTTATCCTTATAAATTTAACACGCTTTCCAGCTCATCAAGTGTTTCATCAAACACTTTCAGAGCGCTTTGCACCGTATCAGGCTTTGTCAGGTCAACGCCTGCAATTTTCAACTCCTCCAGCGGATAATCGCTGCCGCCCGTCGTCAGGAATTTCAGGTAACGGCCGGCGTCACCCGTCGTTAAAATATTGTTTGCAATGGCAACCGCACTGCAAAAGCCCGTCGCATATTGGTAAACATAAAATGCGTTGTAAAAGTGCGGTATACGCGCCCACTCAATATCCATTATCTCGTCATTGACTGCGCCGGCATAATACAGGTCATTCAGCGCGTGGTATTCGGCAGAGAGGCTCTGTGCCGTCAGCGGCTGGCCGGACTGGTACATTTCATGCGCCCGGCGCTCGAACTCTGCAAAAAGGGTCTGACGGAATACCGTGGTACGGAAGCCCTCCAGGAAGTGATTCAGAATATATGCGCGGCGGCGCGCGTCCGTCTCAACAGACAGCAGATACTTTGTCAACAGCACCTCATTGACTGTCGAAGCCACCTCAGCCACCAGGATCTCGTATTCATGATTGACATACTCCTGGGCTTCGCTCGACTTATAGGAATGCATGGCGTGACCAAGTTCATGCGCCAGAGTAAAGGCGTCATCGAGCGTATCGGTATAGTTCAAAAGGACGTACGGATGCACGCCGTAAACGCCGCAGGAGAACGCGCCGGTCGTTTTGCCGTGGTTTTCATAGACGTCAATCCACTTTTCGTGAAAAGCTTTATCCAGCAATGCGGCGTATGCTTCACCAAGCGGCGCCAATGCCTTCTTTACAAGTACCTTTGCATCCTCATACGGCATCTTAAAGTCGACGTCGTCCACCATAGGGGTATAAAGATCATAGAGATGCAGTTCTTCCAGTCCCAACACACGGCGGCGCAGATCCAAATAGCGGCGCATAACCGGCAGTCCGCCGTGGATAGCCTCAACCAACGCATCATAAACTGTAACCGGGACGTTGCTTACAAAAAGAGCTCGCGCAAGCGCACTGTCAAAATTGCGCACGTCCGCGTAATAACAGTCAAACTTTACAGAGCCGGCATACATAGCCGCCAATGTATTTTGAAACTTACGGAATTCGCCGAAATACGTTTCAAACGCCTCGCGGCGGACACGGCGGTCCGTGCTCTCACGGAACACACCGAAATTTCCGTGCGTTAACGTTACCTGTTCGCCCTTTTCATCCGTAATGTCCGGAAACGTAATGTCAACAGCTTCCAGCATGTCAAAGCTGTTTGACGGAGACTGTGCCGCATCGCCCAACATGGCAAGCATGCGCTCGCGCTCCGCGTCCAGCGTGTGCGGACGGGACCGGGCCGTATTACGGAGATACTGACGGTAGACGGCAAGCCGGGGGTCAGCCATATAAGCCGCCAGCTTATCCTCCGGGATCGCCAGGATTTCAGGGTCAACAAAGGAGGTTACCGTACTCAATTTGACATACAGCGTTACCGCGCGGGCTTCCAGAGTCTGCGCCTCCGCGTCGCCCTGATCGCCCGACTTGTTCAGCGACGCATAGAGGTAAACCAGTTCTACCGCGCGCGACGCGTCAATCACCACGTTCAGTCCCGCCAGCAAACTGTCTGCCGAATCGCCCAGGGTTCCCGCCACTTTCGGAACCCGGTTTACAAGAGCCTCCGCCTCCTGATATGCTTTTTCCCACGCCTCACGTGTCGGGAAAATATGCGAAAGATCCCACATATATTGAGGATCCATTTCCTTTCTACTCTTCAGCGCCATAGCGCACCTCCCACTGATAAAGTTTTTCGTTTCTTCTCACTCTGCCGTATATTATAACACATTATCTGTCTTTTACCATAGATACATTTAAAAAATCAGTGAGGTGGTATCTCTGTATGGTGGCACAGCGCATGGAAAACCGGCTTGAACCACAATCCGGCTCGTGTTATACTATTGAAAACAGGCAGCTTGAGCAGTTTTAGAGGATAAAGACCGCCGCAATGCGACTGTCGGCGCGCCAAATAAAGACAGATCCCAAGCACAGGCCTAACGGCAGACGATGTGGAGACGGCAACACAGCGTCTCAACAAACTTCCACAGACTGAATGCAGACAACAAAGGAGTATGATATGGCGAAACGGCATCTTGTCATAGTTGGCGGCGGCGCAGCCGGACTGGCCGCCGCCGTTACGGCGGCGCGGCTGGGCGCACAGGTCACCGTGCTCGAACGTGCAGACCGTGTAGGCAGAAAAATCCTGCAAACCGGCAATGGGCGCTGTAATTTGTCGAATACCGCCGTGTCTCCTGCCGCTTACAATGCGCCGGATTTTGTCGCTCCGGTAATTTCCAAAATCGGATGTGACAAGCTGCGTTCGTTTTTTGCCGGTCTCGGCCTGTTTTCGTATGCGGACGAACAGGGTCGTGTTTATCCAGTCAGTGACGCCGCCTCCAGTGTGCTCGACATATTGCGGGTCTCCTGTGATGAGTATAGCGTGCAGACATTATGTGGATTTGAGGCAACGCGTATTTTACCGGATGGGGTTATCTGTGCTGCGGACGGGCGCACAGTTCTAGGGGACGCCGTAATGATAGCGACCGGCGGCGGTACCACGCTCCTGAAAAGCGCCGGGCACCGTATCGTACCGTTTTCACCGGTACTGTGCCCGTTAAAGACTGATACCGCACCAATCCGCGGTCTTTCCGGCCTCCGTGCCAAATGTGCTGTCACACTTCTGCGCGGCGAAAAAACGCTCCATTCCCTGCATGGCGAGCTTTTATTTCGGGATTACGGTGTCAGCGGCATCGTTATTTTCGATCTTTCCCGCTATGCGGAGCCTGGCGACGTACTGTCCGTCGATCTTTTACCTGACTTCACATATGCAGAATTATGTAAGCTTTTTACGGATCGGGCGGCCATGCATCCCCTGCGCCGCGGAGAAACGTTTTTAACAGGAATATTCCACAGCCGCATAGCCGCAGCCCTGTTACGGGCGGCAGGCGGAACCAATCCGATCAAACTTGCGCAAACGGTCAAGAAGTTTAGACTGACCGTGCGGGGATGCGGCGATCAAAAGCAATCGCAGGTCACGCGCGGCGGTGCGGCGCTTACGGAATTTGATTCCGGCACGCTGCGTTCCTTATTTTCCCCGCGTCTTTACGCGGCGGGTGAGGCGCTGGATATTGACGGCGCCTGCGGCGGATATAACCTACACTGGGCGTTTGCCTCCGGCATTCTGGCCGCGCACAGTGCCATAGGAGAATCATATGATTGAAATACGCAATGTCAAAGTACCTGTCCAGGCGGAATGGGCAGAGGTCATAGCAACCGCCGCACGGAAGCTGAAGCTTCCTAGGGAGCGTATCCTTTCCTGTAGCTTGCGCAAACGTTCTGTCGACGCTCGTAAAAAACCGTTGCTCTTTTATGTCATGACGTTAATTCTCACCGTAAATGGCGACGAACATGCAATACTGCAGCGTGCGAAGTGTCCCGATGCCGCGCCATATAGGCCACCTGCGCCCTTATTCATAAAGAAAATACGCAGGTCTCCGCAGCTGCGTCCGATTGTTTGCGGGGCCGGCCCAGCGGGCCTTTTTGCCGCGCTGACGCTTGCCGAGGCAGGTGCGGCGCCTATTGTTCTGGAGCGCGGCCGTGATGCCGCGGCGCGGCTCGATGCAATCGAACGCTTTCACAAGACCGGGCTGCTTGACCCGGAGTCCAACATTCAGTTTGGCGAGGGAGGAGCAGGGACCTTTTCCGACGGTAAACTCACCACCAACATCCATGATCCGCGCTGTGCGCACGTATTGGAGACTTTCGTTAAGGCAGGCGCTCCGGAGGAACTCTTGTGGCAGGCAAAGCCACACATCGGTACAGATCTCTTGCCCGGCGTGATTCAAAAGATACGCGCACGGATTCTCCGTGCAGGCGGAGACGTTCGATTTGAAACGCGGCTGTGTGACATCGTGTTGAAAGATGGCCGGCTTTCCGGCATTGTGGCAGCGCATGCCTTCGAACGTCAGGAAATTCCATCCAATCTGTTGATCCTTGCTACGGGGCACAGTGCGCGTGATGTCTTTGAGATGCTGTACCGCCATGGCGCGGCGCTGGATCAAAAGCCCTTTTCCATTGGCGTGCGTATTGAGCACCCGCAGCGTCTGATCAACGCTGCGCAGTACGGCTGCGCGGATCATCCCATACCTGGGGCCGCGGACTACAAGCTTGCATGTCACTTAGAAGGCGGACGTTCGGTATATACGTTCTGCATGTGTCCGGGCGGCGAGGTTGTCGCGGCGGCGAGTGAACCAGGCGGCGTTGTGACAAACGGTATGAGCCGTTTCGCACGGGACGGTGAAAACGCCAACAGCGCGTTGCTTGTAAATGTGGTACCCCAGGATTTTGGCAGCGGTCACCCGCTCGCCGGCGTCGCGTTTCAACGTCAGTATGAGGCTGCGGCTTTTGCCGTGGGCGGCCGTAACTTCACTGCACCCGCACAGCTTTTAGGTGATTTCATGCAGGGTGTTCCCTCCTCCGCAGCGGGCAGTGTCCTTCCCACCTATCCTCTCGGTCTCAACTTCTGTGATCTATCGGCCGTATTACCATCTTTTGCTGTGGAATCCATGCGGAGAGCCGTTCCCATATTTGACGCACACCTGCACGGTTTTGCCATGCCGGATGCTGTGCTGACGGGCGTTGAAACGCGGTCCTCCTCCCCGGTGCGCATCGTGCGCGATGATAATATGCAGTCAAACCTGAACGGCATTTTCCCGTGTGGGGAAGGGGCCGGATATGCCGGCGGCATCATGTCCGCCGCCGTGGACGGCATTCGCGTTGCACAGGCCGTTCTCTCCGCATTGGAAAGCTGATATCCTGGAAAGCTGTCACTTGCAACCAACATTGCTGCCCCGGGAAGCGAGAATCTTTGGTGATATTTCAGCAGGCTTCCCACTTGACATCTGAGGTGATTGGAGCTATAATTTGTACATTGATACGGCAAAGGCGCCGCGGCAGAAATGCTGCAGCGCCTTTGTCTTTTTAATTACAGAAACGGAGGGTTATCCATGTCAAACGTTCCTGAAATTTTTGGGTGTCTGGTGTTTAATGATACAACCATGAAGGCCCGCCTTCCCAAAGAAACCTATAAGGCTATGAAAACCGCCATTCGTGACGGCAAAAGACTTGACATAAATGTTGCAAACGTCGTTGCCAACGCGATGAAAGACTGGGCGGTCGAAAATGGGGCGACACATTTCACACACTGGTTCCAGCCTATGACCGGCATTACCGCCGAAAAACACGACAGCTTTATTTCTCCCACAGATGACGGAAACGTTATCATGGAGTTTTCGGGTAAAGAGCTCGTCCGGGGTGAACCCGATGCTTCCAGTTTCCCGTCCGGAGGTCTGCGCGCTACGTTTGAAGCAAGAGGTTATACCGCGTGGGATCCCACATCTTATGCATTCATTAAGGACGGTACGCTCTGCATTCCGACCGCGTTCTGCTCCTATGGCGGCGAAGCGCTCGATAAAAAGACGCCGCTGCTGCGCTCCATGGAGGCTATCAATAAACAAGCCCTGCGTATTTTGAAGCTCTTTGGCAATACCGACGTCCATTCCGTTAAGACGACCGTCGGTCCGGAGCAGGAATATTTCCTGATTGACAAAGAAATGTATGATAAACGTCCGGATCTCATTTATACGGGCCGTACTCTCTTTGGCTCCAAACCGCCGAAGGGGCAAGAGCTTGACGATCACTATTTTGGCAGTTTAAAGCCCCGTATTTCCGCATTCATGAAGGATTTGGACGAGGAACTCTGGAAACTCGGCGTTTATGCCAAAACAAAGCACAACGAAGTGGCGCCCTCGCAGCATGAACTTGCGCCGATTTTCACCACAACAAATATTGCGACAGACCATAATCAGTTGACCATGGAAGTCATGAAAAAAGTCGCGCAGCGGCACGGCCTTGTCTGTCTGCTCCATGAGAAGCCCTTTGCCGGCGTTAACGGCAGCGGCAAACATAACAACTGGTCTATTTCCACCGATACCGGCGTAAACCTCCTGGAGCCGGGTGATACGCCTCATGAAAACGCGCAGTTCCTGCTCTTCCTGTGTGCGGTGATTAAAGCAGTGGACGAATATCAGGATCTTTTGCGAATCTCCGTGGCCTCTGCCGGCAACGATCACCGTTTGGGCGCCAACGAGGCGCCGCCTGCCATCATTTCCATGTTCCTTGGCGATGAGCTCAACGATATTCTCAAAGCCATTGAAAACGACGCCTCCTACGATGCACCCGAAAAAGTGCAGATGAAGATCGGCGTCCACGTTTTGCCCCGTTTCCCGAAAGATACGACAGATCGTAACCGCACTTCGGCATTTGCCTTTACCGGCAATAAGTTTGAATTCAGAAGCCTTGGCTCTTCCGCCTCTGTCGCAAGTCCGAACATCGTACTCAACACGGCCGTTGCAGAAGCCTTGCGTGAATATGCGGACATACTCGAAGGCGCAGAATGCTTTACGTCCGCACTCCACGATCTGATCCGCGATACCATCCGCGCGCACAAGCGCATTATTTTCAATGGAAACGGCTATGACGAGAATAACATCCGTGAGCTTACGGAAGGCCGCGGCCTGCTAAATCTTCGTTCGACGACCGACTGTCTTCCCTATTTCCTGCATGAGAAAAATGTGAAGCTTTTCGCGACGCACGGCGTCTTTACAGAAAGCGAAATGAAATCCCGTTACGAGATTCTTCTTGAAAACTATTGCAAAGTCATCCACATTGAAGCGTTAACGATGCTTGACATGGCAAAACGCGACATTTTGCCGGCCATCAGCGCGTATGTAAAGGATTTATGCGATACGGCGCTGGCAAAGCGTAGTTTTATCACGACGGCCGACTGTTCATTTGAAGAAAAAATCGTCGATAAGCTCTCACGTCTGACGGCCTGTATCGTTGAAAAAATCGATACCCTTGACAACGCCCTGATTGGTGTGAAGGCCGTGTCGGATATTCTTGACCAGGCTGTCTACTATAAAGACCACGTCTTTGCCGCGATGAATGAGCTTCGCGCTGTCGTCGACGAGTCTGAGGTTATGACATCCTCCAAATACTGGCCCTATCCGACTTACGGTGAACTGCTGTTCAGCGTCAAATAACGGGCCTGCACAAAATGTGAGGTAAGGTATGTGTTCTATTATCGGATTCTCTGATCAAAGTATTGCCAGAGATGCTTTTATTCAATGCTTTGACCGCACCAAATACCGCGGTCCAGACATGACAAGAGTAATCGAAACCGGTGCCGGACTTATGGGTTTCCACCGTCTTGCTATTATGGGACTTCATGAGGAAGGCATGCAGCCTTTCGAATTGAATGGAAATTACTGTGTCTGTAACGGCGAATTATACGGTTTTCGGCCGGTAAAGGACGCACTTTCCAAAAAATATCATTTTCGTAGCGATTCAGATTGCGAAATCCTGCTCCCGCTCTATGAGGAGTACGGACTTGATCTGTTCCGCATGCTTGATGCGGAGTTCGCGCTGGTGATTTACGACGCGCGCCGCGGCTCCCTTATCGCGGCGCGCGACCCGATCGGCATTCGTCCGCTTTACTACGGGTACAGCAAAAATGGGAAAATTCTTTTTGCCAGCGAACCTGTTAATCTGGTTGGCCTTGCCGATGAAATTCTTCCGTTTCCGCCCGGTCACTACTATGCGGACGGAAAGTTCATCTGCTACCGGGACATCACAGAGGTGCCGGAGGTCTCTCATGATACGCTTCCTGAAATTTGTAGAAAAATTCACGACAAGCTGGTCGCCGGCGTGGAAAAGCGTCTGGATGCCGATGCTCCCGTCGGATTCCTGCTCAGCGGCGGGCTCGACAGTTCTCTTGTCTGTGCCATCTCCGCAAGACTGCTCGGAAAGCCGATACGTACTTTTGCCATAGGTATGGAAGGAGACGCCATTGATCTCAAATATGCCCGGGAAGTGGCGGATTACATCGGCAGCGCGCATACGGAAATCATCATGACTCGTGAGGATGTCCTTTCTTCGCTGGAAAAAGTGATCTCTATTCTCGGTACCTATGACATTACCACAATCCGTGCCAGCATGGGGATGTATCTGCTCTGTAAAGCAATTCACGAGCAAACCGACGTCCGGGTACTTTTGACCGGCGAGATTTCTGATGAACTCTTCGGCTATAAATATACGGATTTTGCACCGTCAGCCGAGGCCTTCCAAGAGGAATCCGTCAAACGAATCCGCGAACTGCACATGTACGATGTTCTGCGTGCCGACCGCTGTATCTCCGCAAACTCCATGGAGGCGCGCGTTCCTTTTGGCGATCTCGATTTTGTATCTTACGTTCTCTCGATCGATCCGGAGAAAAAGCGCAACACCTATGGGAAGGGAAAATATCTGCTGCGTAAGGCATTTGAAGGCGACTATCTTCCTGAGGATATCCTGTGGCGCGAAAAGGCCGCGTTCAGCGATGCTGTCGGGCACTCCATGGTGGATTATCTGAAGCTCTATGCGGAAGAGGTTTATTCCGACGAGGAATTTGCCGAGCGCTGTACCGATTATGATCACGCGCAACCCTTTACAAAGGAGTCCCTGCTTTACCGCGAGATTTTTGAAAAATATTATCCCGGTCAGTCCGGCATGGTAGTGGATTTCTGGATGCCAAACCGCAGCTGGGAAGGCTGCAACGTGAATGACCCTTCCGCGCGTGTGCTGTCAAACTACGGCGCGAGCGGTCAATAAATGGATACACAAACAGTCAAAAAGCAAAGAACCGGCAAGGTGCCGGTTCTTTGCTTTAGAATTTACCAATTTTCCGCTGCTTTTACCGCCGGACCATAAATTCACAGCAAACATATACCGGCTGGGAGAAAGCATTCGATAGTCCTGGGCGGCAACTCTTCATACGCAGTGCTCCAATTTTTCTATAACAAAACGGCGGATGCTGAAAAGCATCCGCCGTTTTTCCCTTCTCTTGGTATTGTCTCTCTATATAATAAGCCTTTTTATTTCTTTCTGTATACGCGGGTTCCGCCTTTCTATTTTTTCAGGAACGCCAGCGCAGTTTCCTCAATACCTTCGGCATCAAGTTTATAATAGTGCAGAAGCTCGTCGTACGGACCGGACGTAGCATACTCCTTCGGCACGCCGTGCATCTTGATCGGCACCGGATAGTTCTCGGCACAGACTTCCGCAACCAGCGTCCCCAGCCCGCCGTGGACGTAGTGTTCCTCAACAGTCATAATGCGGCCGGTCTTCTTTGCAGCCATCAGCACCATTCCCTCGTCAATCGGACAAACCGTCGGCATGCCAATGACCATCACAGAAACACCCTTTTCCGCCAATGTCTCGGCTGCCTTCAAAGTCTCGACCGTCGTGCTGCCGGTGGAGATGATCGTCAGATCACTGCCATCCCGCAACAGCTGGCCTTTGCCGATGACAAATTCACGCTCTCCATCATAAAGTTCCGGGATGGGCGGGTTGCCGATACGCATGTAGACAGGCCCATCGTGTGCAAGCATGGCCTTTGCCGCGCCGCGAATTTCATCCGGCGACTGCGGCGCCAGTACCACAACGCCCGGGATCATACGCATAATGGCGTAATCCTCAAGGGAGTGGTGCGTTGCGCCCAGATCAGAATACGTAAAGCCACCGTTGCGCCCGACAATCTTTACGTTCTGGCGCATATAACCTAAATCGTTACGGAACATCTCGTAGTTGCGGCAGGTAACAAACGGGGCAATCGCACAGAACACCGGAATTTTTCCAGTCGTCGCCATACCGGACGCAATGCCCGTCACACCCTGCTCCATAATACCAAACTCAAAGTACCGATCCGGAT
>URVL01000016.1 GCA_900551265.1 uncultured Eubacteriales bacterium | reverse complement strand
TTCGTACCCCAAGGCCTTCTCGAATATCTCTTATATTCTTTCCTTTGAGATCGAGACTGCCTCCTACCGTAAGCCCTTCCGGCAGTGCTGTGATTGGCGTACGTCTGAGATCGAGGTATCCGCCTACCGCTAGCCCTTCCGGCAGCGCTGTGATTGGCGTACGTCTGAGATCGAGGTATCCGCCTACCGCTAGCCCTTCCGGCAGTGCGGTGATTGGCGTATCTCTGAGATCGAGACTGCCACCGTTTTCTTCCATCATGCGCTTTGCGTCTTCCAACGTTAGCTTCATTTCTTCTTTCCTTTCTCCATTCCCGCTACATACTGCCCGTAGCTCATCCCAGCCTCCCGCGCTTCGCGGGCAAGACGCGCAATGCGTTCCTGACCGGTTCCCCGGCGTAAGCCGTATTTCAGGTTATCCTGTGTACCCATGTCCCTGCACCGGTTGCACGTCTTACGCCTGGGATGTTCCGCCTCAAACATCCTGCCGCACCGTACACAAACCCGTATAAATACAGCATCTGCAAATAATATTTCTTCCGATATGCCAAGCTTTTGTGAAATACGTTCCCGTGTCACTTTCGCCGGTACGCGGTATCCCTGCTCGATCTCATGATAGGCCGTAGGATCTACGCCTAAATACTTTGCCATACGTCTGACACAAAATCCAAGAGACATCCGCTCTGATAGCAGCCGTGTATTTTCTCCCATCATCCTTTTGCCTCCGGTAACTCCTGAAACAGCGATTTCCCCAGCTCCAGCATTTCATTCCGCAGCGCTTCCGGGAGCACGCCAAGCTCCTGTTCCTCCTTTGACCGAATCCGGTATGACCGCATAAAATTACTTGCCACTACGCTTTCCAGTGTATCCGCGTCCATCATGGCCCAAAGGCGCAACTGAGTCGGACTTCCAACAAGGCTTTTTACAATCTGCGGCAGTTTCTCAAACTCTACGTCCGCGTGATAAATCGAGTTTCCTACGGCTCGTAAAACACAGTTCCATGCATCTTGCTCCGACATCTGTTTTGGATGCAGCATCTTTACGGCGCCTTCTCGAATATCGCTGATCGTGGGCGACCACCGGTTGTTCGCCACCCAGGCCAAAAGCACCAGCTCCGCCGTACGGTACTCGATATCCCGTAGGGCTTCGTACCACAAATCCATCGCTACATCGCTTACAAGCAGCGTTTCTTTCGGATAATACGTTTTCAATGCCATGGCGAATTTTCCAAACTCGATCTTTGTCATACCTGCTCATCCTCCCGGATCGCCCAATTGGCAACATTGCGGTAAAACTGTTGCATATCCTCCGCGGCGGCTTGTCCACGGGACAGACCCTTTTTCGCTGCATTACCGCTTCGCAGCCGGTCAAAGATGATCCCTGCCCAGTTGCTTGCCATGCAATCACGTATCAGCCCCGCAACCGCCTCCGGCGTATACTGTGCTGCATAGCGCGTTACCTGTGCAATCAGGTTTGCAAGTCCTGTTGGCTTATACGCCTGCCGTTTCTCGGTCTTATACCGTACCCACTCGGCAAAGGCCTCGTTTAACTCCCGGTTTCCAAAGTCGTGTACCAGGTCTTTATGGTCACGTACCGTATCCGTACAGTTCTTCTTATCCGGTTCTACTGTGCTAATAACAGGGGTTATATTATTATTTCTATTTCCCATTTCTAAAGGTAATACCGTGGTATTACCTTTCGGGGTTCCGTTTGTGTTACCAGAATCATGACCGTAAGTATCTTTTTCTTTTTTCCATCGGGCTTCTACATTCTTCCTCTGCCGGTCGCAGTGGGCCGCACGGCGTGCAATTTCCCGATCGGCACGTATGTTATAGAACTTGCCGTTTTCGTCCTCCACAAACTTCCCGAGTACTTCTGCTGATAGTGCCCCGGCAGCTTTGCGCATTTCCAAAAGAGTCAGATGCCCGCGCTGCTGCTGTAAACATAGAAGCGTAATATACTGGCCGCGCTCCTTCATGCTCATCAGCGCAACGCCTGTCAGGAAGTCGGATGCGTAAAACAGCATAGCAGGATCTTTCATTGTCATCCCTCCTGTATGCTTTTAAAAGGGGACTTCCTCATCGTCTATATCGTCTGTTTGCTCCGTCGCTTCTCGGACAAGACCGATGCGCTGAGCATATGTCTGGCTGCCGCGGATCCGTTCCTGAATCCATTCCGGAAGCTTTTCCATGTCGGAAAGGGGACTTTCGTCCAGGTCAAACACAATCTTTTTACACCGAGGCAGGTCAACGGGGATGGACTTTGGCAATTTCATAATGCCGTTGATATCCGCATACGTTTTTCCGCCGCGTTCGCGGTGAATCACGCTGACCATGCACGGCGCGCCTAAAATGTTGCGCAGGTCAAAGCCTTTGAGTTCCTCCGGCGTAAAATCCCGTCCGCGCCAGCTGGCCAGATCCTTGCGCAGCGCGGCTTTCTCGTTTAAGCTCATCGTATACGACTTGCTCATAGTCCGGGAGACTTCTTCACCGTTGATTTCCAGCGTCTCGCCCGGGATTTCAAACAGAATCAGGATTTTGGGCGACCATTTGTCATAGGTCTCGCTGTACTGTTCGCCCAGGTCTACCAGGCCATAGCAGATCGCCGGATAAGTACCGGCCTCCATGGGCGCAAAACCGCCAGTCGCGTTACTGCTTACAATCAAACTCATGATCGTTCTCCTTTTCTTCAAATGTTAATGGACAGTCATATCCGATCATATATTCCGGATCCGGGATAATCTCGCCTGTCACCGCGCACCTGCTCCGTCGTGTGATATACTCTCCAATCATCAACTTGCAGTTCTGGCAACAGATATCTTGCTCCGGAAATGGTATTTTGACAGTCGCTTTTCCCTTCGTATAATACCTAACACCGCCTTCAAATTTTGAACTCATACGACACCGCCCTTTACAGGCTGAAAGACAAATGCATCGTATCCCAGCAGCCGGAACAGTTCGTAGGCGGTTACGTTTTCTATCTGTTCTCTTGCACACGCCTCGCACACGGCTTTTCCATGCCAGTCTACCCCGTACAATTCGTCGTCTTCAATTCCGCCGCCACAGATCCCGCAGCGCAAATCATAGTCTTTCTCCGGTACATCCGGGTAATCTGGTACCATGCTCATTTTCTTTTCTCCCTTCTTTTACGTTTCAGGTACTTCCGTATCTGATCGGAAATCCAGTCCTGCATCGTACAGTAACCGTCAGCACGTATGAACCGTTGCAACTCGCTGTATTGCTCGTCAGGCAATCGAGCCTGCACACGGCATGTAAACTTATGCCCGTCGGATTTACGCCGCATTTTGGATTCTGGCGCATTCTGAGCGTCAAGCTCCGGGAATGCCTGTCGTAATGCGGCCATCCCATTCCGGTGTAATACAACGCCGTAATGCGCGGTGTTCATGCATTTTGACAGCAGTGTCTTGTCAAACCCCGGATAAAGCGCCTTTAGCGTTTTTACACAGTCACGGGTGGAAATCTTACCGCCGATTGTCTCCCGCAAATGTTCCGTTTGACAAACCAGCGCCATTTCTGCTATAATAATTTCGTGGTTCATTTCACGTGGTCGCGTCTGTGGTGTCAGCGCGGCCTTTTCTTTTTGTTCCATCAAAGACTATTACCTCCCTTCGTGAGCTTTTTCGGCGTTCAGCTTTTTGCGGGCCTCTATGATCGCGCGCTGTTCCGGGTCGCGTAAGCTTCTCAACACGGCTTCATAGGTCGCCCTCGCAAGATCCCATTTTATTTCTTCCGGAATCTCGTTGACGTCTATCTTGATTACCGGGTTATCAGGGTAGGGAACTGTACGGTGTTTCATGTGTCACCTCCTTTCGTTTTGCAAACCGACATTTATGCGTCAAGAATTTGTCTTGGTGGCTCGAAAGTCGGGCGGTATTGCAAGATACTCGTTGATGCGCGCCTGCAATCCCTCAGAATTTGCCGAACCGTTTATGACGTTGTTCAAATAAGGCCGTGTCACACCGAGTATATTTGCAAACTCAGTAACGGATATTTTCCGGTCCAGCATACGCTGCAATACCGCTCCATGCTCCCAATCGATGCCGGAAACCGTTCTCCACATACCTCGCAATTTTTATAAATCAGGCGGATACGCTGCTTCATACCGGCAATTTCTCCTTTATTTCGTCCTGCTCGAGTTTAAGTGCAGATGCAATTTTATGTAGCTCTCCCAGCGTAATTGTTTCCGGATCTTCAAGCCGTCTTCTCAGTGTCGATACGCTGATTCCAACTTCATTACTGAATGCCGCATAATCCAGCCTGCCGTATTTGACAAAAGCCCGCCCGCACACCATGGCAATCAAGTCGTTATACCGATTCGCTGCTTTCTTGAGTTCCTTCACTACGCTTCGCCTCCTGTTCCTTTTTCTTCATTGCCACTACGCCTTCCGCGTATCCAATTAAAAATTCACGCTTTCCATCCGGTAAAACCTCGCATGCCGCTGCAAGTTTGGACAAGATTTCTTTGTCTCGTTCGCTCATTTGAATCACTCCTTGTCTATCTTTTAAGTTGCTTATATAATATCATAAGCAACTTAAAAAGTCAAGCATATTTTTTAAGTCACTTAAATAATCTTCTTGACTTTTTTAATTATCTATGATTTAATATTTATTGTATTGGAGGTGATACTTTTGAGTGAACTAAAAGATAGGATAAATAAAGTTATATCTGTGTCAGGGATAAGAAAAACTGATTTTGCTAAGAAGATTAAAGTATCTCAAGCATTTGTATCTCAATTATGCGCAGGTACGTCACAACCTAGTGACCGAACTATTGCTGATATCTGCCGGGAATTTGGCATCAATGAAATTTGGCTGCGAACAGGGGAAGGGGAAATGTTTGACCCTGTCACGCCGGACGAAGAACTCGCAGATTTTTTTGGCAATATACTGGCAGGAGAACCAGATTTCAAACGTAGATTTATTTATGCCTTGTCCCGGCTATCTTCCGAACAGTGGGAAATGCTCGAAAAAGTGGCGACCCAATTAGTTGCAGACATGCAAAAAGAAAGCGACGATCAAATTTAGACCGTCGCTTTCTTATATTTTGATATTTGATTATTGTATGATTTTCTTTATAATTCTATATATAACTTTTAACTGTTTTTTTGTGGCTCTCTCTATCAACTTTATAATTTCACTTTTCACCTGGCAACACCTTTCTATTTTAGTGTTGTTATTATAGAACAAATGTTCTTATTTGTAAAGTCAAAAAAGAAAAAAATTCCTATATTTTTTATATTGTGTTGCAATATTGAAATACGTCTGTTAAAATTATAAAAATATAATGTTTGGTGGTGAAAAAATTATGGATTTATTCGGAAGAAAAGCTGCAAGAGAATTAAAACGTGTAGAAGATCAAAATCAAAAACTATTAAAACAGATACAGTCATTGCATGATGATTTGGAATCTTATAAAAAAGCTTGCGAAGAATTTCAAAAAAAAATTGACGGACTTCGTTATACTGAATACGAGAAAATACAAGCGGCGATTGAAGATGGCAATAAAATCATTGCGCAAAACAGTGCAACGATTATGGAGCAGAATGATACTATTAATGAATTAACGGAAAAAGAAGCGGCTCTAAATAAACAATTGCATACTTCAACAAATAAATTGATAAAATCACGTGAAATTTATAAAAGTATTGAATATTCAATTTCACATTATGCCGATTTTTATTCTGGCGAAAAAACTACAACTTTATCTCCTGAAGATATACAAGTACTAGATGATTTGGCTCCATCTATAATATTGAAACTCCACTGTATGGATATTCAAGATTTGCGCCGTGCTTTCCGTGATAACAATAGACAAATAGAATTTGTTTTTAATCAATATGCAGTACGCTATACAACAAAAACAAATCAAGCAATTTATAAACTTATGGTCATTGCACTTAAGGCGGAATTGCAAAATGTTCTTTATGATTTAAAATATGAAAAACTAGATCGCGCAATTGATAATATAAAAAAGATTACAAAAAAGTATCTGGAAATTGCTTCAGATGGGAATCAGAGTATTGCAGGTACACTCTCGCGTTTTATCGGTGAAATTGAATATCTTTTTATAAATGCAGTTAAGATTGAGTATAACTACTATATTAAGAAAGAACAAGCGCGCCAAGAACAAGCAGCTATCCGTGAGCAAATTAGGCAAGAAGCAGCAGAACGCAGGGCTTTGGAAGAAGAACGAAAGAAAATTGAACAAGAAGAATCGAAATATACCAATGAAATTGAACGCATAAAGTCACAGTTAGAAAATGCTAGTGAAACAGAAGCCAACCAGCTACAACAACGCATTATTAGCCTTGAATCCAAGCTCTCAGACGTTTTGATTAAAAAAGATAATATTATAAATCTGCAAAACGGTAAAGCTGGGAATATATATATTATTTCTAATCTTGGTTCTTTTGGTGAAAATATATTTAAAATTGGAATGACAAGACGCATCAATCCACAAGATCGTATAGATGAACTTGGAGACGCAAGTGTACCTTTTAAGTTTGATGTACATAGTTTTATTTTTTCAGAGGATGCCGTTGACCTAGAAAGCCGACTGCATGATACACTTAAAGAAAAGAGAGTCAATAAAGTAAATTTACGTAAAGAATTTTTTTATTCCACTGTTGAAGAATTAGAAAAACTTGTGATGGAAATTGATCCGTCCGCAGAATTTACAAAAACTATGCTTGCAGAAGAATTTAGACAGTCACAATTATCTGAAAAACTTTATACAAGTACGTATAAAATGGAAGATTATGTTGGATAAAATATAGCTTATATAAATGATCACAATATTGAGGTAGTTAAATATGAAAGTCCCAAAACCCCGTAAACTGTCCTCCGGGAATTGGTTTATCCAATTGCGTTTAGGCGGCGAAAGCATTTCAGTCACGGAACCTACTGAAAAGAAGTGCATTAAGTCTGCCCAGCTTATCAAAGCGGAGTATTTGAGTGGGAAAAGACTTTCTGCTCAAAAGCAAAACACCACATTGTCACAGGCAATCGATAAATATATATCATCCCGTGAAAATGTACTTTCCCCTTCCACTATTCGCGGATATAGGATTATACAGAATAATAGACTGCAAAGTATTATGACTTTGGGGGTACAGGATATTACTCTGGAGGTTGCACAAAATGCGGTGAATAATGAAGCGTTGAAATGTTCGGCAAAAACACTTTGCAACGCGTGGCGCTTTGTGTCAAGCGTAATTTACTCAGAAACAAAAAATAAAATCGATGTAAGGTTGCCGCAAATAGTAAGACATACAAAGCCTTTCCTTACACCAGAGCAAATTGAAATTTTTATGCCTGCAATAAAAGATACACCATTTGAAATACCAGCATTATTAGCGCTTTGCAGTCTTCGTCAGTCTGAAATATTGGGTCTGCGTTGGTGTGATGTAGATTTATCAAATAAAGTCGTCTATGTTCGCGGCGCGACGGTTCCAGACGAGCATAACAAATTTATCCGTAAGGAAACATCAAAAAATAGTTCGTCTCGCAGATGCGTACCAATTATGTCTCAACTTGTAGACGCACTTTCTTCCGTAAAAGAAAAAGACGAAATGGTTGTTACAATGTCTGCAAGTTGGATGTTGAAAGGCATAAATTCAATTTGTGAAAAGTATCATTTGCCTCTTGTTGGTGTACATGGCTTACGTCATAGTTTTGCTTCATTAGCTTATCATTTAGGTATGCCTGAAAAAATAGCCATGGAGATTGGAGGATGGTCAGACGATCAAACCATGCGCAAAATATATACACACATCTCAGAATTAGATCGTAAAAAAAGTGTTAATGCCATGCAATCCTATTACGACAAATTCAAAAATGCTAACAAGAATGCTAATTAATTAAAAAAGTCAAGCTATATATCCTATTTTTTTATTTATATGTATGGTTCGATTCCCTCCTTCTCCGCCAAAAAGAAACAACAATCTTCTGATCGAAAATTGTTGTTTCTTTTTGGCCTTTTCTCTATTCACTTTTCACTTTTTCTCTAAAATTGCCGTTTCCAGTGAAAAGAGAACCAAGTGAAAAATTGGTAGCTTTGTTCTGCGGAGCAATTGATTTTCATACTAAATTATGTGGTATTTGGAGAGTTGTTTTGTGTTAGATAGTCAATTAAAATTGTATGTTCCTCAATACCGTGATTTATGGTATCGACAACAATTACTAAACGATGCTGCTACCATGGACTATAATAAAGGATACGATTTGGACTTTAGAGGATATCACAAAGACAGCGGCTGTATTGATTTTCCCGAAGAGCAATGGAAAAACTGGTACGACTGGTTTATTGGTCAAGAACCAGAACGATTTTATGCCTATATAACACGGTCGCATGATGGCAAGTTTATTGGTGAGGTTAATATCCATAAAAGCGATACTGCACCGTGGCATGAAATGGGCATCGTTTTAGATGCTAAATTTCGAGGGCAAGGTTACGCGGTCGAGGCGTTGAAATTACTTCTAGAGTATGCCTTTGTGAACTTAAATGTCGATGCTATCCATAATAGTTTTGAAGTGAATCGGACAGCTGCTGTTCGAACACATCTTGCAGCTGGTTTTAAAGAATGCAACAAAGAAAACGATAATATTGAACTATTAATTACCAGAGAGCAGTATTTTTCTAAATAACCAATCTCCCTTACATGAAACTCCCACCTCCGAGAAATCGAAAATATCTATTTCGTCGCAGTCAGACAAAAGAAAAACCAACTATCAAGGAGATAGTTGGTTTTTCTTTGTATATAGCTAACTTTTTAAATAACCTCTCTTATATTCTCTCTTGCATGAACGTAAGCGCGCATGCTTTGTCTACAGTAATTTTTACCTTTTCAATATCGTAAAAAAACGAGAGCATGGCTACGGAACAACTCTCGTCTTTCGCCATATTCTAAAACAGTTCCTCCGGTTTCTTCTTTTGCAAGATGGCCAGAGCGATAATAACGCCCAAAACCGCCCCAACGGCTGCCTGTAGGATCTGATACGGTAATTTTAAAACAGCATATTCTGGTGTGCCGTAAATATAGGCACGTCCAAAGGTATATCCTACCACCATAATTACCGCGCCAATAGAAACGCCAATTCCGGTTTTCCAGACGAGAGCCATCTTCCAGTTACTACGAGCGCAAAGTGAAATTACGATGGCTTGCAGGCCGTGCGTGACAAGCGAAACAAACATCGGCGCCGGATAAAAAAACAGGTCTCCAAGAAAAGCGCCTACACCACCAACTGCAAAAGAATAGGGCGGCGGCAACAGGATCGCCGCCGTGCAGATTACAATATCGTTTAAATACAGATGACCGCCCGGTACGGGTAGGGAAAACGAGCTCATTACAATGTTCATTGCCATCAAAAGCGCCGTGACAATCATAAGCCGCAGATTTCTTTTTGCATGTTTCTGCTCCACTTCATTACCTTCTCTCCGACGTAGGATGTGCAATGGCTACACTGATCTCCAAAGCGTCACATCCCTGTCCATATTTTATCTCTGCCGGGGCTTGACATCCGGCTTTTCCTCTATTATAGTGAAAACTGGTGATCTTAAAATACCCAAACAAAGGATTTCTTTTCATACCAGATGATTACTTACGATCTTTCTTTCTCTAAAAACATGCCAAAATATCAGGCGCTTTACACGCTGATGCGCAACGATATTGCCTCCGGTGTTCTCCCTTCCGGATTCCGTCTGCCATCACGGCGCGCGTTTGCCGAGCATCTTGGTGTCAGCACCGCCACAGTCGATCACGCCTATCAACAGCTCGTTGCCGAGGGCTATGTGCACGCCCGTGAACGCAGCGGATACTTCGTGGCACAGATTAACACGCCGCGCCCGCAGAGAATATCCGACCGCGCCATTGCGCTCTGCTCCGATCCCGTGCCGGACGTGGGGAATCCCAGCGGTTTTGAGTATTCCGTTATGACAAAACTCATGCGCGAGGTCATCTCCAAATATGATCACGCTTTGCTGCAAAAAACGCCGCACAACGGCTGTGCGGCTCTGCGCAACGCCATTGCACTGCATTTGCTGCATACACGAGGCATGACGGCACAACCGGCCAATATTATCATTGGCGCGGGCGCCGAATATCTTTACAGTCTCATTGTGCAATTGCTCGGCAGGGACAAAATCTACGGCATCGAAACGCCAGGCTATGATAAAATACGTGCTGTTTACGAGGCAAACGGCGCACAGTGTGAGCTGCTTCCGCTCGGGCGCGACGGCATTCTCCCCGCCGCATTGCAAAAATCACGTGCAGACGTGCTGCATGTCACACCATTTCACAGTTTTCCGACCGGCGTTACGGCGCCCGCGTCTCGCCGGTTGGAGTACCTTGCGTGGGGCGCCGCACGCGGCGCCGTACTCATCGAAGACGACTTTGATTCGGAATTTGCGGCAAGAGGCCTGCCTCCTGAAACACTGTATTCCATGGACGGCGGACAGAATGTAATTTACCTCAATACTTTTTCAAAAAGTCTCTCTCCCTCCATGCGAATTGGATATATGGTGCTTCCCGAACGTTTGCGCGAATTCTACGAAGAGCGTCTTGGATTTTACTCCTGTACCGTTCCCGCGTTCGATCAGTACCTACTGGCAGAATATATCTCGCGCGGATACTTTGAACGTCACCTCAATCGCCTGCGTAAACGCTTGCGCGAAACGCGAGAATATTAGCGTCTGGTCCTTCGGTAAGCAAAATTGTCATTGACTTTTGGGATACAATGTCCTATAATTAAAATAATAGTGAAAAGCTGAGACGAGAATCAGTATGCGTATCTGTATCCGACAGAGAGGGAACGGCTGGTGTAAGTTCCCGGTATAGTGCGTCGAACCCCTCTCCGAGCTGCGGGATGGAACAGACAGTATATCCCGCCGGGTGTTCCCGTTACAGGATACCGGTGTCAAAAACCCGGGAAGTGCGGGAATCGTATGGTTTCCGAATTTAGGTGGTACCGCGGATTGATGTTCGCCCTAAGGAGTTTTTTCTTAGGGCGTTTTTTCATGTCGGATTCAGTTGACGGTATTGCAGGAAGCCTGCCGCGCGTAGGTATAATCTGATTTTTCTGATACGAAAGGAGTATCTTCATGAAACTTGAAAAATTAGTCGGAGACCGTTTTAAGGAGCGGCCCTCTGAATGCGTCATCGACAGCCACGCCCTGATGCTGCGCGGCGGTTACATGAAAGGCGTTGCGTCCGGCATTTACTCTTCCTATATGCCTCTGCGCCGTATCACGCGCAAAATTGAACAGATTATCCGCGAAGAGATGGACGCCATAGATGGTCAGGAGATACAGTTCCCCGTTGTGCTGCCCGCTTCTCTTTGGCAGGAGTCCGGACGTTACGAAAGCGTTGGCAGTGAACTGATGCGTTTTACGGACCGTAACGGAAATCCGCTCGTGCTGGGCATGACACACGAAGAAGCGGCCGTGCATTTGGTCCGCGAGTACGGCCAAAGTTATACAAAGTATCCTTTTATGATTTATCAGATTCAGACCAAATTTCGCGATGAGGCGCGTCCGCGTGCCGGTCTGATCCGCGTCCGCGAATTCACCATGAAGGATGCCTACTCTTTCCATACGTCTCAGGAAGATCTTGAGGCTTATTATGCGCGTTGTTTCCGTGCCTACGAGCGTATCTTTGCGCGTGCAGGCATTCCAGAGGTCATTTCCGTGGCGTCAGACTCCGGAATGATGGGCGGTAACCTGTCGCATGAATTTATGCTGCTTACTCCCGTCGGCGAGGACTCTATCGCCGTATGCCGCAACTGCGACTACCGTGCCAATATGGAGGCGGCAGAAAGCGTCATTTATAATACGCGTGATGAAGTGTCCCGGCCGCTTACGCTTGTTGCCACGCCGGGTATGCACACCATTGAAGAGGTTTGCAATTTTCTCGATATGCCAACCGAAAAAAGCTGCAAGGCGGTCGTATATCAGCGTAATGCGGACGATTCCTACATTGTGCTCTTTATTCGCGGCGATCTTGACGTAAACGAGACGAAGCTTCGCAATTTTATCGGCGTGGACGTTCACCCCGCTGTCATTACAGAGGACTGCGGCTTAGTTGCCGGATGTATTGGCCCCTATCAGTTAAGCGGTAATTTTACCGTACTTTATGACAATTCTTTGCTAGGTACGAATAATCTTTCCTGTGGCGCAAATTTGGCAGAGCATCACTATACCGGTCTTGACATCGAACGCGACTGCCCCGACGCCGAATTCCACGACTTTGCCAAGATTACCGACGGCGGTATCTGCCCGAAATGTGGCAAGCCCGCCATCACCGTTTCGCGTGGCATTGAGGTCGGCAACATTTTTCAGCTCGGCACGAAATATACAAAGTCCATGGGTATGACGTATTTGGACCAAAACGGTGCGTCGCAGTATCCCATTATGGGTTGCTACGGTATTGGCGTCGGCAGGCTGGCCGCGTCGGTCTGCGAAGCACATCATGACGATTACGGTCCCATCTGGCCAATTTCCATCGCGCCCTGGCAGGTTCATATCTGTTGCGTACGCAGTGACAATGCCGAAGCGCATGAGCTGGCCGATCAGCTCTATGATTACCTGCAAAAGCAGGGAATTGAAGTTCTCTATGATGACCGGCATGTCAGCGCCGGCGTCATGTTCTCCGATGCCGACCTACTTGGCGTTCCGGTACGTGTGATCGTCAGCCCACGTAATCTCAAGGAGGGCTGCTGTGAACTGGTCACACGCGACAAATCTGTATCCTTGAAAAAACCCATTGAGGAAATCTTTGAGGCGACTCGCTCGTTGGTAAGTGATTTGCTTGCAAAATCATGGGATTTTTAAGTGATATCACAAAAAAGGATTCCGTTTAAAAAACGGAATCCTTTTTTGTGCCATAATTTCAATCAACAGCATGGCAGGACAGCCCCAATCATTTGGTATGGGAGGCAAAATGTAGGGATCCCGCTGGAATACGGCGCGATATCATACTGCTGAAAATAAATGATCAAACCCTCCGGTGTCAGGTAAAACTGGCAGGCATTAAAGGTCTGCAATACCAATTCACGATAATTGTCAAAATAGGAGTCATTTCCAGCGGCAATTTGTGCCTCAATCTGGTCAATCACCGCCAATTTCACTCTCGCCAAGTACGTGCTGTCAAACGGAAACAGATTGCACAGATTCAGCTTTTCTGCTTGCGGCAACAACCACGTCTGGGCCGTTCGAATCGTGCTGCCATGCGCCCCTCCCGTGTATTCATACTGATCCGTGTAAAGACTGACCAGACAATCTTCGTTTTCCGTCAGGGCATAATCCCGTACAGCCTCATATTCGTGAATCGGGTAACCATTCGCCACGCTGTTCCGGTAATCTGCAATGGCTGCGGGCCAGAGCGTCTGCCGGACATAGCGTACAAAGGCTGCTGCGGCATTTTCATAGTACCGGTTCAATTTATCAACCCGGACGCGTGGATTACGGGAAGAAAAAACCGGATACGTACAGGTATATTTTAAAATCGGCGTATTGCAATACGTAAGCTCCCGTCTAATCGTGCGGGATGAGATATTCACATTGGCTGGCATATTGGTAGTCCTTTCTACAGTACTGGCTGTGTACGTTATACGCACGCGTCCTCCCCATTCTATGCAGGGCCCAAAAAAACGCGACTCATCAAGTAAAGAGATCTCCATGGATATACCATAAGCCGGCAACGTCAACGCCCTCACATAGCATGACGGCCGGTTAAATCTATCAAAAAATCACCGTAAGATATCATTTTTTTGCCAATTGTTTTGCAATTTTGTCGAAATATATTAGAAAAGCATTGATTGAAAGCACTATATCGATGCGGTAGAGTTTCAATAAAACTTTAATCCTGTGCATAAAAAAAGAGGGAGCTCTCGCTCCCTCTTTTTTTATGATCTTCCTTTATCTTTCCGTACAGGAACCCAGACTTCATAAATGGCATTCCCATGAGCAGCCTGGCCATAGTACATCTCAAATTCCGGCCCTTCTGCTTGCTCATAACCAGACGTTGGAAACCATTCACGCCAAATACGGCGGCGAAATTCCTTTATTGTGATGTTCTCCGGCATTGTAAAGACTGCCCAAGTCAATGCCGGGACAGAAAGTTTTTTAAACTTTTCCGGAATTGCCATTCCTTCTGGTAGGTAATAGCAAATCATATACTGAAATCCCTCTTCCGTGAAATCATAAAGCGCCGCATGCAGATACGTATCATGAAAGCGCCCCAAAAGTGCGTTCATCTCGTCTACGCTGCCATCCTCATCACATTTGCGGTTAAATGCGGGAACCGCCTCAAAGGGATCCTCCCAGCCATTTATTTGACCTGCAACCCCAAACATCTCAAAAGCCGGACGGTCCATAATACGATATTCCATTTCAACATCTCCCCGAATCGATATTTTGAAGGTCATGCGTGGATAAGCCTTTAGAGAAACGCCTGCATCACATGCCGCGGCAGGCGTGACGCCGTGCAGGCTTTTAAATGCGCGTGTAAACGCGGCCTGCGATTCATATCCATACCGCAGTGCAACATCAATCACCTTCGCGTCCGTATGTTGCAACATAAACGCAGCATCTGTCAATCTTCTGCGCCGAATATATTCCGAAAGCGTTACACCGGTAACATACGGAAACATCCGCTGAAAATGGTACGCCGACGTGCAGGCCAGGCGGGCGATTTCATCATAGGAGATTTCGCTGGCAAGATGCTCCTCAATGTAATCCATCACGGCATTCATTCTGTCGAGCCAATCCATCGTCAATCCCCCTTACGGATACAATGTTAACATAAGGTAAGCCGCCGTGCTTTGCATTTTCTGTGCCAAAATGATCAAAATGACGAGCCGTATCGATTGAAAGTGCCAATAGAAAAGACCTTTTGCCCCAAACGTGGCAAAAGGTCTTGCCATTTTCAAAAGTACTTTAGAAAGAATCATTCGATTTTTTACGTCGTAACCATGTCACTGTATCCCGGATAGTCTGATAGAGGTCCCTTGGCCGGTAACCCAACTCCGAAGTCGCCTTATCGTGCGAAAATTTATCATTACTCTGAAGCGTATAGAGCGAATACTTTGTATATAACGGCCGGCGCTTTTTCCACTTTGCAAATCCGCTCATGAAAGGCTCCGCAGCACGCGCCATCCACATCGGCAAGGTCGGCAGACGGCGGCCACCATACATTTTTTTGACCATCTGCAAAATTTCGCGCACTTCATAGTGCCGGTTGGAAAGAATGTAACACTCTCCGCATACGCCATGTTCCGCCGCCATCAGGCACCCTTCCGCCACATCTCGCACATCTACAAAATCATACCCACCTCGTACGCACGCCGGTAACTTTCCGCTAATATAATCGTTCACCATTTGCACCAGGTGATTTCCCACATCGCCGTAAGGCCCAATAATGCCGGACGGATGCACGACCACGGCGTCCAACCCCCGCTTTGTGGCATCCAATACAGCCTGCGTTGCCTCCGCTTTCGTCTTGGCGTAACCGCCATGTACCGCCTCCGCAGAAAATTCGCGCACTTCCGAAAGTACATGAGCGTGGTCTTTCTCCGGGATTGCATGTACGGAGCTGACATATACGAGTCTTTTTACTTTATGCTCCAGACACAGCTCAATAATGTTTCGCGTACCGCCCACATTGACATTATAAAGTACCGGCGACGCCGTACCGGAAATATCGACAATACCCGCCGTATGAATCACAATGGTCTCCTGATCTTCAGTTCCTTCAAACAGCGGTTCCATCGACGCACGGTCACAGACATCGCCTTTTATATACTGAACCTGTCCATCCGATTTTACATTCTCAGATGGTAACACGAGACCCCGTATAGCCACATTTTGTTCTTTCAAAATACGAATAATGGTATTCCCCAGATGTCCACAGGCACCTGTCACAAGATACAGCTTGCTCATTTTACACACCTCCTCGCGTGGTTTTCAAACAGTGTGTTGTCTTTCCTCTTCATTTATATTATAATAGTCTCATCTTCTTATTTCAATTTACAAAATGGCGTCACGTGTATTTTTAAACGACACATCAGACAGGTTTTGTTCAGTAAAGGCGGTAGTTTTGAAAAAATTAACATCTAATCATCGAACTCGTGTCACACGCACGCTTATACGCAGCGCGTTTACGGATCTTCTGCGCAAAAAGCCGATTCAACACATAACTATCAAAGAGTTATGTGAGCGTGCGGGCATTAACCGCGGCACTTTCTACAGTCATTATACGGATATTTACGATCTTCGCGACAACATCGAAAATGAAATGACGCAGGAGTTTCAAAAGGCGGCTGAACCGCTTTTGCATGCCGACAATGGAGAACTCACACCAGTAACCATCACAGCCGGCATTTTTGAATGTCTGAAAAACAACTCCGATTTATGTGCCGTTACACTTGGCGAATATGGAGACAAGGAATTCCTTTATCGAATTATTAATATGGGGCGGCAACTCTGTATGGAGACCTATTCGCGTTTTTACGAACATGCCTCCCCCGCTAAAATTGAATATTTTTACGCATTTATCAGCACCGGCTGTATTGGGCTTTTACAAAAATGGCTGGATAATGGCATGACGATCTCGTCTGAAGAACTTGCCGAAATGACAGAGAGTATTATAACAAACGGCATAGGCTTTTTAAAGTAGGTATCTACTGTAAAAAGCTACGCCGTCTTGCAACACTTCACGTAATCGGAAACGCTCTGCCAAGTCTATTTGATCTCCTGCTCAGACTCATTGAAGGCGTCTGTATTAAAAAATTCGCACAATGTTATGTTAAGCCCGTCGCAAATCTTTTTAATTGTGGAGATAGTTGGGTTTTGGCTTTTATCATTGACAATGTTATTCAGTGTCGACTGGGTAATGCCGCAAATTGTACAGAGCTTATTAACGGTAATATGATGTTCTTCGCAGAGTTCAAGAATCCGATTTTTTACCAGTATCCCTGTGTTCAATCGTATCACTCCAAATAGTCTTAATAATTAGAATTTTACGTGTTTCCTTGTCAAAAGTTTAACCACTTACGGTTTATTTTATCAGTATCCCCACTTTTTCACGCCCATTAAATGGTTTTTTACATTTTTCGACATAATTTGATTACTTTTTTTGTATTAACGGCTACCGTATGCATAAATTCCGGCAGTATTAAGCTAGGGTATTGCAAATCAAATAATCGTATTAAATACTATATACGGTTTGTAACGGCAAATGGTTTTCAGTACGTTCCTTTCTGCCGGGTCCGGAGAAAAAGGAGGTCAGGCTAATGCGGAGAGCTGATCGTGAAGTGCGTGAGATTTCAGACATTCTTTCGGTAATTGACCGTTGCAAAGTCTGCCGGTTGGGCCTATTGGATGGGGACGGCGTGTATATTGTACCCATGAATTTTGGTTATACCTATGAAAACAAGACACTGAAACTTTATTTCCACAGTGCAAAAGAGGGGCGAAAAATCGACATATTAAAGCGTGGCGGTATCGTCGGCTTTGAACTGGACTGCGGACATGAACTAATTGAGGGCAACCAAGCCTGTGCGTATGGTTATCGGTTTGAGAGTGTCATCGGCACAGGACGTGTCGCATTTTTAAACTCTGAGGCCGATAAATCAGTGGCGCTGTCGCACCTTATGTGTCAGCAGACAGGACGTGACTTTGTGTTCACGCCAGAGATGGCTTGTGCCGTCGAGGTGTTTTGCCTGACTGCGGATACATACACCTGTAAGCGGCATGAATAAAGCCCGGTGTTTCTGAACGTGTAAGTTGCCTATGAATATTATGGCCATAAAGCAAAAAAGGAAAGGTATGTTTTCATACCTTTCCTTTTTTATACCGCGTATCCCGCAGCGCACCGGAGACTATGCAGAAATGTTTTTTATTTTCCGATTGCGCTTTAAAGTAATTTAATAAATTTTGCGGCCCTTCTCATCTTCCACCCAAGTCATACGATGGAAATACGTATTAATCCTGTCACGCCACTCCTTTGCGTGCTCTGCCTGATAGGCAAGACGCGCTTCCACGCGTGCATATACAGCGGGTTCTACCAGATTCTTTAGCTCCTGCCAGAGAGCGAGCATCTGTGCCGCATCCTCTACGCCCTCAAAATGCGTATCGTAAATATGCTGAATCACGGTCTTGCCAGTCTTCAAGATATGGGCATAAGGGACATGATGGAAAAAGAGCAGAAGTTCCTCCGGGCAAGTCTTGATATCCGCGTATATTGAAGCATTCGGCTCATGATACTGCGTGGTATAGCCCGTGCCCTCAGGCGTACGGTCAACGCCAATGCCCATATGATCCGCTCTATGGTATGTACCCCAGCGGTCGTACTCGTAACCTTCTACGTCCGGTCCATAGTGCGTATGCGGCGTGACCATCCATCCAATGCCAAGCGGCGATGTATATTTCTCATAAGCCGGCCACGACATCATCAAAATGCGCCGCACATTTTCAAGAACTCTTTCGTCCGAACCAAATGTCAAACGGATCCAATCCTCCGCAATTTCCTGTGCGCTAAGCGACGTATCAAAAGCAAGACGCCCAAAACCATAGAGATTCGCGGCCGCGAGGTCATGACCCGTCCAGTTTTCGTCGTCGCCGGTGTTGGTAACAGCCACCATACCACAGTTGCAATTGCCGTGCGTACGCCCGGAGACAAGATCCGCAACCGTATCTGTCTCTGCGCCACAATACGTTTTAAAGTCCAATACCTCACGGAACATTGGCATCAAATAGCAGACATGCCGCTGCTGTCCGGTATACTCCTGCGCAATCTGCACCTCAAGCATCATATTCGTCTTTTTCAATCCGCCGAAAAGTGGATGCACCGGCAAATCCATCGGACCATTTTTAATCTGCAATATCACATTGTCTGCAAATTCTCCATCATGTCCGATGAAGTTATCATAACCAGAACGGGCACGGTCGGTTTTGGTGTCGCGCCAGTCCTGTTGGCAGTTATAGACAAAGCAGCGCCAAATAATGATGCCGCCATATGGACGCACCATTTCGGCCAGCATGTTCGCGCCGTCGGCATGCGTACGGCCATAGGCAAACGGGCCCGGTTCTCCCTCAGAGTCTGCTTTGACGACAAAACCGCCGAAATTCGGGATGTGCGCAAATACTTCGGCAAATTTTGCGCGCCAGAACGCGCGTACATTCTCATCACAGGGATCAGAGGTATCCAGTCCGCCGATACGCTTTGGAGCCGCAAAGTTGAGAGACAGGAAAAGCTTCACGCCGTACCCCTCAAAAATGCGAGAAAGCCGTACAAGCGGTTCACGATAACGTTCCGTGATCAGCTCTGCCGCGACACCGCGCACATTGACGTTATTGATGCACACGGCGTTGATACCGACAGAAGCGATCATCCGCGCATAATCCCGGATACGTTCTGTGACAGTTATCTCATTGTCACGGAAAAAGAAGGATTTTCCGGAATATCCCCGTTCAATGGAGCCGTCGAGATTATCCCAGTGGTCAAGCATGCGCCATGGATTGGACGGTACTTTTTCAAGTGTAAAAACGGTTTTGCCCACACGCAGCCTCTTCAGCATTGCAAACATACCGTACAGCAAGCCGCGCTGTCAGCCGGATACAACGCGAATACTGCCAGGCACAGCCTCAATGCGGTAGCCCTCTTCCCCAAGGCCGCACGCCATGTTGCAGTCAAACGTTACGGCAAGCGATGCATCCTCTGCAGTGTCCCGGAAGACCGGCGTCACGCCGTACATAGCGGGAAACGCGAGTTCCAGTTCCCGGCGGATGCTGTCTGCAACCGGGCCACGCTCCGATAAAGTCACACAGATGTCTTCCGGCGCATTTTCAGCCTTTTCATAATTCAGCCATGCTTTTGTGTACTTCATAAGCATACTCCTTACGTTTCAAGTGTCGTGCAATTTTCAGGGAACGCCGGTCAATAAAAAGCACATTTTTCAAACATTACATTCCTATCATACTCCAAACACACGTCCTGCGCAAGATACTGCTTGCAAATAACACACGCCGGCACCTCAAAAACGGGATAACAGACAGCCCAGGCACCTATTTCCTTTTATCCTTTATTTGAGAGGACTGTAACACAACCGCACCCAAAATGCACGGAGCACCGCCTGAGTAAAACTGACTGAAACCATATTCGCTCTTATATGACCCGGTTCCGCAACTTTGAAACAGCAGCGCCTGCCTCTTTTGGTAACGGTCATCTTTTTCCGATTTATGATTTTTTATTGATTTTATAGACGGAAATCCCTTTATAACTTTCCGTAGACGTTTATAAAACTCCGTAAAAGCGGCTTAAACTAAAGACTTTCCTCATAAAATCATATATCTCTATGTATCTCCGTATAAGGTGGTTTTGCAAGGTTGGGCACCATTTTGGCACCATAGAAATTGTATCTGCAATGTACAATCATTGTGTGAGAGGGAAAATCTCAATTTTATCTTTGTTTTGTTACGGTGTAAAGGCAAGATAAGCTTTGAAAATAAGGATTTTAAAGGCTTGATTTTTAAGTGACAAGGAGTTTATACCTTTACTATCAAAGCCAGCCTTTAACTGCGTAACATTTCTCACAATACAAAACAGCTATGGGTTGTTAAGATATTCTTTCCGAAAATCCACTATCGAAAAAAGGCTGCAAAAGTTCCGTAGCAAGCATATGAATGTTTCATATTAGGAAAACACACTGCCAGAAATGATGTGGCGGGCATCAGCCCGCCGCGGCGGGAATTTCAGAAATGTTAATTTCAATGTATTCGGCAATTCTACGAAACTCGTCAGCAAACTTGAATTTCACGCTGATATTGCCGTTTTCGTAAACCTTGATGTAGTTTACAAGATCAATGAGGATTTCCCGGTTGAGCGTTTCAATGTTCTGGTGTTTCTTAAATGCCACCAGCGCCGGATGTTCGCTGTCAACGCCGTTTGCCAGTTCCGCCCGTTCAGCGGTCAGCCGCTCCAGCACATCGGAGATAGAGCTTATTTGCCGTTCATAGTCAGCCTTCATTGTCCGGTAGTCCTGCTGGGTAATTTCCCCGTCTTTCCAGTCTTGATAAAGAGACTGTTTGTATCGGGTAATTTTCGCCAGTTCCTTTTCCTTTGCGGCAATCAGATCATCCAGTCGGAATGACTGGCTTTTTTTGACTGGAGCCGAGTTGATACGGGCAAGTATCTCCGAAAAGGAAACGGCCAGATGTACCTGTTGACGGACGGCAAACAGGACGGCGGCCTCCAGCCGCTCATGCTTGATTGAGTGCATGGAGCAGGCAGTCCGGGAGCGGTATTTGTAGGTAGAGCAGGCGTAATACACATTTTTCCCGCTCTGGCTCCGTGTAATGGATTTTCCGCAATCCGCACAGCGGAGAAAACCGCTGAACAGATGGAGCTCCTTTTTCCGTGGGGCCGTCCGGGTGTCCCGTTTCAACAGGGCCTGAACCTTTTCAAAGGTTTCCCGGTCTATAATCGCCTCGTGGGTATCAGCCACCCGCACCCATTCATCCTCCGGCACCGCCTCAATCTCATGTACCTTATAGCTTTTCACACGGCGGCGGCCCTGTACCAAATCCCCGGTATAAATCGGGTTGGTAAGAATGTTCGTAAGCACCCGATCTCCCCACATGGGATTATCTGATACCGAGCAGGAATAGGGCAGGCCCTTATTTTTTCGGTAGGTTGTCGGGCTGGGGATGCCGTGGTCGTTTAGGTGGTAGACGATAGCTCGCCTTGTTTCCCCTTGCAAAGTCTTGTTATAAATGAGCTTTACAACCTCGGCGGCCTCGGGATCGACAATCAACTGGTGTTTGTCTTTCGGATCTTTTATGTAGCCGTAGGGAGCAAAGGAGCCGATGTACTGGCCGTTGCGCCGCTTATAGTCAAACACCTGGCGGATTTTCTTTGAAGTCTGATAGCAGTATTGATCGTTCATTACATTTGTAATCGGAACAATAATGCTGGAAACGCTGTCCGGGTTGAGATAGCTGTCCACATTTTCAGCAAGACTGATAAAACGGACACCCATCTGCACAAACAGGTTATCAATCAGACTTCCCGCATCGCTGTAATTCCGGGCAAAACGGGAAAGGTCTTTTACCACAACACAGTTGATTTTCCCACTCATTACATCGGCCAGAAGCCGCTGGAAATTTTCGCGGTTGGCATCCGTCCCCGTGTGTCCATCGTCCACATATTCGGAAACGCTTTCAAATTCCTCAATGTGTTTTTGGTAAAAGTCATTCAGCAGGTCGCGCTGGTTTTTTACGCTGTTGCTATCGTCTTTTCCTTTTTTCAAATCTTCTTTGGAAAGCCGGATATATTCGCCCAGCCGCCAGCGCCGGATCGTATAAGAGGGAGAGAAACTCTGTTGAAACCCTCTGTTTTTTGTTCGTGACATTGTTCCTCCTTCCCTATCACATTACACTTATATTATAACTCTGTCCCATAGGGACAACAAGGATGGCTCCGCCTCGGGACACTTTGTCTCGAAGCTGGGGCGGGCCGCAGCCGAAGTCACAGCCCACTTTTTTGCCGGATCAAATAGTCCGTCAAGGTGTCCTGCAAAGACGGCCCGCCTTCCGCAAATTCAATTTTCACACCGACTCCGCCGATGTTGAAGCAGTACAGATTTTTGGCAACTTGCAAAAACCTTGTGACGCGCTCTTTGCGGGAAAGGGCGTTATCAAAGGTCATACCGCTCACATCGGGCAGAGACTCGGGGGAAACTGCGCCAATGTCAACACTTTTCATTTGTTCCAGTTCCTGTGCGGTTAATCTCACGGTAAAACCTCCTTTGTTCAGATTGATAAACGCCTCCCGGTTGTCCTGTGGGGAAACGCGAAAAGGCGGCACCGCACAAGTGCCGCCCTTTGGCCTGTCCTCACATCGGGACACTTTGTCTCGAAGTTAATAGGGGCCGTTTTCGTAATGGTGCTGGGCCTCGTCCAGCGTTTTGAAATCAAATACATAATGGAGCTCACCGACAACGCGCCGGATGTCCTCGGGGGAAAAACCACAGTTTTCCATCGCATAGATCACATATCCCCGGCAGGCGTTGTTGCTCCACGGCTCGGCCAGCATAGCGGCCAATGTAGAATCGAACTTCACTTTTTCATTCCCCCTTTGATAAAAATTTAGGGAACGCCGCGCCCATTTCCTTGACCTGTCCAAAGACAACTATACTCGGCGCGGCGCTCCCTCGCAGACGAGAGGGCGGCCCGGAGGGACAGGCGGCCAGCCTGTCCACTGCCGGATCGTGGCCGTAGGTTGGCCGGGCCCACTTGCGGCGCTGGTGTTGTTCGCTCATTTTCCTTTGGGAAAAGTCACCGCGCACCCGCCGCCTGGCTCCCCGGATTGCGCTCGGGGCCGCCCTTGTTCATCTGCGAAGAAAAGAAAACCTCCTCTCATAAACCGAGACATTTTTGGATGATATTCGGACTGGTTCAGCGGGATTTTTTCAAATATTTTTTCATGTTCTCCAAACCGCGCTCCACAGCCCGCCGCACTGCGCTTTCGTCAACGCCTTCCGCTTCAGCTACTTCAGAATAGGCAAGGCCCCGCGCCGTCAGCTTGCTGGCCCGGACAGAAATTGCTATGGTACGCCGGGAAACATCTTCATCAATCAGTTATACCGCCTCCTTTCCGGCGGCCACCTCGGGACAAAGTGTCTCGAAGTGCCGTCTATCGTTCCTCACGCTCCTTATTGGAAAGTTTCCGATAGCCTTCCAAAGAGGAACCGTCAATAATCTCCTTGTAGGCCGCCATCTGTTCCCGGATGGAAAGTTTCGGATAGGAGAAAACCCTGTGCTCGGCGGGAATGTCCTCGATCCCGTGGTAGTGCTCGATGAATTTCCCACCGTTATTCAGCACATAGCCGCCGGGGGCAAAATGGCCGTCCTCGTTGATCCGAATATCACGCCCGTATGCCTCATAGTCAAAATAATTCAGCAAAAGGTGCCAAAGCACACCGCAAGGGCGGCCAGCACCATAAAAGAGCGCAGCTTATTCTTCATCATCCATTTCCTC
>URVL01000015.1 GCA_900551265.1 uncultured Eubacteriales bacterium | reverse complement strand
CCAATACATCGTATGCCTCTCCATATATCAAATTGGCAGTCTGCAATGCGCTATTTGCCGTATTCAACGCATCCTGCGCAGTCTGTAACGCTTTCATTTCAGCAGAAGCATCTCCAGCCGCCGTACCGCCGCCAAGATTTGAAATCTGCTCCGTAATTTCTGCAATCGCATCATCAATATCCGTAACCTTATCGGCCGCAATTTCCGCTGCGATTTCTTTATCTACAACGTCGCTCTCCGCAGTCGCAATCTGCGAATCCGTCACGTAAGAAAGGTCGCGCTTTTCAATTGCCGCATCTAACGCCTCCTGCAGCCGTTCTACCGCCAGCGTATCGGAGGCACTGTTGACGTATGGTGAATTAATCAAAAGGAGTCTGTAGTTATACTGTGCCTCTTCCAATTGATCGCGCAGCTCCTGCACCCCCGTGCTCTCGCCCTCTTCCAGGATAAACAGCACGTCGCCCACTTCCACCGTATCGCCCTTTCTCACGGCAACGGTCTTAATCACGCGATTTTCCTGTATTTTCACATCATAAGCGGAGTTGGCCGAAACCGTTCCCGTTCCGCGGATTCTCTCCGTTATCGTCCCCGACGACACATATTGCGTGGCGACTTCTGGTAAGGAGTGGTTCATTATGGTATTTGAGAAGAATGTAAGGACAAGCATAATCGCCAGGAAAATAATCGCCGCATTCTTAATCCAGCCTCTTCTCTTCCCTCTTTGTACTTCTTTGGTATCCATAATATCCCCCTTACCCCTTTACGGAGCCAGAATATGTGATGCCTTCCACAAGATAATCTTCTCCATGCAGGAAAAGCAGGAGTGTCGGCACCATATAAATGGTCGCGACCGCAAAGGCAAGTCCGACCTCGCCGGTATTGATTTGCGAAAGAAACACGGAAAGCGGCTGCTTTTCTGCATCGGAGAGCATAATGATCGGCTGCTCAACCATGTTCCAATAGTCAATGAAAACGAGTATCACAATGGAGTAAAGCGCGCTGTGGCACATTGGAATACATACGCGGGTAAAAATCTTCCAATCGCCAGCGCCGTCCAGTTTTGCAGCCTCAATCAGTGAAACCGGGATGCGTCGCATAAATTTCGTCAGCAAAAATACCGAAAACGGCGCAAAAATTCCCGGCAGGATGATTGACCAGCGCGTGTTCAAAAGATGTGTCCATTCTGCCACCAGGTAATTAGGAACCAGCGTTACCTGATAGGGCATCAGCATCAGAATGATATAAAAGAAGAAAAGCACTTCTTTAAACTTACCACGATAGCAGGTAAAGCTGTATGCCGCAAACGCTGCAACAGCCACCTGAAACACAACAATGGGAACCACTAAAATAACGCTGTTCCAGAACTTTATCAAGTAGTCCGGACTTTTCAGCAAGGCCGTCGCATATTGAGAAAAACTAACCTGATCCGGAATAAATTTCAGATTTACCTGATCCGAGACGTAAGTGGTAGCGTTGGAAAGCGAAGAAAATATCACACCATAATTCGCAGCCAATTCCGTACTGGACATGAAAGAGTTTGTGATCGTCAAAACCGTCGGCATCAAAAAGACCACGGCAAAGAAAAGCGCTGTTAAAAATACCAGACCACGTCCAATGGTATAGATTGCTTTTCTCATCCTTCCACATCCCTTCCGAAGAAGTTTTCCGCCACAAAAAGGATGGCAATCAGCACAACCATAACAGCCGCCATGAGGACCGCCGCAGCCGACAATTTCTGATAATCAATATTGAGGAACATATTGTTCATGAAATGCTGCAGCGTGTAAAGCGACTCATAAGGATATTCACCCGTCAGCAAATATACCTCACGGAACACCTTAAAGGAATTAATCAGCGATAAAATGGTAACAAACAGTACCGTCGGCGACAAATAGCGCAGCTTAATATTAAAAAAGCTGTAGATTGGGCCCGCGCCCTCGACCTTCGCCACTTCCAAAAGGCCCTGGGGCATATTGTTCAGCGCCGCCATGAAAAGAATCATATTATAGCCTAGATTCTTCCACAAAAACAGCAGCACAACCGGAAACTGCCCATACTCTGATTTAAACCAGTCGATCTTGTCGTATCCGAATATCGACAGGAAATTGTTCAGCACGCCGTTATAATGGAAGATGACCTGCCAAATCAAAACGATAGAGGCCACTGGCACCATCATAGGGCTCAGGAAAAACGTCCTGAGCTGGCTCTTTGCCGGTATTTTGCATTCCAGCAAAAGAGCCAACAGAATTGCAAGAATTACCGCCAGCGGTACGGCGACCGCAGAAAACTTTATGGTATTTGCGGCCGCCATACGGAATGACGAGTTGTTCAAAACATTTATAAAATTCTCAAATCCTACAAATTCCCTGACCAGCGGGCTTCGAATCAGCGAATAATAGACCACCACGCCGAAGGGCAATATGTAAAATATGGCCGCACCGAGAAAGCTCGGCGCCAAGAAGGCCGCGCCGCTTAGCCGTTCGCGCGCCTTGCGGCGGAGTCTTGCGTGATTGATCTTCATGCCTGTTTCGCCTCGATCTTATCTCTGCTCGTTTACGTAAATCGTCGCACGGCTTTGGATTATGCTTGCAACGTCCTGTGCGGTCTTCTGGCCCTCAAAGAACGGCTGCACTTCCTCCGCTATGATATTATAAATGTCCCGATCGAAGGACAGGGAACCGGTGACATTGTTAATCAGTTCAAGCAGCTGGTCCACTTCCTCCTGCGTAGCGGCATAGAGCTCTATCTCAATTCCCTCATCAACCCACAAGGTAGCGTGGGAAATCTCAATTTCATTGCCGTCTTCATCGGTGCCCATCTGCTTTTCCATGGCATTTTCTACAAACTTGTCAAAAGCCTTCTGGTTGGTCGGAATGCCCCAGAAATAGGTAGTATTGTCGTCACCGCCCTGATACTCCTCCGTAAAGAGGTACCGGATGAAAGACCACGCGGCATCCTTGTGTTCACAGGTAGACGAAATCGCAAGACCGCCGGATACACTCGCCACACTGCCGCTGCCCTCAGTCGTTGGGAAACCAACAAACGTGACATCTCCGCCATAAAGTTTCTTATACCGCTGGAACTCATCAAAATCTGCAACCGTCGAACGAGACAGCATTACCTTGCCATCCATGATCTGACGGGGCTCACTGACATAGGTCTCTTGGTCATAATTAATTTCTGCCGGGAAGGTCTTTACAAACTCCAGCAGTTTGATGAACTCTTCGTTATTGAAGTCACACTCGCCTGTCGTCCAATCGACATAATTATTCTGGTTCATCATGCTGACATAATAGAGCATGTCGTCGCGTGTGGCGTTTGCAAACGCAACGGCGCCCTCTGGCATCTTCTGAAGCGCCGCCTGCAGCTCATCAACCGTCCATCCCATCTGATCGCCGACAATATCGGTTGCGCCAATTACCGTCGAAATCGAAAAGGATGCAGCCGCCTGATAAATACCGCCATTGACCTCAAGAGCTTTCTCAGCGCCCGGAACTAAGGCATCGGGACCAAGCTCCGGATCAGACTCGATATAAGGACGCAGATCTTCCAGGAGTCCGCGCGCGATATAACGCGTAATCGGAAGGTTGTCGGTCGACAGAATATCCGGAACCTGGCCGGAAATAATTTCTGTTGTCAGCTTCGTCTGTCCAGCCGTATAATCGTCTTCCGTATTAAATGTCGAATAGTCGACCACATTGATGCGGTAGGAGTCGTTGGTCTTGTTGAAGTCAATGATTTTTGCCTGGAGGTCATAGTCAAGCCACATGCAGGCAAACGTCAAAATTTCTTTCTCCGGAATCGTAGCAGGATCGGCCTTTGTCAATGTGACGACCTCATAGTCGGAGCGGCCGTTGCGCCAGTTGCTGCTAATGCCAAGAATACGCCCATCATCGAGCGGAATGATGTTTTGCAGGTCGTTCACATTGATATCGCTGTTGATCCAGTTGATGAGCTGTGTTGCAGTCTCCGTAGCGACCTGATATCCATAGAGGGAGTATCCATCATTATAGTAGTAGTCATACTCGCCGCCGCCGTTAATCAGGTTATAGACATTATAGGGTATGGAAATATCCTCGCCAAATGCCTTGGCAGTCTTATCAATTGTGCTTAGCAGATATCCGTTTTCGCCTTCTTCATAATACATGGCGGCTACAGTGCCGTCGCTCAACTTTACAAGGCTATTGATCCAGCCGTTTTCCGCAGTCAGCGTGAACAACAGGGTTCCATCCCCGTCGATTACATATACGTTGCCCTCACCGCCGCCTGTGATATAAAGCGTACCGTCGTTATCCACTATAAACGTGTTTATGTAAAAATAATCCTGGCCCTCTGCAATAGACGTCAGGTCAACGCTGGCAACCTCTGCGCCGGTCGGGTCCAACTTGCGGATGGCATACTGCGTACCGTCGTCATAGTAGGTTCCCGCCTCGTCATAATGATAGGCATAGATCTCCTCGGAAACCCATATATTCCCTTCGCCATCCACGCACATATTGTTCAGATAGCTGTTTCCCTGGGATCCTTCAGGAACCTGCGTCAGCGAAAAATTCTCCAATATTTGGAAATCTGTTCCATCAATGTTCATGCTGCAGATCACAGGCTCTGTCTTGTCATACTCGCTTGTCTGCGCATATTCACCGTTTGCAATTTTTTCTTCATCCGTAATCAGGTTCCAATTCTCATCATAGTAGTCAACCTGCGTTCCCGTGACCATCCAGGCAACCATGTAAAGCTTACCGTTTGCATAGGTCACACGATCGATACTACTGAGTTCTTCGTCCGTTGTAAGCGTCTGATACGACGCAGTATAGACAAAGTCCAGATAAGCATCATCGCTGGTTGAACCAGATCCGTTTGTACCGCTGTTGTTACCAGTTGATGCATTATCGCCATTATTCGCATCAGGGGCGTTTGTATTGCCGCCGCAGGCAACCAGAGACAACGCCAGCAGCATAGCCGCAAGCAGCAGTGCGGTCATTCTGAAAAACTTCCTGTTCATCTCGTTCTCCTTGCCGAAAATTATTACAAAAGCACCTGCCCGGGCTCTTGCCAATCACTAATATTAGACGTATGCCGTCACAAAAAGTTTCAAGTACAATCCAAAGAAATAATTTTTCATAAATTCCTTTTTCATTATAACACATACCGCCTGAAAAGCCATATTTTAAGTGATTATTTTTTTCTTAAATTTTCTTGGAAATCCAACCTTTTCCCAAGACATCCTTGATTTGCACAAGCTTCCGTTTTTTTTATGAATCACCTTGTGAAGAATAGACAAATACTAATGCCAAACAGGAAAAAAGGAGTTGTTTTGATGAAAGCTGTCATATTAGCCGGCGGTGAAGGCACCAGATTGCGTCCGCTGAGCTGTGACACGCCGAAACCCATGACAAAGTTATTTGACCGGCCTGTCATGGAGCATGCGATCAACCTTTTGCGTAAAAACGGCATTACGGAAATTGCCGCGACGCTTTGCTACATGCCGCAGGTTTTCGAAGAATATTTTGGTGATGGAAAACGTCTCGGCGTGAATCTTCATTATTACTACGAAGACGTTCCACTCGGTACCGCCGGCGGCGTAGCCGCATGCCGTGACTTTCTGGATGACGACTTTCTCGTTCTCTCGGGCGACGCCGTATGTGATTTCGATTTTACGCCGCTATATGACTTTCATAAAAGGAATCACGCAGAAGTTACGGTCATTCTCTCCCGTCAAAGCAATCCCTTAGGTTACGGCCTCGTTTTGACAGGCCCCGACGGCCGGGTTGAACGCTTTATTGAAAAGCCATCCTGGGACAGCGTTTTTACGGACACCGCCAATACAGGTATCTATATTCTCTCTCCCTCTGTGCTTCAGGATGTGCCGGAGGGAAAAAAGTTTGACTTTGCACACGACCTGTTTCCAAAGCTTCTCTCTCAACAACGCGCAGTCTACGCCGTAACGGCAAACGGCTACTGGTGCGATATCGGCAATTGCGGCGCCTATCTTGCCTGCGTCCGAGACGCCCTCGCCGGGCGCGTAAATCTGGAGCTCCCACCGGCAGAGCACGGCATTCGCGCCTTGTCCCCCATCCCGCTTGACGCCGTGATCTCCACACCGGTCTACATTGGTCAAAACGTCACGATCGGCGAGGGCGCGCGTATCGGTCCGTACACCGTACTTGGAGAGGGATCAAAAGTCGGCCGGGAAGCACGCGTAATTGGCAGTGTCGTCAACGGCGCTACCATTGGACAGGGCGCACGTTTGCGGGACAGTATTCTCTGCCGCGGTGCAAAGGTTGGCGACGGCGCTGTTTTGCAGGAAGGCTGCGTCATTGGTGAAAAAGCAGTGATCGGCGAGGGCGCACAGCTCCACACAGGAGTCCTGGTCTGGCCGGAAAAATCCTGCTCCGCAAACGCAGATGTGCGCTTCAACATCACCACACGCACATCGTGCGAACCGCTCGGCTTCAGCGACGGCTCTGCCGTTTCCGGCGAACCCGACGGAATGTTGACTCCGGAATTTTGTACAGCGCTCGGTATCGCCGCAGCAATGGCCTGCGGTCAAACCCCGCGTATTGGCATTGGCTGCGAAAACATCCCCGCATGCGGAATGCTGGCCTCCGCACTCGAGTGCGGGATCCGTGCAGGGGGCGCGCGTGCCGTTCGCTGCGGCGGCAGCTTAGCGGCGGCGGCGGCTTTTGCAGCACAATATGCGTCGTTTGATCTATGCTTCTTCGTCTATCGCAACGGAGACGGCATCACCGTCCGCGTTTTTGATACAGAGGGGCTCCCGCTTGAGCGTGAAACCGTTCGAAAAATAGAGGCCGTATTACGGCAGGGCGATTTCGAGCGTGCGCCTTTCGGAAAAACCGGTCGTGTCATGAAGTTGACGGGGTTAATGGAAGCGTATTGCCGCTCGGCAACACGATATGGCCCCGCACGTGGTCGCAGTTATTCCGTGCGCACTTCTGCCGCATCGCCCGCGCTGTGTAATACGTTGTGGCTGATGGGCGCGCGGATTGCGCCGCGCGGTGAGGGACGCGCTGTGTTTGAGCCGTCAGACGATGGTTTATTCCTACGCGTAACCGATGAAACAGGACTGCAGCTCGATGATGAACGCACCATGGCATGCGCCGCCTATGCGGCGCTGGAGTCCGGAAACGACTTAGCCGTTCCATTCGAAGCGCCGGCGGCCTTTGATATAATGGCCGAAACGTTTGGAAAGCGTCTGTATCGCATTGGCCGTGATGACGGCGACGCACGGCGGCTTTGGTCGTCGCAGATTTTCATGCGCGACGCCGTTCACCGCGCCGCATACCTTGCCTCCTACACGGCAGCGCACGGCATGTCGGTTGCACAGCTCGCCGAAAAGGCTCCGAAATTCCATACGGAGTACCGTGAAATTCCCCTTTCTTCCAATCGCGCACGTTTTATGCGCGCCATATCGGATACACTCGGCGAAGCCTCTCCTGAATATGGACGTGGTATGCGTGTTCACATAGATGGCGGTTGGGTCACAATTGCGCCGTCGGCACGCGCATGTGCCGTGCGCATTTGCGCAGAGAGCAGCGCCGCAGAACTTGCCCATGAGCTGTGTGACGGCATCAGCGAGCGCGTCCGGCAGCTTGACAGCGATATAAAACGCCGAAAAAACGGATAAACGCTATCCTTCGATGTGGATATTCTTATGAATTTTAAGAGGCGTTTAAAAAAATAGTGTATTTTTTCTAAAGACGTGTTATAATAGATTCGATGACAGGGACATGTGAAGCGCCGGATGCGCCTCTCACATGACGACGGATGATGATTCCGGATGCGGCAAAATTGCAGTTTTACTCGTTTTGTCCGCATTCTACATAGGCCGCTTGCGGGGAAATTTACCGCAGGCTTACTTTTGTTGCGTCGCAAAAGATTTACGACCGGTTTTATCATGCATGACTTTATAACATCTATAACATCGAAAGGAAAAATATGGCAGAAAAAAGTAAATTAGAAAAGACGTCAAAAAGTGAAAAGTCCAAAACAAAAAATGAAAGACTGAAAATCATACCGCTTGGCGGTTTGAATGAGATTGGTAAAAATATGACAGCCATCGAGTATGGCAACGATATCATTGTGATCGATTGTGGCGTTGCGTTTCCGGATGAAGAAATGCTCGGCGTTGACCTTGTCATTCCGGATACCACATACCTCGAAAAGAACGAGAAAAAAGTTCGTGCTATTTTTTTGACGCATGGGCACGAAGATCATATCGGCGCACTGCCGTACGTACTGAAAAAGCTCAATGTTCCGGTTTATGGAACGACATTAACGCTTGGCCTTGTTGAAACCAAGCTTGCAGAGCATAAGCTCCTGCAAACCGCTAAGCTCCATCGTGTCGCACTCGGAGACACCGTGCGAATGGGTTGTTTTATTGTGGAATTTATCCGCACAAACCATTCTTTGGCAGATTCTGCGGCGCTCGCCATCAATACGCCGATGGGCGCGCTCATCTTTACAAGCGATTTTAAAATTGATCCCACGCCTGTCGCCGGCGAAATGACGGATCTGACTCGTTTTGGCGAATACGGCAATAACGGCGTCCTGCTTCTGATGCAGGACTCTACAAACGTTGAGCGTCCCGGCTATACGGTCAGTGAAAAAAAGGTCGGCGCGACGTTTGACTCTATTATGAAAAACTCGGACAAGCGCATAATTATTGCAACTTTTGCGTCAAATGTCCATCGGTTGCAGCAGATCATTGATATTGCCGCAAAATATAAGCGAAAAGTGGCCGTTTCAGGGCGCAGTATGGAAAACGTCCTTGCGGTCGCTACCAAATTGGGATACTTAAACATTCCCGAAAACACTCTGATTGAACTCTCGGCCCTAAACCGTCATCCCAAACACAAAACTGTCATCATTACGACGGGAAGTCAGGGGGAACCCATGTCGGCGCTTTACCGCATGGCATTCTCCGGACACAAGCAGGTCGAGGTCGGCCCCGGAGATCAGGTTGTCATTGCGGCCTCCCCGATTCCCGGCAATGAAAACTCTGTCTACCGCATGATCAACGAGCTTTTCAAAAAAGGAGCAGAGGTCGTATATGACCGTCTGGCGGATATTCACGCCTCCGGTCATGCCTGTCAGGAAGAGTTAAAAATCATATTGGCCCTTACCCGTCCAAAATATTTTATGCCTGTCCACGGTGAACACCGCCATTTGATAAAACACAGTGAACTCGCGCAGAATATGGGGATCGATCCAAAAAACATCTTCATCGGTGATATCGGTAAAGTTTTAGAGATTTCTGCCAAGGGCGCACGGTTTTCCGGTACGGTTCCCTCCGGAAAAATCCTTATTGACGGACTTTCCGTCGGCGATGTCGGCAGTGTAGTGCTGCGCGACCGCAAGCATTTGGCGCAGGACGGTTTGATCGCCGTCATTATCACGCTTGACGGCACATCCGGACAAATGATGACAAACCCCGAAATTGTGACACGCGGGTTTGTTTATGTAAAAGAATCCGAAGATATGATGAGTGATTTGAAAAACGCCGCAAAATCGGCGCTTGAGCGTTGTGCATACGAAGACGTACACGACTGGGCGACATTGAAATCTTCCGTCAAAAAAGACGTTTCCAATCTCATTTATGCCAAGACCAAACGCAGTCCCATGATCCTTCCCATTATCACGGAGGTCTAAATGAACTGTAAAGCTGCATACCAGGGGTATGCAGCTTTTTCTTATGTAGCCGTTTATTTATTACATAAACCCCTGGGGGATTTCAGCTGATAATCGGTTCAAGCTGGCGTCCATTCAATGCCGCCTCAATTGTTTCCGGAATCAGCTCCATTTTTGCCACAATGGAACGTGGCTTTTTCACGGGATCGTCCTGCGTCATAGGGACAAAGTAGTACCCGCGCCGGTTTAAAAGCATGCCAATGTTCACCGCGTTTCCGGCCAGCGCGTCGTTTGACGAAACGGCAAGCACAACCGGCCGCTCATTACGCAGATGTGCCTTTGCCGCCAGAGTGACGGAGCTGTCTGCAATCCCGGATGCAAGTTTTCCGATTGTATTCCCCGTACAGGGCGCAATTACAAGTACATCAAGCATTTTTTTTGGTCCAATTGGCTCCGCATCGTGAATGGTCTTAATGACGGGACGCCCACATGCGCGCACCAAACGTGCTTCAAATTCTTCCGCACGCCCAAAACGTGTATCCGTCGCAGCGGACACTTCGCTCATGATGGGATAGACGTCCATTCCTGCGCCGGTCATACTCTCCAGCACCGTAATCACTCTTTCAAATGTACAAAATGAACCGCATAGGGCAAACCCAATGCGCGCCTCAGTAATCATTTGCTTTCCTCCATGATATGATAAAGGCTGTCGCGTACATATATGGCAGCGGAACGGGGTGCACATTTCGCAGGCAGCGACAGGGCCCACTCAACGCGGCGTCCCAGCATCCGCGCCGTATCGAAATCAACGCCGCCGGGTTTTGATGCAAGGTCAACGATCAATGTGTTGGAACGAACCTTTTGAAGCGCCGGCGCGCCAAATACGGGGAACGGAACCGTATTGAAAATGATGTCGAACCGGTCCGCCACGCTTGCGACATCCGCAGTTTTTACTGCCGTATGGCCATCCGTTTGAATCCAGGTAATATCTTCCTGACGCCTTGCGCTAACCGTAACCTGAGCACCCAGCAGCGCAAGTTTTCGTGCCAATAGTTTTCCAATTCTTCCATTACCAATGATCAGACAGCAAGCGCCCTGGATTGTAATATCCGTCTGTGTTATGGCTATGCCTATCGCGCCTTCCGCGGTCGCCAATGCATTTGCAATGGCGAAATCCTCACGAGTTGTGTAATCATGAAGGGTTACGCCACGCATTTCCGACATACCATAAAGTGGTGCCGGTATACGCCCTCCTGCAACCACGCTGCCTGGCCTCATATGCAAAAAGAGTTCGGGCGCGGAAAAACCCGCTATCGTTCCATCATCCCGGCAAGCCGGGAGTGGAAGCACAATCAACTCCGCCTGTTCAACATAAGAGAGATCCCCGGCTTCGTGTATCATATGAGTTCTATGACCATCTGCTGCAAGCACTTCTGCCAATAGATCCTGCCGGCGGTCTCCCCCCAGGACGGCAATGATAAAACCGTTATCCATTCACTGATCCCCTCCCGATGCTATATCCCATGATATGCATAAAGCCGGTTTTACGTTCAAGGCGCCATTCCGAGCAGGATATATCATTTTTAGACGGGTTGCAAAAAATGCCGTCTGAGATCCGATCTTTTTGTATTCAACGGACAGTTGAGTGTAAAATTATATAGTTGTGCAACTTTTAGTTGATGTATTTTATCGTCTTTCAACTTGCCGTTAATTGACAAAATCGGTCTATCATCGTACAATTTAGCTGTGATCACAAGTATTTCAAATTCTCGCTGTTGAGACGGGACGTGCATGAAACAATTATAAATGCGCAAACCATCAGCCCGCTTCCGCAGTACGGACAAAATCACACCAACAGAACGTCTAAGAGTAAGGAGGAGCACAATATGTACGACTTATCAGGACTCGGCGCACGTATCCGTCAGCTTCGAATGCAAAAGGGCTTTACACAGGAAAGTTTTGCAAAGGAACTTGGTATCTCCGCACAAGCCGTTTCCAAATGGGAAACCGGGGTTGGATGCCCGGATATCGGAACGCTTCCTCTCATTGCAAATGTGCTGGAAACAACGATTGATTCTCTTTTCAGCGAGGATGTCTCCATACCCGATATCACATCGGCTCCTATACCGGCTACGGAACCAGTTCCGGGGGAAGTCATTCCGGTTTATCAGGAGGAGCCAGAATCCATTAAGCAGGAAGGCACTCGCGTTGTGTTTTCAAACGCTAACCTTGTATGCATTTCCAACATGACACCGGACACAATCGACGGACTGACCGTCCACTTTCCAGACGGCAGCAGCGCCGATTTAAAAACACGCACAATCGTCAACTACGGCGGCGGCATTATTCGGATTCAGGAAGCGCCGCAAGCCCGTAACCTAGACGACGCGGACCTTGCTGCTGCACTCGAGGAGACGATTTCAAGGCAGGTAACAGATACCCTGCAAGAATACGGAGCTACAGGAAACTTTGAAAATCTCGGTGCAATTATCTCCGAACATGTCAAACGCGCCATCAGAACAAAGGATTCTGCGGGATCTTTCGAAAAGCCCGTGAGCAGAACGGGGGAGCTGGTCTGGAATGGCACCGATATTGACTCTCTCGATGTTCTGGCTTCCGGCAGCGTGAACGTAACTGTACACAGCGGAACAAATGGACAGTGGAGCGTAATCGCACGCGGACAGCGCGAATTTCTGAACAGCCTGCGTTGTATTGAAGACGGCAACGTTTTGAAGATTGAAACGCTGCCTTATCATAGCACACGCAACATTCTGTTTGGCGGTGTCAAAAACACCATTGAGATCTGCACCGGGTTTACGCAGGGCGTGGATCTTGACGTAAAAGTGAAGGGGTCCGGTGATTTTACTTGCGAACCAGGCTTTCAGTCCAGCCGTGTTTCCGTCAGTGGCTCCGGAGATATCGACTTGACAGATGCCGGAAGTCTTACATGTACGGTCAGCGGTTCCGGAGATATCACGTTCATTTCCGCAAAAAACGCCAATTTGACCGTCTCCGGTTCGGGCGATATTCATGCGGGACAGCTTGAAGGCATCAGCGAAGTAAGAATCAATGGCTCCGGCGATGCCGATCTCAGTACTGTGAGCGGAGAACTCTGCTGCCGTGTCGGCGGTTCCGGGGATATTGATATTGGAAGTATGGATTTAAAAAATCTCTCTGTCTCTGTTTCCGGCTCCGGCGACGTCTCCGTCTCAGACGGCAAAGCAGAGCGTCTGGAGCTAAACCTTCACGGTTCCAGTGAATTTGACGGAAAGAATATCACGGCCGGGGAACTTGTGGCGGACTTAAACGGACCGTCGGAGGCAACGATCGGCCACCTGCTTGGCAAATCGGTCGAGAGGATCAGCCGCACTTCTTCTCTGCGCATTCTAAACCGCGGATAATATGGACTGAGAGTCAGTTCGTATGTTATCGTCAAAAAGCAAAGTTAAAGAAACCGGGCGCCAGAGGCGCCCGGTTTCTTTAACAGATGATTCGGCTGCATTCAAAAGCATATTTACGAAAAATTATGCAACAATATCCTGATTTGGTGAGTAGGGATTATGAAAACCGGCATAAAGTTCCGATTCCATAACCTCACCGTTTATGAGAAACTGCACACGGTCAATATACGAGAGTTCACATAATGAATTGACAAACGCATAAATCTTCAGACTGTAACCCTCGCTGTTTTGAATTGCCAGATTCAAAAAGTCCTCGTTAAAGTTCAAATAACAGACACGGTTTAATATCTCCAACCCCAGAAATTCCGTCCCATCCGAAACGACATGGTTAATCTCCCCATTGCTCTGCCTGCCTTCCATCAAGACGGATACAATCGTCTCCGCAGGTTCTTCCGCATCGGAGAGCGTACAGGAAAATGAATCAGCCTCCAGTGTCCCGGTTTCCCGGTTTGGAAAATAAATCTGAAATACGTACTCGCGCAAGCGCATATAATCCGTCGTATCGACTAAATCTTCCGGTTTCAGTACAGACCGGCTTCCCTCACCGGCAACTGTGATGATAACGCCGCTGACTTCCCGGTCATTTACGCTGCCAAGTGCATACAGAGTCAACACCGTGCAATAGTCCGCCATTGTACGCGTAATACCCGACAAAGAGCCGTACTCCTCACTAAAGTCCACCGTGATAATGCCATTATCGGAAATCTCTATAGAACGCAGCGTTGTCCTCTTGGGAAAAACGCTGGTCATTGTCTCATCTTCGGGTTCTGTCATGGCAAGCTGTAAAACCAGACTGCATAACCGTTCGCCATCGGAAACGGCAATATTGCGTGTCAAAAATGCAAACACGTCCGTGTCAAGGCCACTCTCCGTGCAATACGCAATGCGAACTTCCATGAGTTCACTCTTTTCCGCGCAGCCGGACAAGCCGAGAAGCAGTACCGCCACACAGATCAACGCCGCAGCGAAACGGCGCAAATAACGCATCGTAAAATCCCCCTAAAAAAGCTGATAGTCCTCGGGCTTCATGGCCGGAACTGTCACTGTAAAACGGGCTCCGCCAGATTCCCGATTTTCTGCCCATACTTTGCCGCCATACTGTTCTACCGTTTTCTGCACAATGGAAAGTCCCAGCCCGGTTCCTCCGGTCTCACGGGAACGCGCTTTATCTACCCGGTAAAAACGTTCAAAAACATGCTCCAAATCACTTTCAGGAATGCCAATTCCCGTGTCGTCTACAATGCAATACACAAGCTCATCACGCGTATAAGTCAACACACGTACAGAGCCTCCCGGATGATTATATTTCAGTGCATTTTCCATCAGGTTAAAAACGATCTGATAAATGCCGTCTTCCTCCGCCATAACCAGGCAATTATCCGCCGTCTCGCAAGAAATGGTAATCCTGTAGTGTTCAGCAAGCGGGGTCAGCATACGGGCGGCACGCTGTACCACATACGAAACATTTACCGGCGCAAATTCCTGGTGGAGCTGCACGTCAAGCCGGGTCAAATTCAGTAACCGGTCTGTAATACGCGTCAGACGTACAATTTCCTCGCTGATATCATGCAGAAAATCACGTACGTCGTCCACGCTCATGCCACGATTTTGCAAAATGGAATCTGTCAGCAGTTTGATTGATGCAAGAGGCGTTTTCAGTTCATGCGAAGCGTTTGACACAAACTGGCGGCGAAGAGTTTCCGTTTCCTCCAAACGGCCGGAGAGTTCATTAAATTCATCTGCAATCTGGCTGATTTCATCATGTCCCTGAGAGGGGGCCCGATGGCTGTAATTTCCCTCGCGGACTTCCCCGATTGCCACAATCAGATTCCGGATACGCCGCCGCAGCGCAGAAGAAAACAGAAAACTGACAACCAGCATAAAGACGGAAAGCAGGATTGTGATATACCGCAGGTATCTCTGCATGGAAAGCAGAAGCTCGCCCTGCTGGGCATCGTATTCATAGAAATACACCGCGCCAAAAATTTCACCGCGGTAAGTAATCGGAACCGCAGCGCTCGATTCGAACGCCCCGTCAATATATGTACATTTAAAAGCATCGTTTCCAGACAACGCCGAAATTAATTTGGGCATGACAAGAAAGCGCCCTACAAGGCTCGAATCTTCTGAGCTGTCGAAGAGCACTTCCCCCGCGGTATCCGTGACAAATACACGGCCCTCACCATAAATATCCAATAAAGACATTACCGCTGCAATCCGTTCGCTGTCCAAAGACTGAAGTCCCGAAAGGCTGGACGAAACAATATTGGCCGTACGCAGCATATCTCCGCGTTTGGTCTCCACCATCAGTTCCTGCGCCGTCAAAAGCGGATAGGTATTGATCAATACCACAATTACTACCACTATTCCGGCAAACAGTGCCATCAGTTTAAAGCTTAAACTGTGAACGAACTCGGGCAGCATTCCCTTACGGGCACTGTTTGAAATAATAACCTACGCCCCATTTCGTAAGGATATATTCAGGCTGTGCGGAATTGGCCTCAATTTTTTCCCTCAGATGCCGGATGTGGACATCCACCGTACGGATATCCCCGGGAGAATCATACCCCCATACGGTACTGAGCAGTTTTTCCCGAGAATAGACACGTCCCGGGTTGCGCATAAACAGCTCCAGAAGATCAAACTCCTTCACGGTGAGCACCACCGGCCTGCCCTCCACGAACACGCTGCGTTCCAACGTATCCAGCTCAATGCCGCCGCGGGTGATACGGTATGTGTTGTCATGCCGTTCGGCATTCCCGGAGCGTCGGAGAATCGCACGGATACGCGCCTTCAGCTCCATAATGTTAAATGGTTTTGTAATATAGTCATCCGCACCATACTCAAAGCCGATCAGCTTATCGTTATCGCCGGTTTTTGCCGTCAGCATGATAACAGGGACATTCGAAAACTCCCGAATGCGACGGCAGGCCTCCAGACCGTCGGCCTTCGGCAGCATGAGATCCAGCAAAACAATATCGTATTTGTTCTCATTGACCAGGCGAACTGCTTCCTCCCCATCGTAAGCAGTATCCACCTCATACCCGTCGTTTTCCAGATTAAATTTAATACCCTTAACGAGCAATTTTTCGTCATCCACTACGAGTATTTTCATACAAGTGCTCCTTTCGGCGCCAACGGCACAGTATTTAAAGTAAATTCATTTGACAAGCGGTACCGAATTGATTAAAATGAAAGATACAGAAAGAGTGAGGGGTATCTTACCCTAATAGTATACCTGCTTTTTACAAAAAAATTGCCTTTCAAAAAAGTTCCATCTCAAAACTCACTCAGCAGATCTATTTCGCTTTAGATCAGCACACTTATTTTTTCATAAAATAATTTTCAAACTTCCCACTACGTAAAGTAGTATAACACATATTTTGATTCTTTCAAATATGTTTATGATAAATTCATCCAGAATGAAAGGAGTGTGCATGAGAATACGCAGAATCCTAGCCGTGACAGTATCGCTGGCCTTCTTTTTTATTTTGAGTTTCAACTTCCGTACCTCTGCGGCGCGCGAAGATGAGCCGCTCATTCGGTCAAACGTTGCGATGCTCTATGAAGTTTCAAGTGGTGAAACCATTTATGAGAAAAACATCCGTCAAAAGGCCTATCCGGCCAGCACGACCAAAATCATGACAGCGCTTTTAGCGCTTGAAAATTGTGAAATGGACGAGCCTGTCACCGTGACACGAGCTGCATTAAATACCGTTTCTCCGGGTTCCAGCATTGCGGGCTTGCAAAACGGCGAAGTGCTAACCATGTACGAAATGCTTGAATGTCTGCTCGTTGCCTCCGGAAACGATGCCGCCAGCGTCATTGCGGCGCATATCGGCGGTACAGTCGATCAATTTGTAGAAATGATGAATGAGCGTTCGGACGAACTCGGCTGTACTGGCACGCATTATACAAATCCTTCCGGCCTTCACGACGAAAATCATTACACAACTGCCGAGGATCTGCTGAAAGTCACAGTTGAAGCTATGAAATATCAGGAGTTTGTAGACATTGTCGGCAGTGCCCAAGTTACCATTCCTGCAACGAACAAGGTGGATCATCCGCGTTATTTCAACAACACCAACCAGCTGATCTCACAGGCCGTGACAAGCGAAAATTTATACAGCAAGGCGACCGGAATCAAAACCGGACACACAACGCCTGCTGGGTACTGTCTTGTTTCTTCCGCAGAAGATGAAGGCCTTACGTACATAGCGGTTGTACTGGGCGGCTACATTGATGAAACGACCGGACGAAATTACAGCTATGTCGATTCTATCAATCTGTTTCTCTGGGGATTTTCAGATTTTGGATATCGAACCATTGTCAGTTCCTCAGACCCAGTCAAGGAGATCGAAGTCAGCCTTGCCAGGGAAAAGGATTTTGTCGTCCTTCGCGCAGCGGAAGATGTGACTGCATTTTTACACGAAGACGACGATGTTGATACCATTTTTACAAAATCTATTTCTGTTCAGGAAAATATCTCTGCCCCTATAGAAAGCGGCGATGTGTTAGGAGCCATGACAATTATGCGTGGCAATGAAGTGTATGCGCGCGTCGATCTTGTCGCCATGAATACAGTTGAGCGGTCCGAGGGGCTTTATTACTTTGAACAGCTTGGCACATTTTTTTCCAAACCTGGTGTTCGGGCAATTGTAGCTTTGTTGTTTGCGGCGCTGATTGTGTATATCGTATTTGTTATTCTTTATAACAAACGCCGCCGCAATATCAATAAGCGGAAACGTCAACGCGGTCTGGATGACTAAACGGTTTTTTACGGCATGGTTGTGGCTGTTTTCGTATCAGAAAGAACTTTTTGAGAAAAAACGCTTGCATGAAGTGCGTTATTATGTTATAATATATGACACTTATGTGAAACAGGTTGGGAGTGCTAATACATGGAAACATTAAATTTGATAATTAGTATTGTGCAGGTTATTTTGGCTGTTGCCGTTATTCTGCTTGTTCTTTTGCAGCAGGGAAAACGTGCCGGCCTCTCCGGCGCCATTTCCGGCGGTGCGGAAACCTTTTTTGGTAAGAATAAGGCCAGCTCTATGGATGCATTGCTCAGCCGTCTGACCATTATTCTCTCCGTATTGCTTGTTATTTCAACTTTTGCACTAAATCTTGTACGTTAACGGACATCTTTGTTATTTTACATGTAAACCTCCGTCTGTCTTGTATCAACAGGCGGAGGTTTTTTTGTTACAGGCAACAAAAAGGCGCCCGAACTTTAAAAGTTCCGGCGCCAGACGTCTCAGACAATCGTTCGCGCTATATAAGCTCCATAATCTTTGCGCTGCGCGCAAGGAAGGCCGTCATATCCGCAGCAGCAAGCGGCTGTTGCGCAATACGGGCAAGATCATAAATATGCGCGGCAAGCAGCTCTGCACGATCCGGACTGGATACAGCGAGCGACGCCAGTTTGGCATAAAGCGGATGCGCACTATTTAACACCAGCGTACGCTCCTCCGGAAACATCTGCTCAACGTTCTCCATCCCTCCGAACATCCGCGCCATTTCCTGCATGCGGCGGCTCTCCTCAGAGAGAACCAGTACAGCGGGCGCACTGCCGGAAGCAAGACGCGAGGTCTTAACGGATTTTACGCCGGCGTGACCTGTAAACAGTTTCTCCACCTTTTCAGCATCTGCTGTACTCTCCTCACTTTTTTCCAATTCACTCAAATCAGAGTCAATACGGCGGAATTTTACGCCGGGATTTTTAGCCTCCAGGAACGTAATAAAATGGTTATCAAGTACATGCTGCAAAAGAACTGCTTCAATGCCGTTTTCACGGAACATTGCAATATATTGTGCCTGTACATTCTCATCCGTCGCATAGTAAACAATCTTTCTCGGCTTGGCGTTTGTCTCATTTTCATGTTCATGATCATGAGCACCGTCACAGGAAGCGTTCCCGTCTTGGCCGCCACCGCCAGAAGCGCCGTCTTCATGCGTATTCTCCGGCATGGCCAGGTATTCATCCACGGTCTTATACGTGCCGTCAAGCAGCTTAAATACCAGCGCAGGCTTGACCCGCTCATAGAACTTTTCGTCACGCAAACAGGCATACTTGACAAACGGATTGATATCATCCCAATACTCGTTATAGCGCTCACGGTCGTTTTTGAAGAGTGAGAGCAGACGGTCGGCAACTTTGCGTGTAATATGCTGGGAAAGACGTGTGACGGTACCGTCGTTTTGTAAAAAGCTGCGCGAGACATTTAAGGGCAAATCCGGACAATCAATACAGCCTTTTAAAAGCAGCAGGTATTCCGGGATAACCTCTTTGATATTATCTGCCACAAACACGCGCGAGCAGTAGAGTTTTACCTGTCCCTCAACAGATTCAAATTCATTTTTCAGCTTTGGGAAGTAAAGGATTCCCTTTAAGCGGAACGGGTAATCGATATTGAGGTGCACCCAGAAGAGCGGATCGGCAGGATCCGGAAAAACACGATGATAAAATTCCCGGTACTCGTCGTCCGTGCAGTCAGAGGGATTTTTCTCCCAGAGCGGCGGCGTATCGTTGATTGGTTTTTCTTCTGTTGTGATTTCCGTACCTGCATCCTCCAGGTAAATCGGCGTGGGCAAAAACCGGAAGTATTTCATCAGCACATCGCGCACGGCCCAACGGTCGGTGTATTCTGTGGAATCCTCGTCAAGTTCCAGCGTCACACACGTGCCCCGCGCGGTACGTTCCGAGCGCTCCAACGTATACGCAGAACCGCCCTCGCTCGACCAGGTGACGGCTTCCGCGCCCTCCTGCCAGGAAAGCGTATCAATCGTCACACGTTTTGCCGCCATAAAGGCAGAGTAAAATCCCAGCCCGAAGTGCCCAATGATTTGCGCATCTTCGGAAGAATCCTTATATTTTTCAAGAAAATCTTTTGCGCCGGAGAAAGCAACCTGATTAATGTATTTACGTACCTCTTCGGCAGTCATGCCAATTCCGTTGTCTTCAAAGGACAATGTACCGGCAGAAGCATCGCATCGCACCGTAATGCGATACGGCGTCTCGTCAGCCGGAGCCTCGGAAAGCGAAACGAGCCGCGCATGCTTGGCAATTGCATCCGAGCAGTTCGACACCAGTTCGCGGATAAAGATATCTTTTTCCGAGTACAGCCACTTTTTGATAATCGGCAACATATTTTCCGCTGAAATTGAAATATCGCCTGACTCAAAGCGTTTGTTTTCGTCCATTCCTTCCTGCTTCCTTTCCTTTTGATGTGATATGAAAAACGCGGCGTGATTGTGACCGCGCTCAATTTATAACAGTTCCCCCCGTCCAGAGGCGCCTATACCCAAAAAGTTCTAACGGCGTAATGCCTCATAAACGGCATTACGCGCAACGCCGAACGTTTCCGCCGCATATCGCGCGGCATCGCGTACAGATACTCCTGTTTCCACTTTCCTGCGCGCGGCGTCTAAAGCCGCGGCAAACGCATCCGCCGCGTCTTCCGAAGAAATTTCCGGCGCTCCGTCAACAACCAGCACAAACTCTCCGCGCGGAGGCGTTTCGCGATAATGTGCAAGCGCATCTGCGACAGTTGTTCGATTGCCTTCCTCATGCGCCTTGGTTAGCTCACGTGCAATGAACAGTCCGCGCTCTCCGCCAAACACACTTAAAAAGTCTTCCAGTGTCGCAATCAATTTGTGCGGCGCCTCATAAAAAATCATCGGACGGCGCTCCAGGCGCAAAGAATCCAGATGTTCCCGGCGGCTGCGGCGATTCACTGAGAGAAAGCCCTCAAATGTAAAACGCGTACTTTCAAGGCCTGCAAGAGAAAAGGCAGCTATGAGCGCACATGGGCCAGGTACCGTTACAACAGGGATTCCAGCCTCCCGGCACTGCGCAACGAGCATGCCGCCCGGGTCGGATACGACCGGCGTACCGGCGTCTGTAGTCAGCGCGCAGTCTTCTCCGGAAAGGATGCGACGCACAATTTCCTCGCCACGTTCACGGCGATTGTGTTCATAATAGCTGACTAAGGGCTTCGAAATAGCAAAGTGCGACAAAAGCCGCATCGCCACACGCGTATCCTCCGCCGCGATAAAGTCACAGGCACGCAGCGTTTCGAGCGCACGAGCCGTGATGTCGCCCAGATTTCCGATAGGCGTTGAGACAATATATAAAGTTCCGGACATAACGTATCCTCCGGCGTCACGGCAGGCGTTCGGCCATGATATTGAGTTCATATAAAAGATTTAGTGCAGCCACAGGCGTTAAAGAATCAAGGTCGGTTTCACGAATGCGTTCAACGACCTCAAACGCGCCAAGATCGGCGAGACTTGCCTGCTCGCGCGGTTTCGCCGCACCGCGGACTTTCACTTCCTCGCCGCGTTCCAGCGATTTCAAAATCTGTTTCGCGCGACGAATCACTTCATCCGGCACACCGGCGAGCTTCGCGACTTCAATCCCATAGGAATCATCCGCACCGCCTGCAATCATACGGTGCAGGAATGTGATCTCATCGCCGCGCTTGCGTACGGCAGTGGACATGTTGACGACGCCGCGCAATTGATCAGCAAGTTCGGTTAGCTCATGATAGTGCGTAGCGAACATGGTCCGTGCGCCAATCTCGCGAACAACGTGCTCCAATACCGCGCGCGCGATACTCATGCCATCATACGTGGAGGTGCCGCGGCCAATTTCATCCAGAATAATCAGGCTCTTTTTCGTTGCGCCCGAGAGAATGTCCGCCACCTCGCTCATTTCCACCATAAAAGTAGACTGCCCGCCGGACAGGTCGTCCGATGCGCCGATACGCGTAAAAATCCGATCGCATACGCCGATATGTGCGGATTTTGCCGGCACAAAACTTCCAATCTGCGCCATCAACGCAATAATGGCGGTCTGACGCATATAGGTAGACTTTCCCGCCATATTCGGTCCCGTGATCAGCACCGCCATACGGTCTCCACAGTTGAGATGCGTATCGTTTGGCACAAACCCTGCAGCGTACTGCTCTACAACCGGATGGCGGCCATCCGTAATGTCAAGCGCGTCGGAAAGATCCACCTCGGGCATGACGTACCCATTATCAACCGCAACGCGTGCCAGCGATGCCGTGACGTCGAGCGCCGAGACAGCCGACGCCGTACGGCGTACGCGTGGAGCTTCCGCAGCTATGCGTTCACGCAGTTTGCAGAAAATTTCATATTCCAGATTGTTTGCCCGGTCCTGTGCGCCCAGGACACGGCCTTCAAGCTGCTTCAACTCTTCCGTAACATAGCGTTCTGCATTGGTCAACGTCTGACGGCGTATGTAATCATCAGGCACAAGATGCTGATAAGACGGCGTGACCTCAATATAATAGCCGAACACCTTATTATAACCAACTTTCAGGTTTTTAATCCCGGTACGTTCGCGTTCCCGGTTTTGTATGGTTGCAATAACGTCTCTTCCATCCGTCGCGTCCCCGCGCAGGGCGTCCAGTTCTTCGCTATATCCGGCACGAATCAGCTTTCCTTCCGTAACGGCAACCGGCAAATCGTCGCAGAGCGTCTGATCGATCCACGCCCGCAAGTCTGCAAGTTCATCAATGCCGTCTGCAATTTCCCGCATAGACTCACCAGGCAATGCCGTCACGATCTCATGCAGAGCAGGAAGCCGCGCTGCCGTCGCCGACAAGGCGCGCAAATCACGCGCATTGGCCGTACCGCATACGACGCGGCTGATGAGCCGTTCCAGATCCGAAACGCCGCGCAGGGCATCCTCGCATTCGGAGAGCGCCACCGCGTCGTCATGCAGCGCCGCAACGGCGTTTAGCCAGCGCCGTATCGCCGCAGGGTTTAATAACGGCTGCTCCAGCCGGCGCCGCAAAAGCCGCGCTCCCATTGACGTGGACGTATGGTCAAGCACCCACAAAAGCGACCCCTGTTTTTCGTGCGTACGCAGGGTTTCAAAAAGCTCCAGATTTGTGCGCGCCGTGTGATCAACCGTCATATAAAGCTCCGGTTCATATACCTCCGGCGTTTTCAATTGTTCCAGGGTGCTCTTCTGCGTTTCAAACAGATAGGAAAGGAGGCCGCCCATTGCCCGGCAAATACGCATGTCCGAGAGAAGGTTTCCCGAGTCCGGGAAACGTTCAGAAACGCTTCTCTGAGACGGTTCCTCTGCAAAACGCCATTCGCCGCCCTCTTCAACCGCACAGCCGAGTTTTTTTTCAAGAAAGTCCACAAGCGCCTTCTCCGAATAGGCGGCGTCTGACAGCACGGCCTCACGCGGAGCGTAACGGCCGCATTCGTTGATAACAGACTCCATTTCCGAGCGCCCTGCCGGAATTGCTGCGGAATAGGATTCACCCGTTGAAATATCGCAGAAGGAGAGCCCGGTACCCGTGGAGTCCCGATAAACCGCGCAGATAAAATTGTTCGTATCCTCTCGGAGCATGGAGGACTCCGTCAAGGTGCCCGGCGTAATCACACGCACCACTTCGCGGGAGACCAAGCCCTTTGCCTTCGCAGGATCCTCCGTCTGTTCGCAGATCGCCACCTTGTATCCACGCGCAATCAAACGCGCGACATACGCTTCATAGCTGTGAAACGGCACGCCGCACATCGGCGCACGTTCGGACGTACCTACGTTTTTGCCCGTCAGCGTCAGATCGAGCACACGCGAGGCGACGAGCGCATCGTCGAAGAACATCTCGTAAAAATCGCCAAGGCGGTAGAAAAGGATTTTATCCTTGTGCTGATTTTTAATTTCAAAGTATTGCCGCATCATGGGGGTCAGCTCTGTGGCCATATGTTCTCTCACTTTCTATTGTTCCAGTTGGGGCAGCTCACTCCGCCGCCAAGGTACCGGTCAGGCTCCAGGTGGTGGCGCCATCGATTTTCACCTGGCAGAACCGGCCAATGAGGCCGGCGTCTCCCGTCAGGCGGACCAGCCGCCCACCCTCGGTCCGGGCGGTCAGCAGGTCCCCATCGGTTCCGTCCACCAGACCCCGCAGAGTTTTGCCTACATAAGCCCGGTGCTTTTCTTCCGAAATGGCATTCTGAGCGGCGCAGAGCCGGTCAAACCACTGGTTTTTCTCCTGCCGGGTGGCAGGGTCCGGCAGGCTGGCCGCCGGGGTACCGGGCCGGGGGGAATAAATAAAGGTAAAGAGGGCGTCATAGCGCACCTGGCGGATCAGCGTCACGGTCTCCTCGAACTCCGCCTCCGTCTCTCCCGGAAAGCCCACGATCACATCGGAGGTTAGGACCAACTCCGGCATCACCTTCCGGGCATAGTCCACCAGCTCCAAATACTGCTGCCGGTTGTAATGCCGGTTCATGGCCTTCAGCACCCGGTCGCTGCCGCACTGCACCGGCAGGTGAAGCTGCTTGGCGATTTTAGGGAACCTGGCCATGGTGTCAAAGAGCTTGGGGCCGGCGTCCCGGCGGTGGCTGGTCATGAACCCGAAAATCTCCAGGCAGCCCGGCAATCTCCGCCAGCAGGTCGGAAAAATCCACGCCACAGTCCAGGTCCTTGCCGTAGGAGTTGACGTTCTGGCCCAGAAGGGTGATATCTTTGTATCCGGACTCAATCAGCTCCCGGCATTCCGCCAGGATTGCCTCCGGCCTCCGGCTCCGCTCCCGGCCCCGGACATAGGGGACGATGCAGTAGGAGCAGAAGTTGTTGCAGCCATACATAATAGACACCCAGGCCTTCAGGTGGCCCTCCCGCCGGACCGGCAGGCCCTCAGCAATGGAACCCGGCTCGTCC
>URVL01000014.1 GCA_900551265.1 uncultured Eubacteriales bacterium | reverse complement strand
TCTCATTCACCGTGATACCTATACAACCGACAGCGCCTATATGCGCGAGGAGGATTCTACTGCGCTTGACCGCGGTCTGCCTCATTGGCAGTATATCGGATCTGAACAGTCAAAACTGGTACGGGCGTCTTATCCCGGCTATCGTCAGTCGAATTGTGACGTTGATTTTATTGACTTCCCTCTCCGCCTGGTCTCCGTCTCCCCTGCACAGCACATGCTGCGCCTGGCGCAGGGTTTTGCAAACGGCGGCAGTCCGGATTATTACCTGATAGGGCGGCTGGACAACGCAGAGGACAAAAGTGCGCAGGGATGTGTGCGTGAGATGTTTGCCTTTCACCACCGCCACGAAAAACTGCTCGATGGCGTTGTTCCCTGCTCCCGCGTTGCAATTATCCGCCCGGAAGCGCATGACGGCCACACAACTGCTGAGTACCGCGGTTGGTACCGTGCCCTGACGGAGGGGCATTTTCCATTTGACGCAATCTACGCGTCGCGTATGGAGGCTGTAGGTCTGTCGCGCTATACCACGCTGATCCTGCCAGACGACCGCTATATGTCCGACTCACGCGCTGCAATGATTGATACCTTTGTCGCCAACGGCGGCACCGTCATCGCGACCGGCGAGACCGGTTTCTATGATGAACACTACGAGCGCCGGAAAACACCCGCGCTCTCCTGCCTCGGCGTCGAACGCTGTCTGAACGTACGGGACGACGCACGCGGTTCATACTTTAAAATAACGCCGAACGACCAGCTTCCCGGCTTCGCACCGGATGAACAGCTTGTCGCACTTGACGGAACATATCTTTATCACGCCTACGCGTCCGGCGTAGAGCGTCATCTTTCCTTTATCCCGCCATCCCCCTTTGGCCCGCCGGAACGCTGCTATTATACGCAGACCACCGATCTTCCCGGCTATACGTCTCACGGTACGGCGATCTATGTGCCATGGTATGCCGGTGAATTTTACTACCGTCAGGGGTATGCAAACACTTTCAAATTTATGGATGGTCTTTTGGAACGCTACGCTTCTGCACGCCGTGTCCGCGGTGATTTCAGCCCCATGATTGAGATTGCTGTCATGATTACGCCGGATTTCAAAACAGAGCTTTTGAGTTTTGTCAACGCCAGCGGGCACTTTGGCAACAGCTTCTTCCATCCGATTCCCTGCGATGTGACATGCAACATGGCTGTGCCAAAAGCGCCGGTTCGTATTTACAGTATGGCGACGGGCCAGAATCTCGACTATACGTTTGCAGATGGCCGCGTTACGCTTACAGTTCCGCGTCTCGGCCTTTTTGATGCCGCTGTAATAGATTACTAAGGAGAAGAACATGCTGATTTACTGGGATAGACTGCGCCACTTTGAAAAGGGACCCGATCCTGACGATCCCATTTGCTTTGGGATGCGGCGTTTTCGCGCCGCGCTTGATCTTGCCGGTATCCGCAGCACCGTGCTGCGCCGTGACGAATTTACGGGTGATGAGAGCGTACGTGCGCTGGTTCTCACGTTTGCAGGGTTTCGCGCCGCATCGACACTGCCTGCGGAATCCTATCAAATCCGTGTACGGGACCGGGCGATTTATTTAAACGCCTCCGACCGTGTCGGCGCCATGTATGGGCTCCTGGAACTCGCAGAGATCATTACGCTGGAAGGTTATGACGCCATCACCGACCGGGATGGTACGCCGTTTCTTGAAAAACGCGGTATAAAATTTAACTGGCCTTACGAGCCTTTCGGGGAGGGCGATCCCTTCCGGGAAAACGAAAAGACCGTTCTCGATATTGAGTTTTGGCGTGCGTATATTGATTTTTTAGCGGAAAATCGATATAACCTGCTCTCCATCTGGTCAATGAACCCGTTTGAAATGATGTTCCGCATTCCAAAATACCCGGACGCAACGCCCTATTCCGACATAGAGCTCGAGCGTTTCCGTACAGTCTTTGACTTTATCTTTACATATGCGAAAAACCGCGGTATTGCAACCTATCTTATCACATGGAACCTGCGTATTACGCCTGCTATTGCACGAGGCCTGGGGCTTCCGGAGCAAACAGCGATTCCCGCGTCGAATCGGTTTCGTCAGGGGCTTCGTCAATACGATCCGCTGATTCGCGACTACTTCCGTGAGGCAATCAAGACGTTGATACGTACCTATCCAAATCTCACCGGCCTTGGTACTTCCAACAGCGAAGAACTGATCGGCTCCGCCGAGGAGACAGAGGAATGGGTGACAGATACGTATCTTGCGGCCATTCAGGAACTCAACGTTCCGCTCCCTTTTATTCACCGTACAAATATGTCAAACGGCCGCGTCGCACAAAAGCAATTTATCGAAAAATATCCGGGGAACGATAAGCTGATTTCCTGGAAGTATTCCAATGCGCACATGTATTCCCATCCGCACCCGCAGTTTGAAGATCTTTGGGGTGCATGGAAGGATATGGACGTCACAAAGACAAGGGTGATTTACACCGTGCGCAATGACGATTTTCAGACCCTGCGCGGCGCCGACCCGGCGTTTGTAGCAGAATATATTCGCGGGATGAAAAAAAGCTACGTCGCGGGATTCTACTGGGGCGCGGACGGATATGTCTGGGCGCGTGATTTCCAGCACGTGCCTCATACGCACATGGACTGGAAATACGATTTTGAACGGCACTTTTTGCAATTCCAGACTCTCGGACGTTTGGGCTATCATCCCGACCTGCCGCGCGAACACTGGGTACGGGTTTGCTGCCGGCGTTACGGCACATCCTGCGGCGAGTTGGTTCTGCATGGATTAGAACTGGGCGTTCGTACGATTTGTGCTGTTTCCCGGCTGCACTGGGTCGATTACGATTTTCAATGGCATCCCGAAAGCCTGCTGACCACCTTTGGGTTTCATACCGTGCAGCACTTTATCGATACGCCGTCCATGCCTGGCTCCGGCACCATCAGTATACAGGATACGGCAAAGCTCATTTGCGAGGGCAAGCCGGCAGATGCGGAAGACGCACGCCGCATCATTGCCACAATCGGTGGTTTTGCGCGCGAGCTGCTCACCTGTGCGTCGGACCTTGACGCTGTGATTGAACCGGAGTATCGCGGCGGTGATCTGGCGTGTGTGCTGGAAGACATCCGTGCGTGGGCGTGCCTTGCGCAGTATTATGAACTGAAAATCAGTGCATCGCTGCATCTGGCGGTCTACCAATTAAGTGGGGATGAAAAGGAAAAAGCCATCGCCATAGATGAACTGACGGAAGCCGTCGAGCCCTGGCGCAGACTCTCCGAGATCTGGGCCGCACACTATATGCCCTACCAGATGGGCCGCGTCAACCAGACGTTTGGCTATTCCTATTACATCGACGATGTCCGTCGGGACATCGAACTTGCCCGCCGTATGAAAACGCTGCGGGAACAGGCGGAGGAGCATTCCGTGTTAGCCGAGGGCGGATTTGAAAGCCATCCCTGGGCGCTCGATCTTGACACACATTAAAGAAACGCAGGACGATAAAACAATAAAGGTGAATTATGAAATATTTAGTTGCTATGGATTCCTTTAAAGGGAATTTTACGTCTTATGAGGCCGGCGCCATCATCCGGAGCGGTATTCTTGAAGCCGCTCCGGATGCGGATGTGAAAATCGTACCCATTGCCGACGGCGGAGAAGGTACGGTGGATGCCATCGTAACAGGTCTTGGCGGAGAATACGTCGACGCGCCTGCAACCGATGCGTTAGGCCGTCCGGTTATGGCGCGCTTTGGCGTTGCAGGGCGCGTTGCAGTCATTGAAATGGCTGCGGCGTCCGGTCTTCCTCTCATAGAAAAGCCGCTGCGCGACGCAAAGGCTGCGACAACCTATGGCACCGGCGAACTGATCCGCGCCGCGCTTGACCGTGGTTGCCGGGATTTTATCATCGGGCTGGGCGGCAGCGCCACTACGGACGGCGGACACGGCATGGCGCGTGCGCTCGGCGTACGCTTCCTGGATGCGTCGGGCAACGATATCGCAAATGGTGGCGGCGCGCTTGGTTCGCTGGCGTCCATTGATCTGTCTGGGCTCGATGCGCGTATCCGGGACTGTACGTTCCGCATTGCGTGTGATGTGGACAATCCTCTATGTGGAGAACATGGGTCTGCGGCAATTTTCGGTCCACAGAAAGGCGCTTCACCGGAAGATGTGGATATTTTAGACCGCAACCTCCAACATTATGCCGAAATCCTTGCAAAGACAATTGGTCACGACTATGCTAACGTGCCGGGAGCCGGCGCGGCAGGCGGACTTTCCATGGGCTTTATGGCATTTTGTGGAGGAAAGTTGGAGCAGGGGATCGATTTGGTACTTGATACCATAGGTTTTGACGAACTGGCACAGGAAACCGATATACTGATCTCCGGCGAAGGCGCAACGGACTATCAGACGGCTTACGGAAAAGCACCGGTTGGCGTTTGCCGCCGTGGTGCAAAGTATAAAAAGCCCGGCTTTATTATTTCCGGCACGCTTGGCCGCGACTACGATGCCGTGTACAATAGCGGCGTAACCAGCGTCTTAAGCACCATTGTCTCTGCCATGACAAATGAGGAGGCGATTGCACAGTCCGAAACGCTTTTGCGAAAAGCAGCGGTGCGTCTTGTCCGCACCATTGAATGTATGCGCTGAATCATTTTTCAGAAAAAAGTCCATAATAGAGTATCAATTGGTAAAGGAGCTTTGTATGGTTACAAGCTTTGTACGTACATTGATACTCTATTTTTTAATCATCTTCAGCCTTCGAATCATGGGAAAGCGTCAGCTTGGCGAGTTGCAGCCCTCGGAACTTGTTACTTCCATTTTGATTTCGGACCTTGCAGCCGTCCCCATGCAGGATCTCGGGATTCCGCTCTTACAGGGTGTGATCCCCATCCTGACCCTTTTCAGCGTTGAAGTGCTGATTTCTGCATTATCCGCTCACTCCGTGCGGATACGTACATTTTTCTGTGGACGTACGAGCGTTCTCATTAAAAATGGGGTCATCAATCAACGGGAACTGAAAAAGCAACGTATCAATGTGACAGAGCTTTTGGAAGAACTTCGATTAAAAGACGTATTTGACCCACGGCAGGTCGGTTGTGCGTACCTTGAAACAAATGGTACGCTCAGCGTTCAGCTCATGGCGGGCGAACGGCCCGTAACAGCCTCTCAAATGCATATCGATACCTCTGACGAACCGGAACTCTATACCACCCTGATTGCGCAGGGCAGGCTTTTATCGGTCAATTTAAAGAGCTGCGGACGCGACCGTAACTGGCTCGATGCGCAATTACGAAAAAATCAGTTACGTGGGCCAAGTGATGTCTATCTCATGGTGATCGATAACCGCGGAGAAGTCATGCTTGTGCCGCGTGAGCACTTTGATAAGCGTTCGGGGGTGAAGGAAGGCTAATGCGGTATATGATAGGTGCGTTGTCCGCCCTGATTGTCATTATCGGCGCGACAACTGCCAACTCCCTTTACATGTCGTCCGTCACGGGTAAAGCCATCGCATATGTGGAGGACGCACTTGCTGCCGGGGAAGCGGACGACGAATCCGCTACTGTTCAAGCGGCACTGGCGCTGGACCGTTATTGGGACGAACGGCGTAGTTATCTGGAGAGCGTTCTGATGCATGCGGAACTTGACGATATCTTGGTCACGATTTCCGACTTTGTCAGTGCCGCAGAAAATGGAGACAGAGAAAACTTTCGCGCTAACGGACGGCTTTTATATGTTCAGCTTCGGCATCTTGCAGAGTTGGAAAGATTGAGAGTTGGAAATATTTTATAAAAGAAGCACTCTCTTTTTAAAAAGAGAGTGCTTCTTTTATATCATTAGTCATAAAGCAGACGGTAAATCAGAGCCGCTCAATCTGCGTATGCGTACGCCCATCATCGGCAAGCTGCAAAACAACCTCGCCGGCTGGTCTTTCTATAGTCCGGTATGCCGCATAGTAACGCATGCCAAACGTCCGAAGCGACGGCGCATCAAAATGCAGGTTATCCGGCTTTGCGGCAAGGCCGTCCGCCGGAGCGAACGCAACATCATGCTGTGTCTCGGCGAAATGACGCAGCGCCGCATTAATGACAGGATAATAGGTACGAGCGCCCTCATCATAATCTGCAAGGAAGTCGCCCAAAGCGCCCACGACGACCGGAACATCCGGCAGGTCCAAATCCCGCCGCAAAGCCGCCATCATCTCGGTCAGTTTTGTCTCATAGACAGCACTTGCCTCCCGGGAACAGTCGCTTTCGCCCTGGTGCCATAGAATACCGCGAAGTATAGACGTACGCATGGCAAGCCGAGCCTGCATCAGCGCATGATCATACAAAAGACCTCCGGGTTGCCACTGTGCAAGTGACGTACCGCCGTCGGCACACGGGATCAGACCAACGTCCGTATTATGGTCGCGGCTGTACGCATCTGCAAAGCTCTCAGCCAGGTTGATACCGGAAAAGGGTCTATCCGGGTTAACCGGTACAAACAAGGGTTGCCATCTGGCGTTTCGCGCAACGTACAGATGCGGATTTTCAATCGCAGGTACTGTGCCTATCACCCCGCGTCCGGCCATATTGGACTGCCCAATGAGTAAAAACGAGTGCATCATATGAATCAACACCTCATCGTTATTTTTGCGCCAACAGCAAATCACGCAGTATCGCCTGGTCTACACGATGCTGAAAGCGTTCATATACGCCGCCGCGCAGGACGGTAAAACCCGCCTCCTCCAACAGCTGTTCTATGGCGGTGCGCGGTAAAACATTTACGTTCCAGGCAAGTGCCACGACTCCGCCCCTGCGCAGCACCTCGCGCCAGGCGGGCAGACACGTGCGCAATAGCTCCGCCGGAGAACGTGTCAGTTTCGACTGGCCTTCATTCGTTACATTTCCATGCTGCACACCGTAAGGCAAGTCGCCCACTATTATGTCAAAAAAGCCCTTTCGGTAAAACTGATTTGCATGGCATGAATTTCCGGCAATCATTTCAAAAACCCGATACATACCGCGTTTTGCCTCATCTCGGTTGCGTGCCAATTCAAAGCGGCGGCGTTCTGCCGTGAACGACTTTCCCTCGCCGCTTATGCGCTCCGTTTTCATGCTGTGCTTATACTTTCCCGTCTGCAGGTACTTCTGCAGATAGCGGCAGGCGTCGGAAACCGCACGGCTGCCAATTTCCACACCATACACATCCATACCATACACAAGGCCTTCAAACAGCGTTGTGCCTTTTCCGGCGACAGGGTCAAGCAGGCGCTTTCCCATACAAGAGGACTCTCCGGCAGAAAAAAGCGCGCAATTGATCATCATGCGCGTGAAAAGCTCGTTTGTCTTCCCCGTATATTTTAAAATTGTGCCAATATCGGACCCCACAAACGCATAATCATCCATTTTACAGGGAATCAGCCCTATGGTTTCACCCTGCTCCACCACTTCAAAAATTGCATAAACAAAGGAAAGCCGCGATAAGATTGCAAAATCGGAGGCGGCAAGCGCCGCCTCCGCAAAAAATGTCAAGTAGTAGACGCCACCCCATATTGCGGGAGCCGTCCCACTGCAGGAAACAGACAGGCAGGGCAACGCCAATTCCAGCTCCGACGCCGCCAGCTTCTTCGATTCCTCAAAATAGACGCGGTTGTGTCCGGGATTTGCCAGCAAAGCATACTTTGGCATGAAAGTTCCTCACTCCGGCGTACTTACGCCATTTCCACGTTTAGTTTCTTCCCTCCAAGGATATGAAAGTGCAAATGCGGGACAGTTTGACCTGCATCAGCGCCACAGTTGGATACAATGCGGTATCCGCCATCCTCCAGACCCTCGTCATGAGCAATTTTTGCCGCAACAGCGAGTAAATGCGCAACCAGAGGCGCCTTATCCTCTGTGATATAGGCAAAGGACGGAATATGCTCCTTCGGGATCACCAGAATATGTGTAGGCGCCTGCGGCGCAATGTCGCGAAACGCCAAAACCTGTTCATCCTCATAAACCTTGTTCGACGGGATTTCTCCCGCAATAATGCCGCAAAAAACGCAGTCCATAAGCCGCCTCCTATTTTAACATTGCAGAAAGATTTGCCCCAACTTCCGCGATTGCCTGCGGCAGCTTGTCCGCATCACGGCCGCCGGCTGTTGCAGAATCCGGACGGCCACCACCGCCGCCGCCGCAAACCTTTGCCGCCGCCTTCAAAAGATTGCCGGCATGAGCGCCCATCTTAACCGCCGCCTTGCCCGCACAGGCAGCAAAGACAACCTTCCCATCTGCGATCGTGCCCAGTACGGCTACAACAGTTTCATCCATATCGCGCAGCGTGTCGCAAATCGTGCGCAAACCGCCTGCTGTCTGTCCATCCACTGCCGCTGCAACCAGTTTTGCACCGCCAAGCGCAACTGCCCCGCTCAGCATCCGTTCGGCATCCACGCGTGCAAGCTTGCCGGAAAGGGACTCTATCTCACGGGACTGCGCCCGCAGCTCCTCACTCACCTGGGCGGCACGCCGGGGCAAATCGGCAGCAGTCGTTTTCAATGTCTGCGCAGCCTCTGCAAGCTCGCTCTCCCGGGTAGCGAGCACATCAAGCACCGCCTTACCCGTCACAGCCTCAATGCGGCGCACGCCGGCCGCCACAGAAGCTTCGCTCGTAATTTTAAACAGACCGACCTTCGCTGTGTTATCAAGATGTGTGCCGCCGCACAGCTCCCGTGAAAAATCGCCGAAGCTGACAACACGCACCGTTTCCCCGTACTTTTCGCCAAACAGCGCCATGGCACCCAATTTCTTCGCCTCGTCGACCGGCATTTCGCGCGTCGTGCCCGGAAGACCCTCTAAAATCTTTTCATTGACCAGGGCCTCCACCTGAGACACTTCTTCCGCCGTCATTGCAGAAAAATGCGTAAAGTCAAAACGCACACGATCCGGCTCCACCAAGGAACCCGCCTGCTCGACATGATTGCCGAGTACACTGCGCAGCGCTGCCTGCAAAAGATGTGCGGCAGAATGCGCGCGGCGGATTGCCGCACGGCGAACCGTACAAATCCGTGCCGTCACACTGTCGCCGACCGCCATACCGCCTTTTACCATTTCACCGGTATGGAGTATCTTGCCATCCGGTGTCTTCTGCACATCCGTCACACGGAATTCGGCATCCTGCGTAGAGATTGTACCATGGTCCGCAACCTGTCCGCCGCTCTCGGCATAAAACGGGGTCTCGTCCAAAATGATCACGCCGTGCATGCCGTCGCCGATCGAATCGGCAGCTTCACCCTCTGCGGCAATAGCGAGAATTTTTCCAGTGCCGCAATCGCTGACATAACCTGTAAAGGCCGATTTGACGTCCGATGCAAAGTCACGGTTCCCTTCAACCCAGCCGAGACCGCCCTGGCGTTCCCGTGCGCTTCTCGCGCGCTCACGCTGCGCCTCCATGTCGGCGTCAAACGCAGCGCGGTTAAGCGTCAAATTCTGCTCGCCGAGAATTTCAATCGTCAAATCAACCGGGAATCCATAGGTGTCGTAAAGGCGGAACGCTTCCTCGCCGGAAAGTTCGGTTTTCCCCTCTGCCTTTAACGTCTCAATCATATCGTTTAAACGCACCAAGCCGGAATCAATCGTTTTGGCAAAGCGCGCCTCTTCCAAACTCACAACGCGGCGGATATAGTCCTGCTTCTCTAAAATCTGCGGATATGCTTCACCGGATACGGCAAACACCGTATTGCAAAGTCCGGCCAAAAATTCGCCGTCAATACCAAGCAGGCGTCCATGACGCGCAGCGCGACGGATCAAGCGGCGCAGTACATAACCGCGGCCCTCATTCGATGGAATGACACCGTCACAAACCAGCATAACCGTTGAACGGATATGATCGGTAATAATACGCAGAGAGACGTCCGTTTTATGGGAAGCGCCGACCTTTACGCCGCACAGATCAGAAACCGCATTCGTGATGGCGACCATCGTATCAACTTCAAACAGGGAGTCGACCTCCTGCATAATACAGGCAATGCGCTCAAGTCCCATACCGGTATCAATATTCTTATGTGCAAGTTCCGTATAATGGCCATGGCCATCGTTATTGTACTGCGTAAACACCAGGTTCCAAAATTCGACAAAACGATCGCAATCGCATCCCGGATGACAATCCGGGCCGCAGGCATATTTTTCGCCACGGTCAAAGTAAATCTCGGAACACGGGCCGCAGGGACCGGATCCGGTTCCAATTTCCCAAAAGTTATCTTCACGGCCCATTTTGAATACATGGTCCGGCGCAACACCGACATCCTCAGTCCAAATACGCCCGGCTTCGTCGTCCTCTTCGTAAATAGAGACATACAGCCGGTCTTCCGGCATACCGAGTACCTTTGTTACAAATTCCCAAGCCCACTTCGTGGCGTCCGGTTTAAAATAATCCCCAAAGGAAAAGTTTCCAAGCATTTCAAAAAACGTCAAATGGCGCGCAGTCTGTCCGACGTTTTCAATATCATTGGTGCGGATACACTTCTGGCAAGTTGTCACGCGCGGAGCCGGCGGCGTCATTTCCCCCATAAAGTAAGGCTTTAAAGGCGCCATACCGGCCGGAATCAGCAGCAGGGATGGGTCGTTCTCCGGCACCAGCGAAAAGCTGGGCAGGCGAAGATGCCCCTTGGACTGAAAAAACGAGAGATACCGTTCACGGATCTCATTGAGGCCTAATTTCTCCATTTTTCATTTCTCCTGTATCATAAAAGTTTATTGTCGCAACACGTATACAAAATAGGACTTGCTGAAACATTCCTGTTCGGCAGTTCACCAAAGTCTTTCCGGGTAATCGCCCCGCGCCACCATATCGGCAATTGCCTGCACCACAAACGGCTTATCCTCCTGCCAGGTCACGCCATACCAGCGCTCCGGCGTTTTTAATATTTTCACAGTGGCACGGCCACTGTGAATCAACGCATCGACTGCCGAAGGCAGATAATACTCCTCCTTCAGCGGATCGCACATGCCGTCGATCACCGGCGGGAAGCCCGCCTCCAATTCACGAAAGATACGCGGCGTAAACGCCCACGTATTCATGGAAACAATACTGCCGCGCGGAATCGGAATATTCGTCACACCACGGTCCAGTGAATACTGCGCACGGCCATCTTCCGCCAGGGTGATATACGTACGTTCCGTCACGCCGCACAGATATCCGTCCTGGGCGGTGCAAACGCCTCGTGAAACATGGCCATAACGCGTAACGGTATTTTCTATCGTGAAACCCGCCATTGCGAAGTTCTCACTTTCGGGATCTACCTGCGCCAGATGCTCATAGAGGGCGCGAAATGTGCCAAAACCAAAAAAGTCATCCGCACCTATGACGGCAAAGGGTTCGTCTACCTCATGCCGCGCCGCCATAACGGCATGCGCCGTACCCCAGGGTTTCACACGTCCCGGGGGGACAGAATAGCCCGCGGGCAAATCGTCAAGTTCCTGAAACGCATACGCCGTTTCAATCTGTCCGGAAACGCGCGACCCAATGCTTTCACGGAAAGCTTCCTCCATATCGCGCCCGATCACGAACACAACTTTCCGAAACCCTGCACGCAGCGCGTCAAAAATGCTGTAATCCACAATGATCTCGCCGCCCGGTCCAACGGGATCAATCTGCTTGAGTCCGGCCTTCCCACCATAGCGAGTGCCAAGACCCGCCGCAAGGACCACCAAAACAGGTTTATTCAAAACTGGTTCCTCCGATCAGTCCTCATAGCCGTGAGGGTTATTTTTCTGCCAGCGCCATGCATCGCGGCACATATCGTCCAAGTCATATACCGTCTGCCAGCCAAGCGTCTTATATGCCAGATCTGCGCATGCCACGCTCTCAGCCGCATCACCCGGGCGGCGTGGGAATACACGGTACGGCACCGGAATTCCCGCCGCACGCTCAAAAGCATGAACCATCTCAAGCACGCTGACGCCGTGTCCAGTGCCAAGGTTTAACGTCAATACACCCGCATTCTCCATCGCGTGTTGCACCGCGCTGACATGACCGCGCGCAAGATCCACAACGTGCAGATAATCCCGTATCCCGGTGCCGTCCGGCGTCGGGAAGTCATCTCCCGTCAACGTAAAATAAGCATCCTGCCCGGTCAGCACACGCAAAATACGCGGCGCAACGTTGCCCGGCACACCTCGCGGATCTTCACCGATCAGTCCAGATTCATGCGCGCCGATGGGATTAAAATAACGCAGCAGCAGCGCGCTCCAGCGCTCATCCGTACGGCACAAATCCGAAAGTATGCGTTCACACATAAGCTTTGACTCTCCATAAGGATTAATCGCCAAAACCGGCGCATCCTCGCGTACAGGCATCTCCGTCACACCACCGTATACGCAGGCGGAAGATGAGTAAACCATACGGCGTACCCCATGACGCTCCATGACACGCAGGAGTGTGAGCGTTCCCACTACATTATTGGTATAATAGGCGAGCGGTTTTTTTGTGGACTCCGGCGCAGATTTCAGCGCGGCCAGATGAATGACAGCGTCAATAGACTGCTCTGTAAAAATACGCTCCAGGGCCGCTTCATCCAGTACATTGTCCTTATAAAACGGGAACGTTTTCCCTGTAATTTCAGAAAGGCGGTTCAAGACACGGGGGCTTGCATTGCTGCAATCGTCTACAATAACGGCATCATAACCAGCCGCAGCGAGTTCCACACAAATATGGGACCCAATGTAACCCAGGCCACCTGTTACCAGTATATTCACATACACCACCCCAGTTTACTGATATACACTAAATGATACCTCATTTTTCACTCTTTTGTCAAGCAAGCCAGTCCCTATATCTGAAAAAAACGTTTTATCTTTGATTAAAGCCGCATGCGGGCACGCCAGATTTCCCGAAAGTGTTTAGAATATTGAATGCCATGACGGCTTTCCAGCCGTCATGGCATTTTGCGTATTATAACGGTCTGTGCTTTTCCTTACCGGTATTCCTTCATGCAAGCGGCACAGCGGATATATATGCCCCATTTTATGGGGCAAAGCATTGCTTTGCAGGCATAGAAAATGTCTTTCACAGTACTCTGTTCCTCCATTCATAAAAACAGCCCTTCTGCCACAGATATCGCACTGCCTATCATAATAGAAGCTTGCGTCCAAACCAGTGAGGACCGTAGATAAATTCCAAATCGCAAAAAGCAAAAAAATATAGACAAGAAGAAGAACCAGAACTATCGAAACACGCAGGCGCATCCTGCACTGTATTTGACACGGTAAATCGCACGGTTGGGTTTGATACATTTTCATGGCAACTGGTACGCGTTTTGGATCAAATGAAAAATTGCTTTCCTGTTCATTTCGTGAGCAGCCATATTTCACATTGGGCATAACACATTCCCTATTATGTATTCGAATTTTGATATCAATTTTAGAATATAGATTCATTATATCAGAAAGAATACAATTTAGCAAGAGGAGGTCTACGAGCATGGCAAACTTTATTCCAAAGAAACCGGAGAAAGAGGTTATTTCCATGCGTATATCTTCGGAAATACTTGCAGATATCGACAACAAAGCAGCAAAAATTGGCATATCGCGTAACGAATTCATTAACCAGTGCATCAGCTTCGCCCTTGCTAATATGGAGGATAATGATAAAGACTAAGCCGTATTTTGCACAGCTTATATGGTTACCTCGCGAGCGCATAAGCGCTTTTGCTGCTTTGCAAAATAATTTTCCATACGAGGACAACTTGTAACTTTTAATAATTCCATGTATTTCCAGCCGGTTTTACAAAGGAACGTCCAACAGCCGCATACCGGTTATTCCCCATCTTTGAAGAGAAAAACAAAAAATAAAGCTGCAATACACAGTAAAAAATCTACTGTATGTTGCAGCTTTATCTACATCCTTAACCGGTCGGAACTTACACCAACTCGATAATCGCCATCTCGGCGGCGTCGCCGCGGCGCGGACCCGTTCTCACGATGCGGGTATAACCACCGTTGCGCTCATGGTACTTCGGTGCAATCTCATCAAAAAGCTTGATGACAACGCTCTCTTTGGTGATGAAAGCGAATGCCTGACGTTTGGCAGCAAGCGTACCGTTTTTGCCCAAGGTAATCATTTTCTCCGCGATCGGTCGAACCTCCTTGGCGCGAGTAACAGTGGTCTCAATTCTGCCATTTTCCAGCAGATATGTCACCATTGCTCTCAGCATTGCCATTCTATGATCGGTCTTTCTGCCGAGCTTGCGTGGCATAGACAATTCCTCCTTCTGCTTGTGTGGGGAGTGCGGCCCCTATTATTCCTCGTTCTTCTGAAGCGACAGGCCCATCGCACTAAGCTTGTTCATAACTTCCTCCAGGCTCTTGCGGCCCAGGTTACGAACCTTCATCATCTCATCTTCAGTCTTATCGATCAGGTCTTCCACTGTGTTGATTCCTGCGCGCTTTAAGCAGTTAAAGCTGCGGACGCTCAGATCAAGCTCCTCAATCGTCATTTCAAGGACCTTTTCATACTGTGCCTCCACACGCTCAACCACGGTAGAGCGTGAACCAACTTCCTCAGACAAATCAATAAAATGAACGAGAAGATCGCTCAGGATCTTTGCCGACCAGGAAATTGCTTCCTGCGCGGTAAGAGTTGAGTTCGTCCAAACTTCAAGAATCAGCCTGTCATAATCCGTTACATTGCCTACTCGGGTATTTTCAACAGCGTAGTTGACCTTGTAAACCGGCGTATAAATGGAGTCGACGGGAATCAGCCCAATAATAGACTGCGCAGGCTTGTTGCGCTCAGCCGGAACATAGCCGCGGCCATGATTGAGCGTCAATTCCATGTTCAGGTGAGCATCCGCGCCAAGAGTGGCAATATGCCAATCCGGATTCAGGATTTCCACCTCACCGTCTGTCTTAATGTCACCTGCGCAAACCTCGCACTCGCCGGCTGCATTAATATAAACAACCTTCGGCGTTTGTGAGTTCAGACGGGCAATAATGCCCTTTACATTTAAAACAATCTCCGTTAAATCCTCTTTTACACCGGGGATAGTGGAAAATTCGTGCTGAACACCATTGATCTTAATACTTGTAACCGCTGCACCGGGCAATGAAGAGAGCAGGATTCGCCGCAAAGAATTGCCAAGGGTCGTACCGTAACCTCTTTCCAGGGGCTCAACCACGAATCTGCCATAGGATCCATCCTCAGACATCTCTGCACATTCAATGCGGGGCTTATCAATCTCTATCATTATATCATACCCTCCTTGAGTCACTACGCTTACGCGCCTGGGGTTTATCACAAACAACGATAAATGACTCCGCGAACAAAAGCCGCCAATCATTTACCCGATACATCGCATTACTTCGAATACAACTCAACGATATGGTGCTCCTCAATCGGGAGGTCAATATCATCACGCTCGGGGAGCGCTACGATTTTGCCTTCAAGCTTTTCAACGTCAAGAGAAAGCCACTTCGGGATAGGTTTCGAAGCGTTGGCCTCGAGAATCGCCTTAAACTTCGCAGAAGCGCGGCTGCCGTCCTTCAGTGCAATCACATCTCCCGCTTTACAGAGATAAGACGGAATATTGACCTTTTTGCCATTAACCTCAAAATGTCCGTGGCGCACAAGCTGACGCGCCTCCGGGCGGGACATGGCAAAGCCAAGGCGGTAAACAATATTATCCAGGCGGCTTTCAAGGATTATGAGCAGGTTCTCACCTGTAACGCCTTTACGCTTCTCAGCCAGCTCAAAATAATGCGCAAACTGTCCCTCGAGAACGCAATAAAATCTCTTGGCCTTCTGCTTCTCACGAAGCTGCGTACCATATTCGCTGCGCTTTTTGCGTGCCTGGCCATGTTGTCCCGGCGCAAAATTTCGACGAACGATCGCACACTTGCCGGTATAGCATCTATCGCCCTTTAAAAAGAGCTTTTCACCCTCGCGGCGGCACAATTTGCATACCGCACCGGTATATCTTGCCATTCTCAATACACCTCCAAATTAATTAGACGCGGCGACGCTTCGGCGGGCGGCATCCATTGTGGGGGATCGGGGTAACGTCCTTAATCAGGCTTACCTCAAGCCCGGCAGCCTGAAGTGCGCGGATCGCGGCTTCACGTCCCGAGCCAGGTCCCTTGACGTATACTTCAACGCTCTTCAGGCCATGCTCCATGGCATTCTTTGCAGCAGTTTCGGCAGCGGACTGTGCAGCAAACGGGGTAGACTTACGAGAGCCGCGGAAACCAAGGCCGCCGGCGGAGGCCCATGCAAGGGCGTTGCCGTTTACATCGGTAATGGTAACAATGGTGTTGTTAAAGGAAGCACGGATATGAGCCTGACCCTTTTCAATATTTTTACGTTCACGACGTCTTCTGACGGTGGTGTTCTTCTTGGATTTAGGTGGCATTTCTATCCCTCCTTACTTTCTCTTATTGGCTATGGTCTTAGCCGGGCCCTTACGGGTTCTCGCGTTGGTGCGGGTACGCTGGCCGCGAACCGGGAGGCCTTTTCTATGCCGGAGACCACGATAGGAACCAATTTCAATCAGGCGCTTGATGTCAAGCGCTACGTCACGGCGAAGGTCACCTTCGACGCGATACGAACGGTCAATTGCCTCACGAAGCTTGGAAATATCGTCCTCGCTGAGATCACGCACGCGGACATCCGGATTTACGCCGGTCTCCGCAAGGATATCACGGGAACTCTTGAGACCGATGCCATAAATATAAGTGAGCGCGATCTCGATTCTTTTATCTCTGGGAAGGTCAACGCCTGCTATACGTGCCATACTTAAACGTCCTCCTATTAACCCTGTCTCTGCTTATGCTTCGGCTTTTCGCAGATGATCATGAGACGGCCCTTACGGCGAATAAATTTACACTTTTCGCACATGGGCTTCACTGACGGTCTAACTTTCATATGAAACCAACCTTTCTGACTACACGGCGAAAGCCATGTCTCACTTTGAACGCCATGTGATCCTTCCACGGGTCAGGTCATACGGCGACATCTGCACCGTGACCTTATCTCCCGGAAGAATCCGGATGAAGTTCATCCTAAGCTTACCTGATATATGTGATAAAATACGGTGCCCGTTTGCAAGTTCAACCGTGAACATTGCATTCGGCAGCGCCTCTATGACGGTACCCTCCAGCTCGATTACATCGTCTTTTGCCAAGTTTATACCTCCCTAACTCATTTGCGGGGAAAGAGTCTCAAACATAGAGACTTCTTCATATCCCCTCATCCCATTTTGTCAGAAGTACCGGGTCGCCGGTAGTAATCAAAACACTGTGCTCATAGTGAGCGGACAGGCTGTGATCCACCGTTTTCACGGTCCAATTGTCCGACATAACTCTCACATCAAAGGAACCGGCGTTAATCATCGGTTCAATGGCAATCGTCATACCGGGCAGCAGCCGCGGCCCGTGACCGGGTTTCCCGAAGTTTGGCACCTCAGGATCTTCATGCAGTTTACGGCCGACGCCATGTCCCACGAACTGACGTACGACACCATATCCAAAGCTTTCGGCATACGCCTGTACTGCATGGGAAATATCGGATATGCGGTATCCAACCCTTGCAAACTTGATACCCTCATAGAAGCTCTGTCTCGTCACATCCATAAGCCGCCGGGCGTCTTCCGAAACCTCGCCGACTGCAAACGTCGCGGCACAATCACCGTGGAAGCCCTCAAAAAAGGCGCCGACATCGACTTTCACCAGATCACCCTCGTGAATCACGCGATCGCCCGGAATACCGTGGATCACTTCGTCATTCACGCTGACACAGGCACTTCCCGGGAAGCCGCCATATCCCAAAAAGGAAGGCGTCGCGCCATAGGAAATAATTGCCTCGCGAACAGCATGGTCAATCTGATGGGTTGTGACACCGGGGCGTATCACAGCCTTTGCCGCCATCATGGCGGCAGCTGTGATCGCACCGGATTTTTGCATACTTGCAATTTCTTTTGAATTTTTCAGCGTAATCATTCGATTCCCAATGCCTCATAAATAGAAGCGGCTACCTCAGAGAGCGGACGCTCGCCGTCCACGGTCTTCAAAAGGCCGCGCTCACGATAATATGCAATGAGCGGTTCGGTCTGATCGTGATAGACCTGCAAGCGGCCACGCACAACCTCAGGATCGTCGTCCGGTCGAACGATCAGCGCTGCGCCGCACGAATCACAGACATCCTCATGTTGGGGAGGATTATGCGAAACATGATAAGTTGCGCCACAGGAGGGACAGGTACGCCTGCCGGACATTCGGTTGACAATTGCCGAATCGGGAACAGAAATTTCAATCACTGCATCAACCGTACAAATATCGGCAAGAGCATCTGCCTGCGGTATGGTGCGCGGGAATCCGTCAAGCAAAAAGCCGGACGCACAGTCATCCTGTGCAACACGATTTTTTAACAGCGCAATCACCAAGGAATCGGGCACAAGAGCGCCGGATTCGACGATAGATTTTACGCGGTTTCCCAGTTCAGTGCCGCTTTTAATCTCTGAGCGGATAATATTGCCGGTAGAAATTTGGGGAATTCCCAGCTTTTCGCACAGAAGCTCCGCCTGTGTACCTTTTCCGGCTCCAGGCGCTCCTAAAAGAATCAGCTTCACGAAAATACTCCTTCCAAAAACTTACTCAAGGAAGCCTTTGTAATGGCGCATGAGTAACTGCGCCTCCAGCTGCTGCACTGTTTCAAGTGCGACGCCGACCGCAATCATCAGGGAAGTGCCCCCGATGGAGATTGCCACAATCCCCGTTGCGGCGCTGAAGATCAGCGGGAAGCCTGCCACAATTGCCAAAAATACTGCGCCAATAAAGGTAATCTTATTGAGTATCTTCATCAAGAAATCAGAGGTAGGCTTGCCGGGACGATAGCCCATTACAAAGCCGCCGTTTTTCTTGAGGTTATTGGAAACTTCAACCGGGTTAAACTGAATGACAGAATAGAAATATGCAAAACCAAAGATGAATAGCAGATACAGAATAATATAGAACGGATGCGTCTGCGTCAGCCATCTCTGTACGCCATACCAGAAGGAACCCTCCGCCGGCCCAACGAAGCTGATGATCGTACCGGGCAGCGCAAGGAAGGTCGATGCAAAAATGACAGGCAATACGCCGGACATATTCACCTTCATCGGAAGATTGGTAGACTGACCGCCATACATTTTACGGCCAACCATTCGCTTTGCATACTGAATGGGAATACGGCGTTCCGCATTCGTGACAACGACGATAAACACGATCATGGCAAGCAGGAGAACAATCACCGCCACCATCAACAGTATATACCAGCCGCCCTGGGCAAAATAGGAGAATATTGTCATACCGATCTGCGGGAAACGGGCAACAATACCAACAAACAGGAGAATCGAAATGCCGTTTCCGATACCCTTATCCGTAATTTGCTCACCCAGCCACATAATAATGGCGGAACCAGCCGTAAAGCTTGTAATAATGACTATTGCGCTCCAGACACTTGGGTTAATCAGAAGGTCATTATTGCTCAGAAGGATATAATACGTAAAGCTCTGGATCAAACCTATAATAACCGTCGTGTAACGGGTAATCGATGCCAGCTTCTTCTTACCTTCCTCACCGCCCTCTTTGGAGAGCCGCTCAAGAGCCGGTATTGCAATCGTCAAAAGCTGAATAATAATACTCGCATTGATATAAGGCGTAATGGAAAGTGCAAACAAAGTGGCATAGCTCAGGGCACCACCGGACAGGATATTATAATACCCAAGGAGGTTTCCCGACTCCAAGTACGTATCGAACAGCACGCGCAGTCCTTCGGTGTCAATACCAGGAATCAGTATCGCAACGGAACCGAACCGGTAAATAACAACAATCATGAGCGTGAAAAGCAGTTTCTTGCGGATTTCGGGGTTACGCCATGCGTTCACAAACGTATTCCACATGTTACACCACCTCTGCCTTTCCTCCAGCCGCCTCGATCTTTTCCTTGGCGCTTGCCGAGAAAGCTGCAGCCTTTACCGTCAGCTTCTTGTCAATTGCCCCGCCGCCAAGGATCTTAACGCCATCAAACTCTTTCTTGATGATGCCAGCCGCAATCAGAGACTCTGTGTCAACCGTGGCGCCGCTTTCAAAGCAGGAAAGGGAAGCCACATTGACCTCAGCATAATGGGTCTTAAAATGATTCTTAAAGCCGCGCTTCGGAAGCTTTCTGATATACGGAACGGAAGTTCCATCAAAGCCGGGGCGTACGCCGCCGCCCGAACGCGCATTCTGGCCCTTGTGACCACGGCCAGCCGTTTTTCCGTTTCCAGTACCAATGCCGCGGCCCTTGCGCTTCGGTGCCGTAACAGAACCGGGCGCCGGGGACAGTTCATATAACTTCATAAAGTTCATTCCTTTCGCTCCGCACAATACGGCAAGCAAAGCCGCTTGCGTATCGGGGTTAAATTACGCCTCTTCGACTTTTATAAGGTAGGAAATCTGATCTACCTTACCGCGCGTCTGCGCATTGTCGGGCTGTACGGTTGCGTCGCCGATCTTGCGAAGACCGAGGGAATTCGCCGTGGCGATATGAGTCTTGTTTCTGCCATTTAAGCTTTTAACTAACGTGATTTTCATGTTTGCCATATTGCCCCTCCTCAAGCCTTCGCGATATCGGCGGCATTTTTACCGCGGACCGCTGCGACCTGTTCCGCATTGCGCAGAGATTCAAGACCCTGCATCGTCGCGGAAACGACATTCTGCGGATTATTGGAACGCAGGCATTTGGTACGGATGTTCTTGATACCAACAGCCTCCATAACCGCACGGACGGGCCCGCCGGCGATAACGCCGGTACCTTCCGCAGCCGGCTTCAGAAGGACGCGGCCGGCTCCGAACTCGCCTATGACCTCATGCGGGATGGTGGAACCCTTCAGTGAAATCTTCTTCAAATTCTTCTTGGCATCTTCCATGCCCTTACGGATTGCATCCGGGACTTCAGAAGCTTTGCCAAGGCCAAAGCCAACAATACCGTTGCCGTCGCCGACGACAACAAGCGCTGTGAATTTGAAAATACGTCCGCCTTTTACCGTTTTAGAAACACGGTTGAGGGCCACGACCTTCTCGGTCAGGTCAAGGGTCGAAGCATCGATACGTTTTGCCATGTCATTATCCCCCTTACCTTAAAACGCGAGGCCGCCCTCGCGGGCGCCGTCTGCGAGATTCTGTACTCTGCCATGATAGACATAACCGCCGCGGTCAAAAACCACATTGGTAATCCCCTTGGCTTTTGCGCGCTCAGCAATGATCTGACCGACCTTTTTTGCCGCCTCGCAATTGCCGCCATACATGCCGAAGTCCTTCTCCGACGTAGAAGCGCTGCAAAGCGTCACACCGTTCACGTCGTCGATCACCTGAGCATAAATGTGGGCAAGGCTTCTGTACACACACAGGCGGGGTCTTTCGGGCGTACCCGAGATGGCCGCACGCACTCTGCGATGACGCTTCAGGCGCTGTTTATTGGAATCTTTTCTGCTAACCATCAGTGTACACTCCCTTACTTCTTCTTGCCGCCGGCCTTGCCTTCCTTGCGGATCAAGGTCTCATTGACATACTTAATGCCTTTTCCCTTATAGGGTTCCGGCGGTCTCTTCTCACGGACATTTGCCGCGAACTGACCAACAAGCTGCTTATCCGGTCCGCTGATCACAATACGGTTCGGCGCCGGAACGTCAATCGTAATACCAGGGATTTCTTCCATGATAACCTGATGAGAATATCCCAGGTTCATAATAAGCTGCTTACCCTGCTTCTGCGCTCTATAGCCGACGCCGTTGACCTCAAGCTCTTTGGAAAAGCCAGTGTGAACGCCGTTGACCATATTTGCAACGAGCGCGCGGGTCAAACCATGAAGGGATCTGGTCTCCTGGGCATCGTTAGGACGGGTAACATGAAGAACATTGCCCTCCTGCTCAACGGAAATTACCGGATGGATACTAGAAGTAAGCACGCCCTTCGGACCTTTCACAGTAATATTCTTGCCCTGCAGCGTAACCTGCACATCTGCCGGCACGTCAATGGGCATTCTTCCGATTCTCGACATATTGCTCCTCCTTACCAGACAAATGCGAGGACTTCGCCGCCAATGTGGGCGGCTCTCGCCTGTTTATCTGTCATAACACCACGGGAGGTGGAGATCACCGCAACGCCGAGGCCGCGCAGAACCTGCGGAAGCTCATCAGCCGGCGCATAAACGCGGAGGCCAGGCTTTGAAACTCTGCGGATGCCGGTAATGGCCTTCTCGCCGGTTGCAGTATATTTCAGGGCAATTTTAATGACGCCCTGCCCGCCATCCTCCACTACCTGAAAGTTTTTAATATAACCTTCCTCAAGGAGGATCTCGGCGATTGCCTTTTTCATCTTAGAGGCCGGTACGTCAACCGATTCATGTCTTGCAGCGCTTGCATTGCGCAGGCGGGTCAGCATGTCGGCGATAGGATCTGTAATATGCATATCTTATCCTCCTTACCAGCTTGCTTTTTTCACGCCGGGAATCTGTCCCTTGTAAGCAAGCTCACGGAAGCAGATGCGGCAAATGCCATAGTCACGAAGGTAGGCATGCGGTCTTCCGCAGAGCTTGCAGCGGTTATACCCGCGGGTGGAGAACTTCGGCGTTCTCTGCTGCTTTAAAATCATTGATTTCTTTGCCACGGTTCTCTGCCTCCCTTACTCTTCTCTTGCGAAGGGTGCGCCAAGCATCTCAAGGAGTGCCTTTGCCTCTTCGTCTGTCTGCGCGGTAGTTACCATAATGATATCCATACCGCGAATTTTATCGATCTTATCGTACTCGATTTCCGGGAAAATCAGCTGTTCTTTCAGGCCCAGGGCATAGTTACCGCGACCGTCGAAAGCATTGGGGCTGATACCGCGGAAGTCACGGACACGCGGAAGCGCAATATTAAAAAGGCGGTCCAAAAACTCCCACATACGATCGGCGCGCAACGTAACTTTCACGCCAACCGGCATACCCTCACGGAGTTTAAAGTTTGCAACAGACTTGCGCGCATGGGTAACGACAGGCTTCTGTCCGGTGATGGTCGAAATATCATTGACAACCGCGTCAATCACCTTCGCATTATCACGGGCTTCGCCGCAGCCGACATTTACAACAATCTTGTCAAGGCGCGGGATCTGCATCGGGCTCTTATAGGAAAACTGCTTCATAAGCGCCGGAGCGACCTCGGCCGTATATTTATCTTTCAAACGTGCCATCTATGACCCTCCTTAAAGCTCGCCGCCGCAATGCTTGCAAACGCGGTTTTTCTTGCCATCGGCGATTTCCGTCTTAATACGCGTGGGCTTATGGCACTTCGGACAAACAACCATAACCTTGCAGGCCGCAAGCGGCAGCTCCTGCTTGACAATGCCGCCCTGCTGCTGCGCGTTACGGGGTTTTACATGCTTTGTGGCAATATTAATGCCCTCGATAACAACTTTGCCATCAGCCGGAACAGTACGCAGAACCTTACCGGTGCGGCCGCGATCCTTGCCGGTGATTACCTGCACAGTATCGCCTTTCTTAATTTTCAAAGCGTTCATTCTTTCAGTCCCCTCCTTACAGTACTTCGGGGGCGAGAGACAGAATCTTCATATAATCCTTGTCGCGGAGCTCGCGGGCGACCGGCCCAAAGATACGGGTGCCTCTCGGGTTCTTATCATCACGGATAATCACGGCTGCATTGTCGTCAAACTTGACGTAACTGCCATCGGCGCGGCGCACACCCTGCGCGGAGCGAACGATTACGGCCTTCACCACATCGCCTTTTTTAACCACGCCGCCGGGGGCTGCTTTTCTCACGGAGGCCACAATCACATCGCCGATATTGCCGTACTTTCTGACCGAACCGCCGAGCACTCGGATGCACTTCAGCTCCTTTGCTCCGGTGTTGTCGGCCACTCTTAATTTAGATTCCTGCTGAACCATTAAGCCTGCCTCCTCTTATCGTGCCTTCTCAATTATCTCGACCAGGCGCCATCTCTTATCCTTGGAAAGCGGGCGGGTCTCCATAACCAAAACCTTATCGCCCACGCCGCATTCGTTTTTCTCATCATGCGCTTTGAGCTTATAGGTATATTTGATAATCTTTTTATAAAGGGGATGCGCAATTCTGTCCTCGACCGCAACCACAATGGTTTTATCCATTTTGTCGGAAATTACGCGGCCAACCATCGTTTTGCGGAAAGCTCTGTCACTCATTACTCAGTACCCTCCTTAACCGGCCGTCTTTTCGGTGATGACAGTTTTTACTCGTGCGATGTCGCGACGGACCTCAGTGATCCTTTTTGGGTTCTCAAGCTGATTGGTCGCATTCTGGAAGCGAAGATTGAAGAGATCTTTTTTCAGATCGTTCAATTTCACATTCAACTCTTCGACACTCATCTCGCGAATCTCATTAGCCTTCATTCTCTTCACCGCCGTCCTCAACGTCGCTCTCTGCGACATCCTCGCGCTTGACAAACTTGGTCTTAATCGGCAGCTTATAGCCGGCCAGACGCATAGCTTCACGCGCAGTTTCTTCAGGAACGCCCGCAATCTCAAACAAGACTCTGCCGGGCTTGACCACTGCTACCCAATACTCAGGGGAGCCCTTACCGGAGCCCATGCGAGTCTCGGCAGGCTTCTTCGTAACAGGCTTATCAGGGAAAATCTTGATCCAGACCTGGCCGCCACGGCGAATATAACGCGTCATGGCGATACGGGCCGCTTCAATCTGATTGGAAGTGATCCACGCGGGTTCAAGGGCCTGGATACCATAATCACCGTAAGTGACCTTCGTACCCTTATGGGCCGTGCCTTTCAAGCGGCCACGGTGCACTCTGCGGTATTTCACTCTCTTAGGCAGAAGCATTAGTCTTTGCCTCCTTCCGGTTTAGCTGCTGTGGGGGCCGACGGCGCCGCTGCCGCGGGG
>URVL01000013.1 GCA_900551265.1 uncultured Eubacteriales bacterium | reverse complement strand
TACCTGAAAATGATATCATAAATATGTGTGCCTTTTGTATAAAATACAGCGACACAAAGGGCGCTTTTTCTACGCGGTGAAATACCGAACGACTATGAAGATCCGGAGTGTATGAAATGATAGTAACCTTTACCATGAACCCAGCCATAGACAGAACGCTGCTCGTTCCCGATTTCGAGCCGGGAAAGGTCAATCACGTCGCTACTACGATAATCGACGCCGGAGGCAGCGGCGTCAATGTTTGCCGCGCCTTGAAGGTCATGGGGACGGACTCCATGACGTGTGGGTTCATTGCCGGAAAAAACGGCAGGTTTATTAAGGACTATCTGACTTCTCTGGCGATTCCCTGTGACTTTGTGGACGTGCCCGGGGAAACGCGTATCAATATTAAGATCGTGGACCACAACGGCGTTCATACGGACATCAACGAGTCCGGGTTTGAGATTCACGAGTCGGATTTCAACCGCCTGAAGGAACGGATGACACAGTATGTGCGGCGAGATAACAGTATTGTGCTCTGTGGTTCCACCCCGCCAAACCTCCCGGTGGAACAATACGGGCAGATCTGCCAGATCATCAGCACGCGCGGCTGTGAGCTTTTCCTGGACACGAGCGGCAAACTGCTGCTCGAGGGACTGAAGGCAAAGCCCGTATTCGTGAAGCCGAACGTGCAGGAGCTGGAGGCGACGCTTGGCGAAAGATTTACTTCGCATGAGGATATTTGCCGCGGAGCGCGGGAACTCATTGGCCTGGGCGCGCAGAATGTGGTGGTGTCCATGGGCGCGGAAGGCGCGATTTTTATGAACAGCGCGCAGTCCTGCTTTGTACAGGCGCCGAAGGTGCCGGTTCGCGGGCCGGTCGGCGCGGGCGACGTCATGACGGCGGGAATTCTTCATTCGCGGCTCAACCGCATGTATTTTGAGACCACGGCCTGTTATGCCGTTGCGGCGGCCAGCGCCAGCGTAACAGTCGAGGGTACGCGTATGGCCCAGCGGCGGGATATTTTAAAGCTCTTTTCGGGCCTTCGTGCCGTGCGGATCTGACGGCATGCATAAAAATTCATAATGGAAAGACCCCCGGATGAAGCCGTTCGTCCGGGGGTTTTTGTGTGTATGAAAGACGGGTTTTCCGCCGGGTTCCGATTGCGTTTTTTTGCTTCCTGTGGTAAAATGAATGTAGAAATCAAAAAAATGGGAGGGTTTTGTGATGGAAGCAATGGAAATGTTACTGGGACGGCGCAGCATCCGTAAGTTTAAGAGCGAGCAGATTAAGGACAGTGAATTGGAAGCTGTGTTAAAGGCCGGCGAGTATGCGCCCAGCGGCGGAAACCAGCAGGGGGCGTTTTATATTGTTGTGCAGGAGCCGGAAGCACGGAAAAAGATTGCGGAGATGAACGCCGCCGTGATGGGTAAAAGCGGTACGGATCCCTATTACGGCGCACCAACCGTAATTCTTGCTTTTGCGGAACAGGGCAAGGCCACGCCTTTTGAGGACGCCTGCCTGGGTCTCGGCAATATGTACAATGCCGCCTATGCGCTGGGCCTGGGATCCATTTGGATCCATCGCACGCGTCAAATGTTTGAAAGCGAGGAGGGCAAGGCGCTTTTAAAGAAGTGGGGCGTTGAAAAGGAGCTCGTCGGCGTCGGTTCCTGCGCGCTCGGTTATCCGGACTGTGAACATCCTGCCGCCGCGCCGAGAAAAGAAGACTTTGTTGTGTACGTCAGGTAAGAACAGAAAACAGGCCGTCCTAAGCGCAGGACGGCCTGTTTGAAAAAGGAGGCTTTTGCGGAATGGAGACGTTTTTTTCAGCCATTCGGGACTGGGCGGCGGAGACGCCGCAGATTGAAAGCGTAATCCTGGTGGGCTCTTATGCGCGCGGGACAAACCACGCCGGAAGCGACGTCGATCTGGTGATTCTGACGGCTGATAAGGCCGGCATGCTCCGCGATCGATCGTGGACGGCGCGTTTCGGCAGCGCCGTAAAAAGCCAGGTGGAGGAGTATGGCGCATGTACTTCCCTCCGGGTATGGTATGAAGACGGGCGGGAAATTGAATTTGGGCTGGTTCCTCCCTCCTGGATTGCCGCGCCGCTGGACAGCGGTACAGACCACGTTTTGCGCGATGGCTACCGCGTGCTGTCCGACCGCGCGGGGCATTTTGCCGCGCCGGAAATTCCGCCGCTTGCCTGACGGCGCGCAAAAAACGGCGGGACGCAGAACCCCGCCGTTTTTTGATGTGCCGTAACGGACAGATTGCTGAGTGTTTAAAGTTTGTTTAAGATTTTTTGTAAAATACGAATAGTTCATAGACTTCGCCGGATAAATGTGATATATTAAAAAAGAAGAACCTCTCTTTTGATGGAGGGAAAAAAGGAGGAATCGCGGTATGGCATTTTGCTCTCAATGCGGCGCGCAGCTGGAGTCCGGCGCAAATTTCTGCCCGATGTGCGGAACGCCGGTCAATGCGCCGTCCGGCGCCCAGGATCAGGTCCATCAGCAGCGTCCGAACGGCAGCGCACGTGAGCAGGTCGAGGCCGCCTTTGAAAAGTTTAAAAGTACGGCGGAGGATCATACGCAGCAATTTACGCCGGAGGACATTGAGCAGAATAAGGCCATGGCCATCCTCTCCTATCTGGGGATCCTGGTGCTTGTGCCGATTTTTGCGGCGAAGGATTCGCGCTTTGCACGGTTTCACGCCAATCAGGGGCTGGTGCTGCTGATTACGTTGGCCGCGTACGGCGTGCTGGAACATATCTTAAACCGGGTGTTTTATGCCATCTGGTGGGGGCTTGGCTCCATTTTTTCCGTTGTGTTAAGCCTTGCTTACCTGGTATTTCTCGTCTATATTGTGCTTGGCATTGTCAATGCCGCCAAGGGCGAAGCAAAGGAGCTTCCGATTATCGGGAAAATTACGATCCTGCATTGAAAGCGTACTTTGTGAACATAAGAGGTCCCGCCGGATTGGGCGGGGCCTTTTTTATGCCGGCGGAACGTTTTCGTTTCACGCGGCACGTACACAATATTTTGCTCACGCGCCGGTTTTGTGGTATACTATACTATCAGGACTCGTGTAACCGGGTCATAACAACACGACGAGGTTTCTGCCATGCATTATTTTGATAACGCCGCGACGACGCGCGTCTATCCGGAGGCGTCCTTACGCGCGGCGCACGCGATGAATAAGCTCTACGGCAATCCGTCGAGCCTGCACAAAATGGGGCGGGAGGCGGCCGAGGAACTCGCCCGCGCCCGTCACGCCGTCGCGGCCGCCGTCGGCGCGGCGGACGGGGAAATCGTCTTTACATCCGGCGGCACGGAGGCCAATAATCAGGCTGTCCAGTCCGGCATGTTTGCCGCGCGCCGGGTCGGACGGCATATTGTCACAACCGCCACAGAGCATCCCGCGGTGCTCGAACCTGTTCGCGCATTCCAGGCGCAGGGCTGTGAAGTCACGTTTTTAAAGCCGGAAAAAAACGGCGCCGTCACGCCCGAGGCGCTTGAAACAGCCCTGCGCGACGATACGGCGCTGGTGTCTATTATGCTGGTCAATAACGAGACGGGCGCAGTCAACCCCATTGCCGCCCTGCGCGAAGTGCTGGCACGGCGCGGCAGCCACGCCGTGTTCCACTGCGACGCGGTGCAGGGACTTTTCAAGGTGCCCATTAACGTCCACGCGCTGGGCGTGGATATGCTGACCGTCAGCGCGCATAAAATTCATGCGCCGAAGGGCGCCGGCGCGCTCTATGTCCGGCAGGGATTTCGCGCCGTCCCGATCCTGCTCGGCGGCGGACAGGAGGGAAAACTCCGCTCCGGTACGGAAAATATGCCGTCGATCGCCGGATTTGGTATGGCGGCGCACTTGGGACTCACCCGCTTTGCGGAAAATGCGCGGCGTATCCTTGCGCTGCGGCGGTATTTTGACGAAAAACTTGCTCAGGATGTGCCCGCTGCGCGCATCAATTTTGCAGAGGGCGTGCCGCATATCGCATCGCTCTGCCTGCCCGGGTGCCGCAGCGAGGTTGTGCTGCGGATTTTAAGCGATCAGGATGTCTACGTCTCGGCGGGCTCCGCCTGCGCGAAGGGCAAGCGCAGCCATGTGCTCTCTGCCTGCGGCCTGCCCACGGACGTAATCGACTGTACGCTCCGCGTCAGCTTTTCCGAGATGAACACGGAGGCGGATATTGACGCGCTGATTTCCGGCCTTGCCGCCGCATATGCGCGTTTTCACAGAAAGTAAGCGCCGGGGCTTTTTCGTGCGCCCCGGATAAAGGAGAAGAAGCCATGCAGGAAGTGATACTCTGTAAGCTCGGCGAGCTGGTGCTCAAGGGGCTGAACCGCCAGAAATTTGAGGACAGGCTGAAAAACGAACTTGCCGCCCGCCTCGCGCCCTGCGGTGCGTGCGGCGTGGAATCGCGCCAGTCCACCATTTATATCGTGCCGCAGGATGCAGCGTTTGACATTGCGCGTGCGGAGGAAATCTGCGGGCGTGTGTTCGGCATTGTGGCGCTGTGCCGGGCAGCGGTGTGTGAGAAGTCGGTGGAGGCCATTGCCGCCACCGCCGGTACGTACTTGAAAAGCCGCCTTTGCGCCGTGCATACCTTTAAAGTTGAGGCAAAACGCAGCGATAAAAAGTTCCCACTGACCTCTATTCAGCTTGCGCAGGAGGTGGGGGGCCTCTTAAACGACGCCTTTGCAAACCTCCGCGCTGAGATGCGCGCGCCGGAACTCACCGTACATGTGGAGATCCGTGAAACAGCAGCCTACGTCCACGCGGACGCCGTTCCGGGTGCGGGCGGCCTGCCGCGCGGCATCAATGGGCGCGCGACGCTTATGATCTCCGGTGGGATCGACAGCCCTGTCGCGGGCTGGCTGATGGCGCGCCGCGGAATTGAGCTCCACGCCGTGCATTTCTTCAGTTATCCCTACACCTCTGATGAAGCGAAGGAAAAGGTGCTGAAGCTTCTCGGCATTGTGGCCGGATGGGCCGGACCCATTACGCTGCATATCGCGCCGTTTACCGATATCCAGGAGGAGATCCGCGACAACTGTCCCGAGGAACTGTTTACCGTTATCATGCGGCGGTTCATGGTGCGCGTGGCGCAGCGCATTGCGCAGACGGTTCATTCGTCTGCGCTCATTACGGGCGAGAGCCTCGGCCAGGTTGCAAGCCAGACGCTCCCCGCCCTCGTCGCGACGGACGACCTGGCGGTTATGCCCATCTTCCGTCCGCTGATCGGTCTGGATAAATCTGATATCATCGCGTATGCGCGCCGCATCGGCACGTTTGAAACGTCCATCCTTCCCTATGAGGACTGCTGCACGGTGTTCACGCCGCGTCACCCGGCGTTGAAGCCGCAGATCGGACAGCTTGAAAAAGCGGAGCAGAAATTAAATGTCGTGGAGTTGGTCGAGGCCTGTGTCAGAGGCGCCGAACGCATGGTGATCCGTGCGGACGGCGTGGAACGCGGCAGCCAGACGACGGCCATGGAAAGTGTCAGGTGAATGATGATAGAAGCTGGAAGAGTGGTAGAAACGCTTGCCGGATGCGGCGCGACCATTGCGTTTGCGGAGTCGTGCACCGGCGGACTTTTGACAAAACTGATTACGGACGTGCCGGGAGCCTCCGCCGTCCTGCGCGGCGGCGTGTGCGCCTATGCAAATGAAGTGAAGCACGGCGTGCTCGGCGTGCCGCAGCGCGACCTGGACCGTTATGGCGCGGTGAGCCGCCCCGTGGCGCTTTATATGGCGCGCGGCGTGCGCGCGCTTATGGGCACGGAGATCGGCGTCGGCACCACCGGCATTGCCGGCCCCGCGTCGGACGATACGAAAAAGCCCGTAGGCCTCGTCTATGTCGCCGTGGCGCTGCCCGGCGGACGGTACCTCGCGCGTGAGCTGCACCTTTCGGGAAACCGCGACGAAATCCGCGAGGAAACCGCGCGTCAGGCGCTGGCGCTTGTACTGGACTGCGCGGCGCATCTTTAAAGTCATCTGTCATACTGCCCGGTAAAAACGCTGCTGCGTTTTGCGCCGGGCAGTTTTTTATGCAGAATGCATATTTCTCCCTTTAAACCTTTAGAAATTCGCTACAAAATGCAACAACTATCTTGACAAAAAAGTAAAAGTATCATATAGTAGGAATATAATTAAAGGAAAGGGAGGAGATTCCAATGTTTTATGTAGGCCATGTAAATCTGGTTGCGCCGGACAAGCAGTTGTTTTTCCAACTTTCCGTCTGGAGCAGTCACGCAGAGCTGGCGGAATTCGGTGCATAGCCCTGATTTACGTAAGGAACACTTTTATACACAGAAAGCCGGTTGTGCAGAAAGGAGTTTACTCGTATGAAAAAAGTACTTAGCATGGTTTTGACGCTTGCATTGCTCTTTGCGCTCGCCGTGCCGGCGTTTGCCACGGATAATCAGGATTTAACCCTCGAAGAGAAGCAGGCGCTCTACGCAAAATATGAAGAGATGGTAGCGGCTGCGAACGAGGAATATGGCCTTGAAATTTCCGTCTTGCCCTTTGACGAGATTGAGTCCTTTTACAGCGAAGAAGAGTTTGCACAGATGCTGGCGGAATTCTGCGGAATTTTGTTGGCGCCCCCGGTGCGCGTGGGTGGTGCGGCACCAACAGGTGCAATAAGAGGTGCCGGTACTACCACTGTACCCTATTCCACAACGCAAGTACACGGCAGCACGACGGTTTCCATCACAATATTTGGAACGTTTGATGTCAGTGCCTGGCCGGATGGAACCTATTATATCAGGTCGATGGCATTTAATGCAGTTGCATCAAGCAGCAGCTATCTTTATTATGTTAAAGATGGCGATGGACGAGTCACCGGGTATGCCGATGGCGGCCGCACCCTGATCGTGACGCAGGATTTTGATATTTATACTTATAATGTGTTTGCCGCCAGTACGTCGGTAAACGCCTATTTTTACTTTAATGACAATACGGGAACGATAACCGCTCTGTAACCGTGTGGGACAGGCTGTGATTTGGGAAGAAAGAGGAAGCCGTGCCGGTACATACCGGCGCGGCGTTTTCCTGTCTGCGGCCTTCGCAGTATGTCGAAAAATGTCATGGAAGCGTTGACAAAAGGGTAAAAACATCGTATATTATAGATGAAATTGGAATGTGCTGGATGATTCTGCCCGCTTTTTTCGAAAGCGTGTGGGGAGATACCGCGTGCCGGCGCATATGCTGATACATGCGTGGAACGGTACTGTGCCGGTAAACATCTGGCTCTCACAGGCACGGCTGCCGCCCTGTAACGGGACGGACCCGGTCAAGGAATCAAAGGCCGTGTTGGCAATTTGCTGACGCGGCCTTTTGGATATTTCCTCTATTTTAGAACCCTGCACGGCAATCCGGAGTCGTGCGGTTTTTACGTGTCTGCGCAACCGGTATTTTATTTAAAAAGGAGGCGGCGCTATGCCAGAACGGATTCGTTCCCTGGCGCTGAATGGGATCGAGGGGTATGAGGTCACCGTGGAGTGTGACATTGCAGGCGGCCTGCCGTCGTTTGACGTGGTGGGTCTTCCGGATGCCGCCGTACGCGAGAGCCGCGAACGCGTGCGCGCGGCCATGAAAAACAGCGGCCTTGCCTTTCCCGCACGGCGCATCACGGTGAACCTTGCGCCGGCCGGTACGCGCAAAACCGGATCTCTTTACGATCTGCCGATCCTTCTTTCCATCCTCCTGGCGCAGGGAACGCTCGATACGCTGCCGGAGGACGCCGTATTTTTGGGCGAGCTGTCCCTATATGGCGAACTGCGCCCAGCGGCGGGCGTGCTGCCTATGGCGACTGCGGCGCGTGACTTGGGAATACGTTCGTTTTACTGTCCGGCTGCAAATGCCCGGGAGGCGTCCCTTGCGCGCGGGTTGGACGTCTATCCCATTAAGACGCTGGACGCGCTTTTGGCGCATTTGACGGGACGGGAAACGCTTGCGCCCATCGCGCCGTGGGAACCGGAACCTTCCCACGCGGCGGGACCGGACTATGCGGATGTGATGGGGCAGGAACAGGCCAAACGCGCACTGGAAGTTGCGGCGGCGGGCGGGCACAATATCCTGCTGATCGGTCCGCCGGGTGCGGGAAAAAGTATGCTGACCGAACGTCTGCCCTCCATTTTGCCGTCCATGACGCGGGAAGAAGCGCTGGAGGCCACCAAAATCCACTCCGTTGCGGGACTCACCTCCGCCGAACATCCCCTATTGACAGAGCGTCCTTTTCGTGCGCCGCACCATACGGTATCCGCCGCCGGACTGACGGGAGGCGGTTCGCGTCCGCGCCCGGGCGAGATTTCCCTGGCGCATTGCGGGGTGCTGTTTTTGGACGAACTGCCGCAGTTTTATACGGACGCGCTGGAGGCGCTGCGCCAGCCGCTGGAAACCGGTTACGTCACGATTTCGCGCGTCGCCGGGACGCTGACGTATCCGAGCCGGTTCATGCTCGTGTGCGCGATGAACCCCTGCCGCTGTGGCTGGTACGGCGACCCGTCCGGGCGCTGCACCTGCACACAGAAGTCGCGGGATAACTACCTTGCCCGGCTTTCCGGACCGCTTTTGGACCGCATCGATATCCATATCGAGGTGCCGGCGGTGAAGTATGAGGACCTTGCGCGCCGCATGCCGGCGGAATCCTCCGCTGCGGTCCGCGCGCGCGTTGAGGCGGCGCGGGAGATACAGCGTACAAGATATGCGGGATCGGATGTGACCTGTAATGCTTACGTTCCGCCTGCCCGAATGGGGGAAGTCTGCCGCGCGGACGTCGAGGCGCAGGAATTTATGCGGCGCAGCTTTGCGCGTTTGGGGCTGACCGCGCGCTCGCATGACCGGATTCTGCGTGTGGCGCGCACCATCGCAGACCTTGATGGCGCGGACGTGATCGGGAGGCGGCACATTGCCGAGGCCGTGCAGTATCGCACGCTGGACCGCCGCCGCGCTTGACATAATCCTGTGGATTATTCAGGCCATGCATGGCGCTATCCTGTGGAAAAACCTGTGGATAATGTGGATAAGTAGGGATAAACCCTGTGGATTGCGTTGTTCGCCGCACTTTTCCGAGGGGAAAACTTTGTTGACATAAGCGCAGGTCGTATTTTATTCAAAATTCATACATGTTTGACGGAGTATAAATGGAATATTTTGAGATGATTCATCCCTCCTGGCAGCCGTTTTTCACACCGTGGCGGGAGAGGCTGTCGGAGATCCTTGCCGCCGCCGGGCAGGCGCCGTATAACCCTCCGGAGCGCCTGATTTTCCGCTTTGCGCAGGGCGAGCTCTCCCGCGTGCGTGTGGTGGTGCTGGGGCAGGACCCTTATCCGCAGCCGGGCGCCGCGACGGGCCGGAGCTTTGAGGTTGCGGGGCTCTCCTCTTGGCAGGGGACAATCCGGCAGTCTTCGCTTCGCAATCTGGTGCGCGCGATCTGCCGGGCCGTGACGGGCGAACTGCTTCCCTGGCGCGAGGTGCAGGCGCGCATTGCGGACGGACGCTTTCCCATTCTGCCGCCGGACCGGCTGTGGGACGCGCTGGAGGCGCAGGGCGTTTTGTTTTTGAACGCGTACCTCACCTGCCGCCAGGGCGCGCCGCTTTCACACAAAAAGCTGTGGGCGCCTTTTGCGCGGGAACTTGTGGCCTATCTTGACGAGCTGCGTGGCGCCGGCGCCGTGTGGTTTTTATGGGGCGCGGACGCGCGCGGTTACGGCGCGTATATCACGCGCGGAACGCGCTATGAAAGCCGCCATCCCATGATGGCGGACAGTGGGTCCGACGGATTTTTACAGAATCCGTGTTTCGCGGAAACGCTGGATAGAATTGACTGGACAGGCGCCAAATTTGTGCGTAAAATTTAAACATTCTGCTAAAAATATTGTATATCCGCCTTTTTAGGTGTATAATGATACTGGAAACATTCTAAAAGGGAGGGGTGCTTGTGTATTTGCCGGGGGATGTGATTGTTCATCCGATGCATGGCGCCGGCAGGATTGAAGAAATTGTCGAGCAAAAAGTCGCGGGCGAGACGCGCAAGTACTACGTCCTTCAGATTCCGACGGGAAATGTCCGCGTTCTGGTCCCTGTCGACAGCTCCGATGCAATCGGGATCCGGCCGGTGATCGCGGAGGATGAGGCCTATGCGGTGCTGGCGGCTTTTGCGAAGCTGGAAGTTGACCCCGTGCAGAACTGGAACCGCCGCTATCGGGAAAACATGCTGCGGCTGAAAAGCGGAAAGCTTGACGAGGTTTCCCGCGTGGTGAAGAGCCTGATGGTGCGCGAGTCTGAGCACGGCCTTTCCACGGGCGAGCGAAAAATGCTCAATACGGCAAAACAGATCCTGCTGTCGGAACTGGTCCTGGCGACGAACAAGAGTTATGAAGTGCTGGAGCGCGCCCTGGTGGAAGGCCTTTGATTGCCGCTTTGGGAGGGCCGGGGACTAAAGCGGCGCCTTTCGGCATAAGTATGCGAAAGAGGGCTTTGTCCGGCGGGGATGGCCGGCGTACGCCCGTTGTGTTTTTCGCGGAGGCTTTTTATGAATGTAAAAAAGTTGGTTGCAAAAATGATGGACAAGATGAGAGAGCAGGACGCGAAACCGCGTCCTTTTTGCAGTGCGGTCGTACCGGCCGCCGGGAATTCAACCCGTATGGCGGGCTGCAACAAGCAGTTTTCAACCCTGCGCGGGATCCCGGTCCTTGCGCATACGCTGATGAATCTGGAAGCGTGCGAATATGTGGATGAAATTGTCGTGGCGACAAAGCCGGAGGAAATTCCGCACGTGGCAAACCTGGCTTCGGAGTATGGAATCACGAAGCTGACGCGTGTGGTGACAGGCGGCGATTCGCGCGGCGCGTCGGTGGCGCGCGGCGCGGCGGAGTGCTCGAAGGAGACGCAGTTGATCGCGGTGCATGACGGTGCGCGTCCTTTGGGCAGCCCGGAAATGATCGGACGCGTGATCGCGCTCGCTGCAAAAACGGGCGCGGCGGTGGTTGTGGTGCCGGTTAAGGATACGATCAAGATGATGTCGTCTGCGGGGTATATCGACCATACGCCCACGCGTTCGCTTCTTCGCGCGGCGCAGACGCCGCAGGTTTTTGACGCGGCAATTTTAAAGGCTGCCTATGCCAGGGCCGAGCAGGACGGCGTCGACTACACGGACGACTGCGCCGCGGTCGAGGCCATTGGTAAGCATATCTATACCTGCGAGGGAGAGAATACCAATATCAAGATTACGACGCCGGACGACTTGATCCTGGCGGAAGCAATTCTGGAGGCACGCGATGTCTAACCTGCGGATTGGGCACGGCTATGACGTGCACCGCCTGGCAGAGGGCCGGGCGCTTGTGTTGGGCGGCGTGCAGGTACCGTATGCGCTGGGGCTTTCCGGCCACAGCGACGCGGATGTTTTGACGCATGCCGTGATGGACGCGCTTTTGGGAGCGGCGGGGCTTGGCGACATTGGCCGCCATTTCCCGGATACGGATGAGCGGTACCGTGGAATTTCGAGCCTGCTCCTGCTGGATCAGGTGCGGCGGCTTCTCGCTGACGCCGGCTGGCGCGCCGGAAATGTGGATGCGACGGTCATTGCGCAGCGCCCGCGGCTTGCGCCGTTTGTCGGGCAGATGCGGCAGAATCTGGCCGCCGTCCTGGAAATTGCGCCCGCGTGTGTAAACGTAAAGGCTACGACGGAGGAGGGGTTAGGCTTCTCCGGACGTGGCGAGGGGATTGCGGCGCACGCAGTAGCGCTTTTGGAACGCGCCGTCCTTTGAAATTGTAAAAATGGAGATTTTCTATGTCAGTTTTTTCTGTACCGGCCAGGATCGTTACCGGCGAACAGGCGCTTTCTGAAGCGGCGCCGTTTTTGAAGGAACTGGGCGCGCGGCCGCTGGTTGTGTCCGGCCCTCATACGGTGAAAACGCCGTTTTTTGCGGAGTTTGCATCGCTTTTGCAAGAAAACGGCATTTCCCATGCCGTCTACAGCGAGATTACGGGCGAGCCGACCGTCCGCATGATTGAGGCGGGCGCCGCTATTTACCGCCGGGAGGGATGCGACTATTTGATCGGGATTGGCGGCGGGAGTCCGCTGGATGCGGCAAAGGCGATCGCTGCGACGCTTGTAAATCCTGGCCCCCTCTCAGACTACCAGGGCCGTGAGATGGAGAACCCTGCGCCTCCCGTTGCCGCAATTCCGACGACTGCGGGCACGGGCAGCGAGGCGACGCGCTTTACCATCATTACGGACGAAGACACGGATACGAAGATGCTTTTAAAGGGCGGCGCGCTGCTTCCGGCTCTGGCGGTGGTGGATGAACGCGCCAGCGCGACGATGCCGCCCGGCCTCACCGCTGCGACGGGCCTTGACGCGCTGACGCATGCCGTAGAGGCCTATACGTCGCGACGGGCCACACCCCTGACCGATACCCTGGCGGTTTCCGCCGTACGGCGGATTCTGACGGCTTTGCCCGTGGCATACCGGGATCCTTCAGATAAAAACGCGCGGCGCGAGATGTCGCTTGCGGCGCTGGAGGCCGGAATTTGCATCAACAATGCAAGCGTTACGATTGTGCACGGCATGAGCCGCCCCATTGGCGCGCTCTTTCATGTGCCGCATGGGCTTTCCAATGCGATGCTGCTCCCCGTCTGCCTGCGCGATGTGGCAGGTGGCGCGCTCTCCCGTTTTGCGGCGCTGTCCCGTGCCGCAGGCTGTTCGGCGGATGCGTCGGACGCAGTGGCGTCGAATGCGCTGCTGGATGCGCTTGCGGACGTCTGCCGCGTCTGCGGTGTGCCGGCGCTGGCCAGGTGTGGCATCGAGGAGGCGGCATTTTTCGCTGCAATTGATAAGATGGCGTCCGACGCCATAGCGAGCGGAAGCCCGGCAAACTGTTATAAGGCCGTAACTGCGGCGGACTGCGCCAGGCTTTACCGCACGGCGTGGGAGGCGGGCCGTTGACATGGCCGTGCGCACGGCCGCACGAAATTTGAGTTTAGCATAAGGACATCTTGACTATGAAAAATGGATTGCTTGTTTATGATGCGCATTGCCACATTTATCCGGAAAAAATTGCTGCGCGCGCCGTTGCCGGAACGGACACCTTTTATGGGGAGCGCTCCGCCTGCCTGGGTACGGTTCCGGATCTGATCCGCCAGGGCGGATCTGCCGGAATTGATCACTTTATTGTGCAGTCGGTCGCAACTACGCCGCGCCAGGTGAAGAGCATCAATGAATTCATTGCGGCGGAAGTGGAAAAAAGCGGCGGCCGTCTGACAGGCCTCGGCACGCTGCACCCCGACAGTCCGGATATTGCAGGCGATGTGGCGCATCTGGTATCTTTGGGGCTGCGCGGCGTGAAGCTGCACCCGGACATTCAGAAATTTAAAATCGACGACTACCGCTGCCTGAAGATTTACGAACTCTGCGAGGGCCGGCTGCCCATTTTAATGCATACGGGCGATTACCGCTATGACTTTTCCAATCCAAACCGGCTGGTTCCGATTTTGAAGATTTATCAGGGTCTGATTATCATCGGGGCGCATATGGGCGGTTGGTCGATATGGGATGAGGCGAGCCGCCGGCTCTCCGGGTTCCCGAATCTCTATGTGGACTGCTCTTCGACATTTCCTTACTTAAAGCCTCAGGTGGTACGTGAGCTGATCCTGCGTTACGGTACGGACCGCGTACTGTTCGGCACGGACTATCCCATGTGGTCGCCGGAGAAGGAGCTGGCGTATTTCTTCTCGCTGGGATTCAGCGAAGAGGAAAACCGCAGGATGCTGAGCGGGAATGTCCGGCGCCTGTTCGGTATTTGAATGGACCCGGGCGGACGCGGTTATGAGGCGCTTCGCTGTGCGCCGGTGCGGCGATATTTAAAAAGAGAGGACCATGGTCCTCTCTTTTTTTATTTGAATTTTTCAATTTCGCGTCTAGCCAGTTCGTCGCAGCGGTTATTATCCGCGTTTTCCGCATGTCCCTTTACCCAGTGGTAATGGAGTTCGTGCCGGCCGGCAAGCTCGAGCAGGACGGCAAAAAGATCCGGGTTCAGCGCCGGCGTCTTATCCGCCTTGCGCCAACCGCGGGCGCGCCAACCCTTCGCCCAGCCTTTTGACAGGGAGTCGATTACATATTTGGAGTCCGAGTAGAGCTCCACGATGCACGGCTCTTTTAAAAGCTCCAGCGCGCGAATGACGGCGGTCAATTCCATGCGGTTGTTGGTCGTGGCGCGCTCGCCGCCGGAGATTTCGCGCCGGCGCTCGCCATAGGCGAGTATTGCCGCCCAGCCGCCCGGTCCGGGATTTCCGGAACACGCGCCGTCGGTATAAATAGTGACTGTTTTCATCATAAGAATGTGCCCTTTCGTCAGGTCAAGCGGAATGATTTCCGCAGAGGGGAAACCGCTCACGCTTCCGTATGCGCTTCGCGTTCCAGCTCTAAGAATACGTCTTCCAAATCGCGCGCACCGCAGACCTTGTCCGTATCGCCGGAGGCGGCGAGGCGTCCGCCGCGGATGATCGCAATTTTATTGCAGAGTTTCTGCGCCACCTCAAGCACGTGCGTGGAGAAAAACACCGCGCCGCCGGAGGCGCAGATATCCGCCATAAACCCTCGCAGCGTATGAGACGCAATGGGATCCAGTCCGACGAACGGTTCATCCAGAATCAGCAGCTTCGGCGCATGGATCAGCGCCGAGATAATGACGAGCTTTTGGCGCATCCCGTGAGAATACGAGCCGATCAGCTCGTTTAAGTGGTCGTGCAGGTCAAAGGCCTTGGCATAACGCAGAATCTTTTCCGAACGATCGGAGACGTTAAAAATATCGGCGATGAAATTTAAATATTGTATTCCGGTCAGGAACTGATAAATATCGGGGTTATCCGGAATATAGGCCGTGACAGACTTGCAGGCAATTGGCTCGCGGCGGATGTCATGTCCTGTGATGCGGATTTCTCCTTCGTCGAAATCCATGACGCCGGCGACCGCGCGCAGGGTGGTGGTTTTTCCCGCGCCATTTGGGCCGATAAAACCATAACAGTCGCCGGGCAGGACCATGAGACTCATGTCGTCGACGGCGCGAACGCCCTTTTTATAGCATTTTGTAAAGTGTGAGATCTGAAGTACGGCGTTTTGCATAAGGGTCTCCTTTTTATTCTTCCAAAAGAGAAATGCTTACGTAATCGGCGCCGATGATTGCACAAAAGCAGTCCACGGCCTCCTGTGAAAGCAGTCCAAGCCGGCCTGCAAGCGCGCCTGCCTGCGCCGCATCTGCCGCGTATCCCCAGACGCGGTCAAAACTCTCGGTAAAAACGGCGACGTCCTGACCCTTTACTTCGCTGGCGCCCTCGCCAAACATGTCATCTCCGCTGATGACGGCGCCGAGATATACGGAAAACGTCTCCCGCAGCAGCTGCGCAAACGCGCCGATGACGTCGTGCGGGGATTCCTCCCTGTCGCCATAGTCGATGACGGAGAGATTCCCCTCATAGGGAAAGCAGAGATGATCGAGAAGCAGCTCGTCCGCACCGCCGGACACGGCAAAGCGGCAGTTTTCCAAAACGGCGTCGCGCGCGGCCTCTTCATAGGGATTCAGCCAGGCGCTGTATTCGTAGTCGATAAACAGTTCGCCTTCGCTGTCGCACACGGCCAGCGCCGGATCTGCGCGCGACGCTACGTCGTCACGGAAACAGGAGAGGTAGGCGACAAAGCGCAGGTTCGCCGTCTCGCAGGCATCGGCTGCCCAGGAGAGCTCGTCCGCACTGATCCGCGCGGCAGACGACGGCTTTACAGGTACGATTGCCGCCGTATAGCCGAGGTTTTTTAAATTGACGGCGGATGAGAGAATATCCGCCTGCGTGCGGCCCGCCACCTCTAAAAGCGCGCCGCGAATGGGTCCCGCGCCCTCCGGCGGCAGTTCGCCGGCGTCGATGCTGATGCGCGGCTCGCCGTCCTGCAGCGTGCTGGCAAAGACCGTACCGGACGAGGCGCCGCTTTCATCGGAGGGGACGTCCGTGCCGAAAGCAAGACGGATGCCCTCCGGCGTAAAAATAAGAAACTCGCTTAAGAAAAAGTATGCGGCGGCGAGCAAAAGCAGAACAATAAGCGCGGCTGCCAATTTCCCACGGCCGCGCTTCTTTCTGCGTGTATGGACCTGATAATAGGTTGGTCTGGATGAAGAAGGTTTACGGTTTGACAAACAGGGATCCCTCCGGTATGTTAAACGCCCGTTTCCGCATAAGAATGCAGACCGGCGGTTAGCAGGATATCTTCTTCACGGATAATACCACGCGGGCAGACTTTCAGACAGTCGCCGCAGCCAATGCATTTGTCATAGTCAATGCGTGCGAGGTTATCCGCAACGTGAATCGCGTCGTGGGTGCAGGCTTTTACACACAATGTGCAGCCAATGCAGCCCGCTTCGCACACGCTGCGCACAAAAGCCCCCCGGTCACGCGAAGAGCAGTTGACGGAGATCGGGGCTGTGGGCGGAATCAGCTCGATAACTTTGCGCGGACAGACCGTCCGGCATTTGCCGCAGCCGGTGCAGCGGTCCCGATCGACAAAGGCGTGGCCGTTTTCAATATGAATGGCGGAAAAAGGGCAGCTCTTCACGCAGTCGCCAAAACCGAGGCAGGCAAACGTACATTCGACAGGACCGTTTGCCGTGCGCGAGGCGGCGAAGCAGGTTTGGATGCCCGTATATTGAAAGCGGCGCGCCGTTACGTCGCCTCCGGAACAGAAAACGTGAGCCACGCGGCGTTCGCGCACAGAAACGTCCACGCCGAGGATCTTTGCAATGCCCTGCGCGGTCTCCGCGCCGCCCGCCGCGCATGCGGACGGCGGCGCTTCGCCCCGAACCACGGCGGTCGCATAGGCCGTGCAGCCCGCAAAACCACAGCCGCCGCAATTGGCGCCGGGAAGAATTGCCGCAATTTGATCGACGCGCTCGTCCGTATGCACCGCGAAGATGCGCGAAGCGACGGCGAGCAGAACGCCCATAACCAGGCCTAAAATGCCGAGAGTCAGGGCCGCTTTCAGTATTTCAGTCCACATGGGAAGCCATCCTTTCAGAAAGCGTTGGGTTTAACCGAATATGGCGAGTCCCTGGAAGCCCATGAACGCCATGGAGAGCAGCGCGGCGGTTACAAGGGCGATGGGAAAGCCGTCAAAACACTTGGGATATTCGCAGAACGCGATGCGTTCGCGAACCGATGCAAAGATGACGATTGCGAGCAGAAAACCTACGCCGGACATGGCGCCGTAGGTAACGGACTGGATAAAGTTATAGCCGTTATCCACATTTAAAATGGCAACGCCCAAAACGGCGCAGTTCGTTGTAATCAGCGGCAGGTAAATGCCCAGCGCCTGATAGAGCGCGGGGAGCGACTTTTGTAAAAACATCTCCACAAGCTGTACGAGCGCGGCGATCAGCAGGATGAAGGCCAACGTCTGCATGTACGAAAGGCCGAAGGGAACCAGCAGATACGTATTGACGACGTAGGTCAGAGCGCTGGCCATGGCCATGACAAACGTGACCGCGATTCCCATGCCCGCGGCGGTGGAGACGTTTTTTGAGACGCCAAGGAACGGGCAAATCCCGAGGAATTTGATGAGAACGAAGTTTTCTATCAGGATTGCGGTCAGAGACAGGGAAAAGAATTCGGTCAGACTCATGATTTACGGCGCTCCTTTCCCTCGCTGCGCTGGCGTAGCTTTTGCACGAGCGCAATGAGAAGTCCCAGCGTGAGGAAGCCGCCCGGCGCCATGACCATAATGGCTGCAGGCGTGAAATTCGCGCCAAAGAGCGGGATTCCGTAAAGCGTGCCGTTACCGAGAATTTCACGCACAACCGCGATGGCGGAGAGGGCCAGCGTAAAACCGACGCCCATGGAAAGTCCGTCAATCAAAGACGGCAGGACGCTGTTTTTCGAAGCAAACGCCTCCGCGCGCGCCAGGATAATGCAGTTGACGACGATAAGCGGGATATAAAGCCCCAGGCTTTTTGAGAGCGACGGCAAATAGGCCTGCAAAAGCAGGTCGATCACCGTGACAAAGCTTGCGATGATGACAACATAGGCCGCAATGCGGATTTTCTGCGGGATGAGGCGGCGCAGGAGGGATATCACGACGTTCGACGCGGCGAGCACCGCCGTGGCGGCAAGCCCCATACCAACCGCATTTTCCAGCGACGTGCTCGTGGCAAGCGTTGGGCACATGCCAAGCAGCTGCACAAACGTCGGATTGTTATCAATGATACCGGAGACAAACTGCCTCATATATTTTTTAGAAGCCATAGGTTCCTCCTTCCCGCCCTACGACACGGCCGCCGCAGCCTTTATGGCTGCAAGCACGCCGTCCGTCACCGCACGGGACGTAACGGTGGCGCCGGTGATCGCGGAAATCTGGTTTTCGCCGACGGTGAGCGAACCGCTTTTGCCCACATACTGCGAAAGGAAGCTGGGATCGTCCGCTTTTGCGCCGAGTCCGGCGGTCTCCGACATTTCGGTGATGACGACGCCCGTCACCACGCCTTCCGTATTGACGCCGACAATCATGACGATTTCCCCGCCGAAACCGCGCGGCGCAACCATCACGGCATACCCGGCGTCGGAGCCGTCCGCCGCCGTGGCCGCATAAATGCCCGTAACGGCGTTTTCCGTCTTAAAATCCTCGTCCAGCTCGCCGGAAACGTCCGCAAACGAATCGGCGTCCGGCAGCACGTCGCGCATGGCGGCGGCCCGGGTTTCAGCCTCAATGTCCGCGATTCTATCCTCTGTCACGGCGTTGACCACGCCCAGGATTGCCGAGCAGACAAGAGAAATGACAAACAACGTGACCACCATACGGATCATCTCGCGCATTTCACGTTTTTTCATTTCTGCGCCTCCCGTTCTCCGGTACGTTTTGCGCCGAATACGGCGCGCAGGCGCTCAAAACGCCGTGTGCCATAACGGCGGGGCCCTGCCGCCTTGTCAATCATCCAGACAAAGGCGTTCATCAAGAGAATTGCGAAACTGACGCCCTCGTTGTAGGCGCCGAAATTACGGATGACAACGGTGATCACACCGCACCCAATTCCGAAAATCCATTGTCCGCCGACGGTGGACGGAGAAGTCGTGTAGTCGGTCGCCATAAAAATGGCGCCGAGCAGCAGTCCGCCGCTGAGCAGTTCGCAGAGCATCCACCTGGCGCCGTCCGTTTCCGGAAAGAAAAGCGACAAAAGCGCGACGGTGCCGAGAAATGCGGCGGGAATACGGGGCGTGATCACGCGGCGGATGAGGAGATATGCGCCGCCGGCCAGGAGCGCCAGGGCGGATGTTTCGCCAATACAGCCGCCGGTCTGGCCGGTCAGCATGGCCATCAGATCCAGCCCCGCAGTAGAGCCCTCCTTTAACACCGCAAGCGGCGTAGCGCTTGTTACGGCGTCGGTCACATTTGCAAACCACGGCAGGGCTGCGCGCGGCAGCGTCCATGCCGTCATGTAGGACGACCAGGCAAGGAATAAAAAAACACGAGCTGCAAGTGCGGGATTAAAAATATTTTTGCCGAGTCCGCCATAGAGCTGCTTTACGATCACAATGGCAAAAAGCGCGCCGACGGCCGGCATCCACAGCGGGACGGATACGGGCAGATTAAAGGCCAGCAAGACGCCCGTCACGGCGGCGGAAAGATCGCCGATGGTGTTCTTTTTATGTACCAGGCGGCAGTAGCCCCATTCAAAGAAGAGGCACGAACCAACGCTGATCACGGTCAGAACCAGGGCGCGCGGCCCAAATGTGAACACACCGACGAGCAGCGCGGGGAAGAGTGCGATCAACACGTCGAGCATAATGCTGCGCACGGAATCCGTGCTTCTCACGTGCGGCGAGGAGCTTACGGCGGGCAGACGCCGGGTCTTATCCAAATTCATCACCCTCCTGCTTTCTATCCCGGAGATTCAGCGGCGGCGCTGTTCCATGGTTTTTGCCTTTGCGATACGGAACATCTGCGTCAGCGGCAGTCCGCCGGGGCATTCATAGGTACACGCGCCGCATTCCATACAGTCGGCGACGTTTTGTTTTTCACATTCGCGCCACAATTCGCGCGAAGCATAGAGGTACATATATGTGGGCAGAAGCCGCATCGGACAAACCTGCACGCAGCGTCCGCAGCGGATGCACAGCGGTTCCTCCGTTTCTGGCTCTTTCGTGTCCGGGAAAGCCAGAAACGCATTTGTGCCGCGGATTACGGGGACCTCATCCGTAAACTGTGCGACGCCCATCATAGGGCCGCCCATAATCATCTTCTGTGGTTCTTCGCGGTAGCCTCCGCAGGCCGCAACCAGGGCCGACAGCGGCGTGCCGACACGCACAAGCAAATTTTTCGGGGTTGTAATTGCCGGTCCGGAGACCGTGACAACGCGCTGGATATCCGGCAGGCCCTGTGAAAACGCGCGGTTGACTGCCGCGACGGTATCGATGTTGAATACCACGCAGCCCGCGTCCGCCGGCAGTTTGCCGGGCGGCACCTCGCGGCCCGTGACGGCGCGGATGAGCTGCTTCTCGCCGCCCTGCGGATATTTGGTACGAAGCAGATCAATTTTGATGCGGTTGTCTGCGCCGATGGCACGGCGGAGCGCCTCCACGGCGTCGGGCTTGTTGTTTTCCACCGCGATCAGGCAGCGGATACGCGAAAAAATACGGAGAAGAATACGAATGCCGGCAATCACGTCGTCGGCATATTCCAGCATAACGCGATGGTCGGAGGTGATATAGGGCTCGCATTCGGCGGCGTTTACAATCATGGTATCGACCTTGCCGAGCGCGGAGCGGATTTTAACATGTGTGGGAAACGCGGCTCCGCCGTGACCGACGATGCCGGCTTCGCGGATCAGCGCAATCATTTCGTCCGGGGACATCATTTGCCATTCCATGGCCCGGGCCAGCGGCTCGGGTTCGTCCTGTCCGTCGTTTTCAATCACGACGCTCATGACGCGCGTGCCGTTTGGATGCAGCGCCATGCCGACGGACTTTACTTCGCCGGATACGGACGCGTGAACCGGGACGGATACAAATGCGTCCGTGTCGCCGATTTTTTGCCCCAGTTTGACATGATCGCCCACGTTCACAAGCGGCACAGCCGGGACGCCGATGTGCATCGACATGGGGATCTGCACGACCTGCGGGGCGGCCAGCGTTTCGATGGGGCGGCCAGCGGTAGCCTCTTTATGCGGTTCGGGATGTATGCCTCCGCGAAAGGAATGAACCATGTGACTGTCACCTCTTGTTCATCATTTCTTAAAATTTGCTTACTAAAGTATATTATATCGTGTATTTTGCCATAATGCAAGAAAAAACGTGTCATATAGGCAAAATACATGGACCGGATGAGGGGGACCTTTTTAAGGATACCGCCGCCCGCTTCTTTCGAGGGATAATCCGCATCAAAACGGGGAGCCGTGGCGTTTTAAGACAGCGCGCCGTTTCCGGTGAAATTCAGGTAATTGGCGTCGTCGCGCACACAGACGACCACGGCGGGACGATAGGCGTCGATATAATCGGAAAGCGTCTGTTCCTCATAGTAGCGCAGATCAAGGCTTCTGGTCTCGTCAAACCCGGTATAGAACACGGTTTCGATGGCATTTGTATAGGAGTCGCCGAAGATCAACGCGTCGGACAGTTCCGCGCGCCCGGTTGTGAGTATCGTTTCCGCGATGTCCCCGCCCATGAACATGCCGTAGGTGACAGGTTCGCTGTCGGTCGCCGGCAGCGTGCAGAGCGAGGATGCGGCTTCCTGGCCGTTATCACGGCGCACGAAGGCCACGTCCGGCGCGGTATCAAAGACCTCTACCTGCTCGGTAAACGGCGAGAGCCCGTAAAGCCTGCGGCTGCGGGAGCCATAAAACGGATTTGGCAGCGTACGGAAGGAGACGTCTGCGAGATGATCGGGAATCTCCGCGCCCATGCCGCGCAGCGCATCGAAGATCAGACGGCAGGTTTCAACGCTGCCGGGAAGATTCATATGGTGATCGGTTTTAAAATAATAGGTTTCAATCCCGTCAAGCGCCGTCCCTATGTCGAGGTATGCCACGCCGCGCGTCTCCAGCGCGGCGTAAAACGCGCCGGCCGAGGCGTCGAGCCCTTCGGCGATATAGTCCATATAGGCAGGATATCCCGCGCGATAGACCGAATACTGGTTCGGCACGCCGACATACAGGAAAATCCCGCCGTAGCTCTCCACCTGGGCGGCAAGCGCCGCCAGATTATCGGCCATGCGTGCGGCGTCTTCCGCAACGGTGTCCGGATTGACTGTCTCCGAGGTGTAGGGCAACAGCGCTTCGCTCGAGGCGTGGATATCGTTTACAAAGGGGCGTCCTGCGAGCATATCCAGGCGGGTGCTGAGCTTTAAAAGGCCGTCGCGGTTCCAGACGCTGTCGCGCAGGTAATTTTCCCAGCCCTCGAAGTACGCTCCGGAGAAGAGCGAGGAGAAGGAAAAGCTGGGCCGCGAGGTAGTCAGCGTCCTGTTTTCATAGATGGAATAGTCCGAAGGTTCTGAAAACGCAGTGAGGACCGGGACAGCTACAAGCACCAGCGCACAGAACACGAGAAGAAAAATCTGGCAGGCTTTTTTCATAAAACGGCCCTCCTTTTAAAAGCGGAAGTAGATAAAGGGGTTAAACGACGAGCTCACGACCCAGAGGAGCGAGAGCAAAAAGAGTACGGCCGCCGCTGCCGTGACGGCGGGCGCATACCACGCGCGCGTTTCCCAGCGGCGCCGGAACCAGGGTCCGATGGGAAGCGAAAACAGAATGCAGCATCCCCATTCAGGCAGATATTCGAGCAGATAGTAAAGCGCTTGTCCCGTATCGTATGCCTTGTCCGGCGCGCGGAAAAGGGCCGCGAGATAGCCGGCGGCATGGGAGAGGGAGGAGCTGTTGAAAAGCACCCAGCCCAGTACGACGAGCGTGAGCGCATAGACGTGCTGAATCACACGCGGCGTGCGTTCCAGCGCTTTCAGGAGAAAAAGCTTTTCAAAAGACAGGATCAGCGCAAAGTAAAGCCCCCAGACGACGAAATTCCAGGCTGCGCCGTGCCACAGGCCGGTCAGGGTCCAGACAATCAGGATATTCAAAATCTGCCGCGCCAGACCACGGCGCGAACCGCCCAGCGGGATATATACATAGTCGCGGAACCAGGTGCTCAAAGACATGTGCCAGCGCCGCCAGAATTCCGTAATGGAGCGGGAGATATAAGGATAATTGAAGTTCTCCAAAAATGTGAAACCAAAGATGTGCCCGAGCCCGATTGCCATATCCGAGTATCCGGAGAAGTCAAAGAAGATCTGAAACGTATAGGCAAGCGCGCCCACCCATGCGACCGGAGCAGCCAGGTCCGCCGGGTCTGCGGCAAAGACGGCTGTGGCAATTTCACCCATGGCATTGGAGAGTAGCATTTTTTTCGCAAGGCCGTAAATAAACCGGCGCGCGCCGTCCGCTGCGCGAGGGAGCGACTCGTGCCGGGTTTCAAGCTCCGCCGCGACGGTTTCGTAGCGCACGATAGGGCCTGCGACAAGCTGCGGGAACATGGAGATGTACGTCGCGACGTTTACAATGTCGCGCTGCGCCGGCACGCGGCGTGCGTAAACGTCAAAGACGTAGCTCATGCCCTGAAAGGTGAAAAAGGAAATCCCGATGGGCATGGCAAGTCCCGGAACGGGCAGGGACAACCCGGTCAGGGCGTTGAAGTTTACGACGAAAAAGTCTGCGTATTTGAAGGTGCCGAGCATGGCGAGGTTAAATACGACGGAGAGAACGAGCCAGCCTTTTGCGTGCCGGCCGGCGGCAAGAAAACGTGCGAAAAAGTAGTTTCCCACAATGGAGGCGAGCATGAGCAGAATCCCCACCGGTTCGCCGAAAAAATAAAAAAACAGGCTGGTGGCAAGCAGCACCAGATTTCTTGCGCGCCGGTGGCGTTCCGGTACGAGAAAGTATGCGGCCAGCGTGACCACAAGAAAGAGAAACAGAAAAAACATGCTGCTGAAAACCATAGAAGACCTCACAATTGCCGGAACCGGTAAAACGCTCCGAAAAATTTTGCACACAGGTATCATCCGCAAAGCCGAAACCTATTTCATTATACCGCATGGATCAGATTGCCGCAACAGAAAACCGGAGCCCCTTGTATTTTGCGCTTATATCCTGTATAAATAAAGGAGAGGGCGTGTCCGTCCGCCGGACTGGACGCCGCTTTGGGAATGGAGCTGATCGGATGGGCCGGAACGTTATGTTATATGTAAAGACGCCGTTTGACGGCACGCGGAGTGGGGAACGGACAGAGGTGTCCCGCTCGCACCGGCTGCTGGCCCGTGCCGCCGCGCTTTATGCGGGCGGCGAACCGGGGGATTTTGAAAAACTTGCGTTTGCCGCGCAGGGAAAGCCCTACTTTCCCGCCTGTCCGCAGATTCATTTTTCGATTTCGCACAGCGGAGCCGTATGGGCGTGCGCCATGGCGGCGGACGAGATCGGGCTTGATGTGCAGAAACCGCGCGCACAGAATGCCGCCGGTATCGCGCGGCGGTTTTTCCATCCGCTGGAGCGGGCTTATCTGGAACGCTGGGGCGCGGACGCGTTTTTCCGCGTTTGGGCGGCGAAGGAAAGCGTTTGCAAGTATCGCGGGACCGGTATCGACGGTACGTTTTCGCACTTTTCCGTGTCCGACGGCGCATGCCTGCTGACGCGCATGGAAGATCTACGGCTTTATCATTTTACGCTGTGCGGGGAATACGCCGCCTGTCTCTGTACGGAGGGCGGCGCGGTCTGGCGCACGGCGTACCTGTAATAACGGCTGTGAGTGAAACGCCGGTCCGGGGAGGAAATCATGCTGTTTCCATATAAAATTGAGGGGAAGGACGACTGGGCGCAGCTGTTTCAGTCCGCCAGAGCGTTCGAGCCGCTTGCGAAGGCGATTTTTCAAAGACACGGCCTGCCTTTCTGCGCGCTTGCCAGGACTAAGCCCGGCACAAATGCAGTGTTTTTCGCAGGCGAATACGTTCTGAAAATATTTGCGCCCATGGAGTCCGGCTTTTCCACCGGAAGGGATTACGAGACGGAACGCTTCGGCCTGGCCCGTGCCGCCGCGCTCGGCGTCTCCTCTCCGCATCTGACGGCCTCCGGCACGGTGCAGGACCGTTATCGCTTTGACTATCTTGTAATGGCGCGCGTTCCGGGCCGGGAACTTGGCGAGATGATGGACGCGCTCGCGGCTGATGAACGAATGAATATCGGACGAAGCCTGCGCGCGTTTGTGCGGCGCATGGACACACCCTGCGAGGCGTTCCCTGCGCGTCCGCTGCGATCGCCTGCGGCGGAAGTGCGCTGGGCGTGTTTTCCCGACACGTTTTGCGCGGAGCGGGAAGCGTATCTCGCCGGTACAGCCTATGGTGCGCCGGTGTATATCCATGGCGACCTGACCTGCGATAACATTCTG
>URVL01000012.1 GCA_900551265.1 uncultured Eubacteriales bacterium | reverse complement strand
GTGATAATATCGTTTAGTTCAATTATGTGGTCATCCGTTTTATACTCACGACCGGATACCGATACAGCGGTCTTATCACCGGCGAAAACAAAAGCGCCCACATCCCAATACCAAAAGGAATCCGCACCATGGGAGAGCATATATTTCTCACACAGTTTGCGAAGTTCAACAAGCGTTATGCCCGGCACAATAACCGTTGAAGCATATTCAATAGTGGCTCGGTTCAGATTTTGCATTTCGTGAATAGTCATTTATTTAACTTCCTCCAAACCAAAGTGTTTTGCCAAAATCGACAGCATTTTTTCTCGTGTGTCGGTATCAAAATCGGAGCGAGTATATGAGAAGAATCCAGTATGCTCCCAGTCGATCTCTACTGGAGGATGATATAGCGCCCATGAATTAAAGTTCCTTAAAGTAGCTTCTGGATCGGGGCACTTTTTGATCTGATCCATCATAAATTTTTTGTCGGGATCGTCTCGATCAAAGAATCGGGTGGCACATATATCCGGTGGATCACAGAGGAGGATAGCAACACGATTATAAGACGAGATCTCACGCAATACATCGGGAGGAATGTTGGTGTCAACAACAACTTTCTTTCCAGATGCCGCAAGTTTTATCAACTCCAAAATCTCAATTTCTACACATTCATTGGAAACTTGATTATACCAGTTCCAATGTTCTTCCGGGGTCATATTCAGCCATTCCTGCCAACCACTCATGGTATCAAAATAGCATAGTCCCGGTTGCTTCCAACGGGAAAGTTTATTTCGAGGAAATACATCATGGTAGTTTTCGCCGCAATGAATCATATCATATCGTTCAGCTAACATCTTGACCATTGTGGATTTACCCGCATAACTATGCCCGTTTATAAAGTAAACATTTTGCAAGTAATGCTTTATTAGATTGTCGCTTAATTGTATTTTCATCTTTTCTCCAATCTGAAAGCCAATTCATCATTTTATTTTGGCTTCACGCTTGTCGGCGTGTCATTTACCGGTCTTAATCATTTCAATGATTTCTTCCTCGGTCTGGCATTTGTCATAGTCGCCAACGAGCTGACCTTCATAGTGATAAACAATTGCTGCTCCGCCGGTTCCCTGCGGAAGCTTGATGCTACACTGTGCTGCTCGCTCAGCTGGGGATCCCTGAGCAGGCGGTGGCACTGGCCATTGCGGGAAATGTAATACTGGATTTCTTTGTGACATTCTGCGGGATATCCTATCTGCAGTCGGCAAACCGGCTGGGACTTTTAGATAAAGACAGGTTAAATAAGGAGGAAATGATATGAAGCGAACCAGAAGGGCGGGACGCTTTCTCTGCGTGATCTGGCTGCTGAGCATTCTTTGTATGCTTTTAAGCAGCTGCAGCGCAGAGGAAGCCGGACCTATGTAAAGGCGCTTGGGTCCATGCTGGGCATTCCGTTATGCGTACCCTATATCCTTGAGGGATTGGACATTGACCCAAACAAGCGGGATGACATGGTGACGCAGGCGATAGACAATCTGTTGGCAGATGTAGAGAAATAAAAAGGGGGTCAAAAACCCTGTGATTACATTTGCTGTGCTATCATCCTTCTCATCGCAGGTTATTTTTTTGTGTGTAAAAGAATATTTGCTGCATGATTTTCCAATAACTCCTTGACATTAGCAAGGATACCTGATATTGTAAATGCGAAAGATCTTTCAAAAATTTGTTGAAGGTGGTGTTTTTATGAAAAGGGTTTTGTTTTTATCGCTGGCACTGGTAATTTGTCTTTCATTGGCTTCAACGGCCTTTGCTGCTCAAACGGTTACGAAGGTGGAAAACGGCGTGGAGTTTGTATTGGTAGAGCCCGATCTTCAGACCAGAGCGGATGTCATCAATGGCTATACATATGATTCTGACGGTGGCCGTGAATCAGATGGCCCTGCGAACCGGCAGCGTGTATGGGGTTGGTCCACTTGTGTTGACTCTAATGGCAAAGATGTATATCATTATACTGTGGCGCAGTATGAGGATATTTTCGGTAATGTAAAATATACCTCAGGAAGGATTTGGGGATATGGGAAAGTTTATGCCTATAGCCCGTGGATTTATCTGCCGACAGCTCGTGAACTGACTGCCAGAGTTTATTATGGCCGGACGAGCGACTAAGCAATCATTTTTTGGGAAGAGCCACGCAAGTGGTTCTTCCCCCTACTATTGATGAGGTTTGATGATGTTACTCGATAAACGCTTTCTGGCGCTCTTTTTGCTGTTTGTCTGTGCGCTGTTTATGGCCTTGTTTGGCGTCCTGCGCTATGCGTATGTTGCGGCTGCCGTCAACCTGGGAAGCACCCGCGGCATTCATACATACGCGCAGAAACTCTATGTTGAAGACGGCGCCGCGCTCATGGATTACGTAAAGTCTTCTGCCATTTCGGATCCGTTTGTCATTTGGAAGATTCATGACGACCCCGACCTGCTGGGCGTCTATGGAAATGGTATGGATTCTCCACTTCCTCTTTTAGAGGGGAGCCTGTTTCAACAGGAAGATTTTTTTCAGAACCGGAAACTTGCCATCGTGGGAAAAAATTTTCAGGGAGCCACTCATGTGAGTCTCTTTGAAGATACCTATGAGGTTGTGGCGGTCGCCGGTTATGACTTTGCCACACAGTACGATTCAGCCATTTATTATAATCTGGACAGCACGCCCTATGGCGGCTTTTTTTATCTGGACGCGGAAAAGCCGGAAACGATAGCAAAGTTGCTTACCGCGCTGCCGCAGGAGTTGGAAGCCGTACTGTATGACGATCCTGTAGTAGGAATTACCGAAATCATAGACCGGGCCGGAAATGACCGGTTGATTTATCTTGGCTTTATGCTGCTCCTGCTCTTCTTTGCATTCCTCAGCTGCAGGGCAGCTGATTGGACGATGCGGGACGATATGCTCGTAAGAAAGCTGATAGGCTTATCGCACAGGAAAATTATTTTGCGCGCCGCAGCTGCGCTGACGCTTTTTTCCCTGGGCTGTCTTGCCGTCCTGTTGGCGGCGCTTCCTGCCTTTGGAATTCTTTCGCTGCCGTATTGTATACAGGAGCTTCTGCCGGCTGCTTTACCTGTAACGGCGTTTCTTTTTTTCATTTTCGCTTTTTCATTATCTTTACAGATGGGGAGGAGGAACGCAGCATGAAGTGTCGAAATTATGTTATAATTGCCGCAGCTTTTTTGATCAGCCTTTTCCTATTCAATCTGGCTTACAGCGCAAATAATAATCTGGAGTTTGCGGCAGGACAATACCAGCGCGCGCAGATACAGCAGGGGGTGAAACTGATCTATGATCTTGATCTGCTGCAGAACCTGACGACGGAAGATCTGCCGGAGTTAAAAAAGGCGTATGATCTGCTCCATTCGGATCGCTATTACGAAATCACTACACAATTTTTGGTGGCATATGAGCTGTGCCGCGATATTTTTTTATATGCATATGAAGAGGGGGCTGAAGCTTACTCGCAATATGAGAATCAGGGCGTTATGGAATACTCTCTGAAAACACTGGCGCTTTCCCCAAACTGTTTTGAAAAATTTAATCTTACCTGCGACATAGGCGATGCTTTCACCGAATACACCTACAGTGGCTCTGAAATCCCGGTTGTATTGGGCGCGGCATACAAAGAGTACTATGCGCTGCATGATACCATAGAGGCATCTTATATTTTCAAGCCTGTTCAACTGCATGTCGTCGGTTTTCTCCCCGAAAATACGGTGTTAACGCTCTATAATTACCCTCTGGTTTTGGACCGCTATATGATGATTCCGTCCTGGAACTGTGAGGACGATCCGGATTCCTATGTTGAACAGTTTTTTCAGCTCCGGCATTATGCCAACAAGCTGGAAGGTTTCTATGAATATGAGGATGCTTCGGACTTGCAGGCGTTTCAAGAGAGCGTTGACGAGGTGAACGATTTGCTGTCCGGCGCGATATCCGTCACGGACCTACCCGAACCATTCTCAATATCGTTTCTTTCTTATCAGCAAACGCTCCTGGTAGCGAAAGTCTGTACCTATTTGGCAGCATTCGTAGTGACCGTCGGCATTCCGCTTTTGGCGGTCATGAAAATGCGAAAGCATTTTCATGAGCTTTGCGTGCGGTATTTATTTGGCGCAACGCTGATTCGTATTTGGCTCAGGGAATTTGGCATGTATGTGCTGTCACTATTGACAGCATCTGCAATGCTGATTTTCCTGGAGACATTCCTTCTCCAACGTCTATTTTTGTATGTCCAGTACATGCTCTATCCAATCAGCAGTTTGGCTTTAGCCGCAGGGAGTGTCGTGGTGTTTGGGGTATTTCTGACGATCATTGTGGCACCATCCAGGCTTCGCGCCGGTGTAGGGGGAAAAGATCATGCTAAAAATTGAAAATCTTTATAAAAGCTATGGAAAAAAGCGGGTATTGTCAGCATTTTCTATGTGTACAGATCAAATGACTGCCATTGTCGGAAAGAGCGGAAGTGGAAAAACGACGCTCCTGCACATTCTCGCCGGGCTTCTGAAACCGGACAGTGGAGTCATCACATTCCATGACACGGCGTATAATTTTCGTTCGTTTGGCGTTTTGGCAAATATGCGGTATCGCTATATAGGGGTTGTGCCGCAGGAATATTGTTTGGTAGGCGACGCCAGTGTCTTTGACAATATTGCATATCCGCTGAAATTGCATGGCGTTAAAAAACAGGAGGCAGAAAGGCGGGTTTTGGAACTTGCGGAAACGTTTGAAATCAGCGACCTGCTAACCGCCAGGCCCAAAAAGTTATCTTCAGGGCAATGCCAGCGGATTGCAATTGCACGTGCCATGATTTATAATCCACCGCTTTTATTGGCGGATGAGCCGACCAGCGCATTAGACGCAGAAACCAAACAGACGGTCATACGAACATTTGCCGAGTATGAGGGCCTTGTTGTTCTGGCAACGCACGATACAGATGTGGTTTCAGCAGCACAAAACGTTGTAAATCTTGACGCATGAAAGAAATGGCAGCCCGTCATTTTCCTGGCTCAAAATGGAAAAACAATAATCGGAAACGTATAAAAAAGCTGACCGATGTAAATAGAGGTCATATTTCTGAGTATCCCATTCATTTCAGCACCTCTGACAAAAAGTTATTTCGCCTGATACGGATGAAATTTGCGTACCCGGCAGCTTTATGTACGTTCTTCGATTTTTCGTTGTGAAATGCGTTGACTTTGCCTGCGGTACCGTGCCGGCGTGATGTTATAAAGCCGACGGAAATCACGTGTGAACTGCTGACCAGAGGGGAACCCGCATTCCTGCGCAATATCTTCAAGCGAGGCGTTTTCCCGTAACAGAAGGGTTGCAGCATGTTCACATCGGACCCGCGTCAGGAACCCGTGAATCGTCTGTCCCGTAGCTTCGCGGAAAACGCGTCCTAAATGATCCGGACTAATTGCAAATTGTTTTGCAATTGCAGGGATTGTTACTTTTTCCCGGAAATGATGCTGAATATAAAGCATGGTATTGCGAACATAGCGATTGGCATTCACTCTGGTTTCGCTTTCCCACTGGCTCTGCGCAAGAGACAATAGAAATGCAGCCATCTCTCCATGACAAAGGCAGGGATCGCGTTCCTTCTTTGCAGAGAGGCCCAGGACAAGTGCATCAAGTGACCGAAATAATCCGCCGTCTGCATCGTTCCCAAGGAATACGGCTTCTCCACGTCGAATCATTTCCCGAAAAAAAGCCGATGCGTCATATAAGCGGCGTATTGTATAGAAATCTTGAGGAGGTGCAAATGTGAATTCTACATTGAGCATTGTGCAGTCTGCCGCAAATGTCAGAAGTGTATGCTCTATGTTGGAATCCAGAAAAATATAGTCTCCGCTGCGCATCTCGGTACCGCCGTTTGGATACTCTACCCGGCACACACCGCGAAACACATACATGAGTTCACACGCTTCGTGAGCATGCGGCCGCATGCGGTAGTTCTTCCACGTTTTAGAATAGTAGGCTTCTACATGCGGCCAGACTTCCGCACCGCCGGCACAAATTTCATACAATCCGGACATTTGATTTCCTCATAAAAATCTTCATCGTATTTTGAAAAGTTTTGCTTAATTATAACGGAATTTATACTTTCCAGTCAAGACTTTTTCAGTAAAATAAAAGTATCAATATACGGGAGGTTTTCCTATGAAGATTGCATTTATTGGCGCGGGATCCATTGGTTTCACAAGACGCCTTCTGACGGATATTCTTTCCGTCCCGGAGTTACAGAATGTACAAATTGCATTCACGGACATTAATGAGCATAATTTGTCCATGGTCACGCAGCTGTGTCAGCGGGATATTGATGCGAATGGCCTCTCCATCAAAATTCAGGCCACGCTGGACCGCCGCGCGGCATTTAAGGATGCCAATTATGTAGTTAACTGTGTCCGCATCGGCATGCTGGAAGCCTTTACGTATGACGTTGAGATTCCTCTTAAGTATGGCGTCGATCAATGCGTGGGAGACACGCTCTGCGCTGGCGGTATTATGTATGGGCAGCGTGATATCGCGGCACTCGAGGGGTTTTGCCGTGACATACGCGAAGTTGCGGCGCCGGGCTGCATGATGCTCAATTATTCCAATCCGAATGCGATGGTAACCTGGTACTGTAACAAGTACGGCGGCGTGCCGACAGTCGGCCTCTGCCACGGTGTGCAGGGAGGACACAAGCTGATAGCGAATGTCCTGGGGTATGAACAAAAAGATATTGATATCATCTGCGCTGGTATCAACCATATGACGTGGTACCTGTCTATTAAACACAAGGGCGAAGAACTGAAGGATAAACTTCTTGCGGCGCTCGAAGCGGATGAAGAGATTTCCAAGACGGAAAAAGTCCGTATCGACATGATGAAGCGCTTTGGCTATTTCAGCACGGAGTCCAATGGCCATCTCTCCGAATATGTGCCGTGGTACCGCAAGCACACGGATAAGATTCAGGACTGGATTGATTTGGGCGTTTGGATCAACGGAGAAACTGGCGGCTATCTGCGTGTTTGTACGGAGGGCCGCAATTGGTTTGAGACTGATTTCCCCAATTGGCTGAAGGAACCGCCAATGGAGTATTTGTATGACAAGCGCAGCAATGAACATGGAAGTTATATTATTGAAAGCCTGGAAACCGGCCGTATTTACCGGGGACATTTCAATGTGGTCAACCAGGGCTGCATCACAAACTTACCCGACGATGCGATTGTTGAGGTTCCCGGCTATGTGGATACGCATGGCATCAATATCCCACGCATTGGTGACTTGCCGTTGGGGCCGGCGGCCTGCTGCCTCTCGAATATTACGGTACAGCGTCTGGCCGTAGAGGCCGGTGTCCATGGCGATATTAATCTCCTCCGCCAGGCCATGATGATGGATCCGCTGGTCGGCGCAGTCTGTGATCCAAATGCAATCTGGCAAATGGTGGACGAAATGCTTATTGCGGAGGCGGAATGGTTGCCGCAGTATGCCGCAGAAATTGAACGTGCCAAGGAGCGCTGGGCCAAAGCCGAACGTGAGGGGACGCTGATCCCACCGATTGTGACAGAGGGTGCGGCACGTCTGCATACCAAGACTGTGGAAGAAATGGCGCAGGATAAGCAGGCCGCGCGTGCAAATGCGGCGGAGGCTGATAAGGCGAAAAACCGTCCTGCAGCAAAATAGTTTTCCCATTTTCACTTTTTGTAAGTATATCAGAAGATTTCTGTAACTTATGATTTGTTTTCTGGCAAATTGTTGACAGCGGACCGTGCATATGTCACGGTCTACCTATCATGATGTGAAACAGAAAGGATAGCTGGTTATGAAAGTTCAGGTGGATTACAGTAAACTCAGGGGATTTAACTATACCCAGCCGGATTCCTGGAACGACCGGGATTTCTGGAGCCATTACAGGCATGACATTGTTGAGCGGGATATGGGATATGCCGAACGCCTGACGCTTAACAGTGCGCGAATTTTTTTACCATATAGCTGCTATGCAGAAAACCCTGCAAAATTCCTTGCGGATGTTCAGGACTTTGTCCGCACCGCGTGGAAACACGGAATCTCCACGAATCCGATCATTTATCACGGATTCCGCTTCCATCCGGAAGATGCACAGCGCCGGCCCTATTCGGGAGAGGGCCTGCCTCCGCTTTCCAGAACAATTGAAGATCCCTCTTGCTGGCCGATTGGAGAGGCTTATTTTGACGCACTTTATGAGGCGATTGGTCACGAACCGGGACTGCTTTTCTGGGATATCTCCAATGAGCCCGGCTATACCGACGACTTTGTGACCTGGTATGACGAGGAGCCTGCCTACGTACAGGACTACGCGACACGGCCTAATATGGATGAACTGCGCGCTAAGCAGGAGAAAACCTGGGAGTGCGTGCGGCATTTTTGCCGCTATGTCAAAGCGAAGGACCCTGATCACGATATCGGCGTTGGTAATATCTTTATTCATGAGACGGAACCCAGCGGAACGGCCGAGCTTGTAGACGTAATTGTCTTTCACGATTACTCGACGACGCGCAAGCGGCTGCGCGGTGTTTTGGAGACGGCGAAGGAGCTTGGAAAAAAGTACGGAAAACCTGTGCTGGATAATGAGATGTGCTGCCTCTGCCGTTCTAATCCTTACGATATGTCTATCGAACTCCACAATGCGTATGGCGTTGGCTGGTACTTATTTGAACTCATGATTGGCGAAGACGGCTGGAATCGTGTGCATGGTGTGGTCTATCCGGATGGAACGGTGAGGGACCCGTCAATTGTTTCCGCGATTTATGGGTTCTACCGCAACCGTAGTGAGAGCGCGCTCCGCTCGGATGTCAATCAGGAGAACCATGTTGATCGTGTCGTCACGCTTGCCGAACGGACGCTGGCGGCTACGCGTCATGGGCTTGGAAACCGCGATCATGCCGGCGACGCCGAAGCGCTTTTAGAGGTCTGTGAGTATGCGGCCAATATGCTGGAGGCCGGAGAACTGGTTCCGATGGCATATCCGCCGACGGCAAAGGTGGCTGCATACCGTAGAATGGCACACCCGAATGTTGATGAGATCCGGGATTATCTGTATGAGCTGCTCGTTACGTTGAAAAAGGCTTGTCATGTTCTGGATTGAGACAGGGGTTAGCGTTTATTTCGTACAAAATTTTAAAGCTTTTACATGATGTATGGAAGGCAAAAAGGCGCAGGCGGAAAAATTCCGTCTGCGCCTTTTTTAAGCGGGGGAAAGCGGACGACCGCTGCCGCTGCCAGAAAATCTTTTTTATATTCTATTTTGCTCTCCCCATTCACACATGCGATCCAGAATGGGAATTAAGGATTTTCCACGCTCCGTCAGCCGATACTCAACCTTTGGCGGAATTTGAGGATATTCTTTTCTGTCAACCAATTGATCGGCTTCTAACTCCTTCAGTGTGGAACTTAGCGTCTTATAGGAAATTCCACCGATATATTTTTTCATTTCATTAAAGCGAACAACACCGAATTCCATTAACGTATATAAAATGGTCATTTTATATTTACCGTTAATAAGCGACAGCGTATAACTGAATCCGGTTGTCTCAAGGCATTCGTTGGCGATGCAACGCTCTTTCATAGGACACTTTCCTTATTGTTAGTATCTTATATTCAGGTAAGTATTGCACTTTCATGTGCGTACTTGATTTTAATTTCATTCTTGTTATGATTATACTAGCGATTGCGACAAAAGTCAATTTGTGTAATCAGGAGGATGAATCGTATGAGTAAGAAAATAGTAGTGATCACGGGAAGCCCCAGAAAAAAGGGAAACAGTTTTGCCATGACGGATGCATTTATTAAGGCTGCGGAAGAAAGAGGGCATTCTGTAATCCGCTTTGATGCGGCCATGATGAAAATCGGAGGCTGCCGTGCTTGCGAGACCTGTTTTAAGACGGGGAAAGCTTGTTCTTTTGATGACGATTTCAATACGATTGCACCTGCTATTCTTGAGGCAGATGCGATTGTTTTTACTATGCCTGTGTATTGGTATTCGATTCCGGCACAGATTAAGGGCGTTATTGACCGCATTTATTCCCTGGTAGTAGGCGGTAAGAACATTTCTGGGAAAGAGTGTGCCCTGATCGCTTGCTGTGAGGAGGATGATTTGTCCGTTTTGGATGGTGTTCGTATTCCGATGGAACGTACTGCCGCATTGAATCAGTGGAAGATGGTTGGTGAAGTCTTAATTCCCGGTGTTCTCAACATAGGGGATATTGATAAAACGGATGGTTGCCGTCAAGCTGCGGCACTGGCAGATAAATTTTAAGAGAAAAATACGGCGCGGAGAGTCAGAACAGGGTGCGGTCGTTATCCCGTAAAAGATTTTCGAATCATTTGGAACAGGCAAAACGGCATGGATAAAGCCATGCCGTTTTTTTATAATCTTTTTAGCAGCAAAAGCTTGACTCGTGTCAAGCTTGCTCCTTGTAAAAAGACGGTAGCTTTGCTATAATCACAGATAAGAAAGGTCGTGAGGTATGGATAAGGTAAGAACGGGCATCATCGGCTTTGGGAATATGGGCAGCGCTCATACGAAAGCAATTGCAAATGGTGAAATTTCGGGGCTGGAATTAACCTGCATCTGCGATAACGACGTGGCAAAGCGTGCGCTTGCTGCGAAACTGTATCCGGATATCGCTATTTTTGCAACGCATGACGAACTGCTGGCGAGCGGCTTGGCGGATGCCGTTATTGTGGCAACGCCACACTGTTTTCATGCTTCTATTTCAGCCGAGGCAATGCGCGCCGGTTTGCATGTGTTGTCGGAAAAACCGATGGATGTCGCTGTCTCCCGTGTCCGCGAAGCAATTGCTGTGGCGCACGAGACGGGAAAAGTTTATGCAGTGATGTTTAATCAGCGAACGAATCCGTTGTTTCGCCGCGCAAAGGAACTCGTAGAGTCTGGTGCGCTGGGCGTGCGAAAACGCGCGGTGTGGATTATTACAAATTGGTATCGTACACAGGCGTATTATGATTCCGGCGCCTGGCGCGCGAGCTGGGGAGGCGAAGGCGGCGGCGTACTTTTGAATCAGGCGCCACATAACCTTGATATTCTTCAGTGGATCTTTGGTATGCCATATCGGGTACGTGCATTTTGTCATATCGCAAAATACCACAATATTGAGGTGGAAGACGATGCGACGATCTATGCCGAGTATGAAAATGGAGCAACTGCAACATTTATTACGACAACGGGAGAGTGTCCCGGAACGAACCGGCTTGAAATAAGCGGTGACCTTGGCAAGATTGTCTTGGAAGATGGAAAACTGAAATGGTGGCGTTTGTCAGAGCATGAACGGGATTTTTGCTTTACGTCCCCAATTGGCATGTACAAGCCGGAAATTTCCTATGAAGAGATTGTACCTACGGAGCCCGAAGCGGCGCATTGCGGCATTTTGCGAAATTTTGCAGATGCAATCCTGTACCATACGCCTTTGATTGCGCCTGGCGATGAGGGGATCTGCGAGCTTATGCTCTCGAATGCAGCATATCTCTCTTCATGGACGGATGCATGGACAAACTTGCCGTTTGACGAAGAATTGTATATGCGGTTGCTGCAGGAAAAAATTGATGCATCTGAGAAGACGCCGTTGTTTGTCTCTCATGGCACGGCACAGGAGTATAGCGAGCGCTGGCAAGTGCGGTGGTAAGATGCTGCTATACCGTGTGACGTATGGATAAGATTGAAACGGTGAAAACTGAGATAACTTCGGATCGGGAGTGTGAGGTATGCACGATTTAATGATTATTGGCGGCGGCCCTGCGGGTCTAACTGCTGCGATTTATGCGGCACGCGCGGGGATCAAGCCCCTTGTCTTGGAGTCGCTGACCTGTGGCGGCCAGACGATTACGACGTCTGAAATTGAAAACTATCCTGCCATTACCAAAATTGAGGGTTGGCGCTTTGCAGAGGAGTTACGCCGCCAGGCAGAGCTTTTTGGCACCGACATTCGCATGGAACGTGTGACAGGGCTTTCTCTGCGTGGAGAGATAAAAGTGATTACAACAGAAAAGGGCAGTTATGAAGCGAAGGCTGTCATTCTTGCAAACGGCGAAACGTCGGAAGTTGGGGTGCGCCGGTGAAGAAGAGTATATGGGGCGCGGCGTCTCCTACTGCGGCGTATGCGATGGAAACTTTTTTCGTGGAAAGACTGTCTGCGTAATCGGTGGTGGAAATACGGCGTTCGAGGATGCGTTATACCTCTCGCGCATTTGTACAAAAGTGTATTTGATTTATCGTAGAGCCGATTTTCGCGTTCACAGCGTAGAGGCTGATGAGGTTCGCGCCAAAGAGAATATAACGCTTTGTTTTTCCAGTGTGCCGGAGAGGATTTACGGCGGGAACAAAGTAGAGGGTATTGAGCTTCGCCGCACGGATGGCGGAGAGAACTATCATCTGGATGTGGACGCCGTATTTGTTGCGATTGGCCTTGAGCCGGAAAACGCCATATTTGCAGACTGCGTGGCGCTTGATAGCAACGGATACTTGATAGCGGGCGAAGACTGCAAAACGAACGTTCCAGGGATTTATGCCGCGGGGGATACCAGAACAAAGCGTCTGCGCCAAATCATCACGGCTGCGGCAGACGGTGCGGTTGCGGCAACAGCTGCGGCCGAGTATATTCGCGGTGTAGAGGCATAGCCGGCTGTTATGGCATAGCAGCGTGGAAATAGAGTGCCGGGACAGAAACATGTTTCTGTCCCGGCACTCTTTTCAGGAAATACGAACGCTTTGATTTTGGGTATCGGGGCACGTATTACAGCTCCAATTTCATGTCGCCGTCATGTATCCAGCCGATTTTGCGGAAAAATGCGTTAAAAAGTAGTGAAAGTACGGCGGGAAGGATAAAACAGACGAGAAGAATACCAGTCCACATCATAGCGCCGCCCTCCGGCATTGCGCTGATAATACCGAGCGGGCCGACCAGACCACAGGTGCCCATACCGGCAGCAACGCCGGTGCACTCGAGTTGAAAAAGGACGGTGGCCACCGGACCGCAGATTGCGGATGCAAGTGTGGGAGGAAGCCAGATTGCAGGCCGGCGACAGATATTACCCATTTGAAGCATGGACGTACCGAGACCTTGTGCAACAAGCCCGCTCCATCGATTTTCACGGAAACTGATGACGGCAAAGCCAATCATTTGCGCGCAACATCCCGCTGTTGCGGCACCGCCGGCGAGACCTGTAATGCCTATCATGGCACACAGCGCTGCAGAACTGATCGGGAGCGTGAGTACCATACCAACAACAACAGAAACGATGATGCCCATGACAAATGGCTGCAACTCCGTCGCGGTATTCACGAAGCTGCCGAGCATATACATCAAATAGGCAATAACCGGACAGGCGAGCTTTGCGATCGCCACACCGGAAAGAATGGTAACAACCGGAGTGACAAGAATGTCGACCTTGGTTGTCTTTGAAACAAGCTTCCCCAGTTCTACAGCAATGATCGCTGCGACGAATGCACCGGCAGGCCCGGCAGTCAGAGAGAGTTCGGCGCCGTCGATCCAGTATGTGGCGCCAAGACCGTTACCGGCATAGCCAACTGCGGCAGCGGAAACCAGAACGAGCGGCGGTGCCTTCAGCGCATAGGCAACCGCGACACCCAGTGCGGCACCCGTTGCTTCTTTGGCGAAGGATGCGGATTCTGTGAGAAATGCCCAGTGCGTCCAGGAACCGAGTGTCTCCAGGATCGTTGCAATTAAGAGCGATGCAAACAGCCCGAGCGCCATATTACCCATCGCGTCAATAAAATAGACCTTGGGTGAAAGCGTAATATTTTTGCTGTCCAAAAACTTCCGCAATTTTGATGTGTGTTCCTTGTTCATGAATAAGCTCCTCGTTTCTGTATCTTAATCAAACCAGCGGTTCCTGTATGATATGACATACAGAGATGATTATAATTATACAGGGATACAATACATAAATCAACCGTTTCCGTCCAAAAAAGCAGGCATTTACGCCTGCTTTTTTAAACAATAGAAATTACGCTGGTTACTTCATCCCTTTGATTTTGAGGCTCATCTCATAAATGAGTATGGAAGCCGCAACTCCGACGTTTAGCGAGTCACAGATACCCAGCATGGGAATCATCAACATATGGGGCTCATTTGCGTACCACTCACGGTGAATGCCATACCGTTCGCTGCCCATAATGAGCGCGCAACGGCCTTGATAGTTATAATCGTAGTATGCCTTTTCCGCGCGCGTATCGGCCAGATAAATGGAGAAGCCGTGTTCCCGAAGCCAGGCGGCACAATCTATGCCATCTGTAAACTCTACAATGGGAATACGGAAAGCAGCCCCCATGCTTCCCTTGATTACTTTTGGGTGAGAAAGTCGTGCGCGACGGTTACAAACAAGTACGGCGTCCACATCCGCACCGTCGCAGGTGCGAATAATGGTACCAATGTTGCCGGGAATCTCAAGCCCGTCGAGCACAACAATGCATGCATTTTCTGGGAGGACAAGATCTTCTGGACGGCGTACCGGAAAACGGCAAATCGAGAGAAGTCCATCCGGCTTGTCCCGTTCGCTCAGCCTGTCGAAGGTCTTTGCAGAGACGACATAGATCTCGTCTACGAAAGCAGAAAACTGCCGGACAAGTGCTTCAGATTCCGGCGTATAGATATATTCTGGACATATCACGAAAGAAACAACCGGGAGATTTGTCATAAGGGCTTTGTTGTGCGCCCAGATCCCTTCAATCACAAAAAGACGTTCTGGATTGGGCTTGGAATTTGAGATCAAGTTGCGAACCCGGTTGATAACGCCGTGCTGCAGGCCGACCTCACGGATCTTTGGTTTTAATTCAGAAAAAAGTTCGGGATTCATATAAACCTCAAAAATAGTTCTCAGCGATTTCTTTTACTATACCATAATTTTGCTCGCACAGCAAGACGGCGAAAGCGTTTGCGGAAGTGACCGTACATTTTTTTTAAAAAGAATTGTTGATTTTTTGAGATGGCCTTTCCTTTTCTTCTCTGATTGTGTATAATCAATAATAAGACTTGAAGTTGTGCCGCGAAAACCGTATATTTCGTAAATATGATTCTAAAAAGTGGGATGATACAGTCTTGCACCATAGTAATTTGAAGCAGACCATTGGCAATACAAAATCATCGAAGGAGGGAGTGGCGATATGAATGCGTTTAAACTTTGTGCGTTTGCAGACGAGGCTGATTCACAGCTGGATGGCCAGATCAGGGCGCTGACGGAAAATGGAATCTCCTATATTGAACTGCGTGGGCTTGACTCAGGGCCGGCGGTCGCGCTTTCTGACCGTGGAGCGCGAGAAGTCAAAAAACGTTTGGACGATGCAGGAATTTCCGTCTGGTCAATGGGGTCTCCGATTGGAAAAATCGGTGTGATGGATCCGTTTGCGCCGCATGTCGAGCAGTTTCGCAGGACGCTGGAGATTGGAGAAATTCTTGGTGCAAAATGCATACGCATGTTTAGCTTTTATATGCCGAAGGATGATCCAAACCGCGCGCGTTATCGCGATGAGGTAATGTCTCGCCTGCTGCAATTGGCCGAAGAATCGAAGGACAGCGGGCTATTGCTGTGCCACGAGAATGAAAAGGGAATTTACGGTGAGCGGGCGCCTGAATGTCTGGATATCATGCAGTCTGTACCGGGTATGCGTGCGGTATTTGACCCTGCAAATTTTATTCAGTCGGACCAGGAAACGCTTACTGCATGGGAGATGCTGGCGCCTTATGTCGCGTACATGCATATCAAAGACGCGCTTCCGGATGGCAAGGTCGTCGCCCCTGGCAAGGGCGTTGGACATTTGGCGGAAATTATTGCAAAGTTCGGAGACCAGGGTGGCAGGGTACTCTCCATTGAACCACATCTCGCCATTTTTGCAGGGCTTTCTCAGCTTGAGCGAGAGCAGCGCAGCATCAAAGAGGATATTTATCCGTCAAAGCGTGCGGCATTTGATGTTGCGGTGAGAGCATTGAAGTCAATTTTAGAGGCCTGACGAGAAGGGATGTGATGGCATGCAGTTGGGCGCACAGTTATATACGGTTCGAGAGTTTACAAAAACGTTGAGCGGCTTTTCGGAGACGCTGAAAAAGGTTGCCGACATTGGTTACCGGACGGTGCAGGTATCTGGCACCTGTGCGTTTGAGGCGGAGTGGCTGGCAGAGCAATTGAAAAAAAACGGATTGTCCTGCGTGATTACACACACTCCGCCGCAGCGAATCCTGGCCGAGACCGACGCCGTCATCCGTGAGCATCAGACGTTTGGCTGCCGGTATATTGGCGTGGGCATGGCACCGGGCGGAATGGAACGGGGCGACTGGTATGACGCGTTTGTACAGGATTTTAAGGCCGTAGCACAGAAAATTGCCGCAGCTGATAAATTGCTGATGTATCATAATCATAATATTGAGTTTGCGCGTACAGGGCACGGACGCGAAATAATACTGGACCGGATGATTGACGATTTCGCGCCGGAGGAACTGGGCATTACTCTGGACACCTATTGGGTACAGGCAGGCGGCGGCGATCCGGTCTGGTGGCTGCGAAAATTACGTGGACGTGTACCGTGCGTTCATCTGAAGGATATGACGTTTGTCCCCGGAGAGGGCCTTGGCGGTATCCGCATGGCGCCGGTTTACGAGGGGAACATGAATTTTGACGCAATACTTTCTGCGGCGGAAGATGCCGGGACGGCATACCTGCTTGTAGAGCAGGATGATTGCTATGGCGAAGATCCGTTTACTTGTTTGGCGAGGAGTTTTGAAAATTTAAGGGCCGTAGGCCTGACATAAAGGAGGAGGAAGCAAACGTGGACAAGGTAAGAATTGGCATAATCGGAATAGGCAATATGGGCTCGGGACATTGCAAAAACATTTTGGAGGGCAAGTGCCCGGAAATTACGCTGACGGCTGTAGCGGACATTGCGCCGGAACGCCGCGCGTTTGCAAAACAGCAGTATCCGGAAAGTGTTACGGTGTTTGACGATGCCATACAGATGCTGGACAGCGGACTGATTGACGCGGTGATTGTGGCCACGCCGCACTACTTCCATCCAAAATACGTAATGGAGGCGCTTGCACGCGGCATTCATGCCATGAGCGAAAAACCTGCCGGTGTGTATACGAAACAGGTTCGTGAGATGAATGAAGCGGCTGCGAAGTCAAATGCCATTTTTGCCATGATGTTTAATCAGCGCACCGACCATATTTATCGTAAAATGCGCGAAATTGTTCAATCTGGTGAGTTAGGCGCGATACGCCGCACGAGTCTGATTATCACAAACTGGTATCGTCCGCAGGCGTACTATGATTCCGGCGCCTGGCGTGCTACCTGGGCCGGTGAGGGAGGCGGTGTACTTTTGAACCAGTGTCCGCACAACCTCGACTATTGGCAGTGGATCTGCGGAATGCCGTCGCGCGTGGAGGCGCACATGTCTTTCGGAAAATGGCATGATATTGAGGTGGAGGACGACGTGACGGCTTATGTCGAATACCCAAATGGTGCGACTGGTACGTTCGTCACGACAACGGGAGACTGTGCTGGTACGAACCGTTTTGAAATTAATTTTGACCAGGGAAAACTCGTGAGCGAAAACGGTAAACTTTATATGTGGAAGGCCGAGTGCAGCGAGCAGGAGTGGTCAAAAAAGAATACGGTTCCGTTTGGCGCGCCAAAGCTTACCTGTACCGAAGTGCAGACGGACGGTAAGAGCGAGCAGCATGTCGGCGTTTTGAACGCTTTTGCGGGTGCGATCCTGCGGGGCGAACCGCTTGTGGCCCGAGGCGAGGAGGGCATCAATGGTTTGACGCTGTCAAATGCCATGCATCTCTCTGCGTGGCTGGGCCGTACGGTGGAAATTCCATTAGATGAAGATCTTTATTATGAGGAATTAAAAAAACGTATTGCCGTTTCCCGCCACAAGGAAATGGCGGCGCCGTCAGTTGTTGCGGATCTTGACGATACTTATAATACGAAATAGGAATGAGGTTTGGCAGTTTAAGAGACCATAGATGGTAATATGGACAAAAAGAAGGGAGCGCTTTTATGGGAAACATATTTCAACCAACTTTTTCCTCTCTCTATGAGTACGAGTGTCCGAAATGGTTCCGAGATGCCAAGTTCGGAATTTGGAGCCATTGGGGACCGCAGAGCGTCCCGATGTATGGGGACTGGTATGCGCGGAATATGTATATTGAGGGTTCGCCGCAGTATCTGTATCATTTGCGCCATTACGGACACCCTTCAAAGTTTGGCTATAAGGATCTCGTCAAGCTTTGGAAGGCGGAGAATTTTGATCCGGAAGCCCTGATGGAGTTATATTACAAGTCCGGCGCACGGTATTTTATGGGCCAGGCCATGCATCACGATCATTTCTTCAATTATCCTTCGCGCTATAATCGCTTTAATGCGGTGGAGATGGGCCCAATGCGTGATATCTGTGGGGACTGGCAGCGCGCAGCACAAAAGTATAATTTGCCGTTTGGTCTATCAGAGCATTTGGGCGCCTCTTTTTCCTGGTGGCGTGTGAATAAGCTGTCAGATCAGAGCGGCCCTTACGCCGGGGTGCCTTATGATGGAAACGACCCGACTTATCAGGATTATTATTTTGATAACGCTAAGCATCTGGAGGACGGCAAAACAAGCATTGAACCCTGGTACACCTCGGATGAGCGCTTCCAGCAGTATTGGCTGGACTGCATCCGCGAGGTTTTAGATCTCTACCATCCTGACTTGCTGTATTCCGATGGCGGTATCCCGTTTGCCATATCCGACTTCTTCGCACCGGGCTCTGCCGCGACTCCTGCGGACCCGGCTTATCAGAAGGGCCTTGAGCTGATCGCTTATTACTACAATGATTCTATTGCACAACATGGAAAGCAGGATTGCGTATACCTTCAGAAGGATCCGAGGCCGGAAATTTATAAAGTTGGTACGCTGGACGTTGAAAAGTCTCAGCTTCCGGGGATCAGCGCGGAGGCATGGCATACGGATACTTGCATAGGAAATTGGTTTTATGACGTACGCCAACCGTATAAGTCGCCTCTTTTCATTTTGGAAACGCTGGTCGATATCGTTTCGAAAAACGGAAATATGCTTTTAAATATTCTTCAGCGCCCGGATGGAACCATCGATGACGAGGCATGTTTTATCCTGCGGGAGCTGGGCGATTGGTTCCACATTTGTGGAGAGGGAATTTATGGAACTCGTCCGTGGAAAGTGTTCGGCGAGGGTGAAACGCGTGCCGTGATTAAGAAGTTGACAGAGGAGCAGACTACGTGGAGTCAGTCTGACTATCGCTTTACGAAAAAGGACAGCAATGTTTATGCTTTTCTGATGCACGCGCCGGAGTCCCGACGTGCGGTACTCCGTTCGTTTGACGAGCGAGTCAAGGCTGTCGAGCTGCTGGGATTTGGAAGAGTTGACTTTGAACAGCCATTTGGGATTTTAAATGTCCGCTTACCAGAAGAACTGCCAACACATTTGATTAATTGTCTGAAAATTACGATATGATTGTAAGCCCTCATACAAAGTAATTCGTATGATAGAACAGCCATGCGGCCGCATGGCTGTTCTTATTTTTCGTGAGCGCTGGAGTATATATCACTGTACCTTGAGTTTGTAAAAAAGTCGAAGTATAATGAGTACAAGTCACATCTGTTCCAGCTTGTTTTTAGAAACCGGAGGCGCTGATTTTGACAGGAGCTTAACGAATTGTGATAGAATTATAGAATGAATCAGGGGTGTTTGGATGAACAACATACTAATTGTTGACGATGAGAAAGAAATTGCCGATTTGGTAGAAGTATATTTAAAAAATGAGGGATACCAGGTGTTCAAATTTTATACGGCGAAGGATGCGCTGATTTGTGCAGATAGCCAATATATGAGCCTGGCGATCCTTGACGTGATGTTAGAGGATATGGATGGCTTTACGCTTTGCCAGCGTATTCGTGAAAAACATCTCTACCCGATTATTATGCTGACGGCCAGGGTAGAAGACATGGATAAAATCACGGGCCTGACGTTGGGTGCGGACGACTATATCACAAAGCCTTTCAATCCGTTAGAACTGGTTGCCCGCGTTAAAACACAGCTCCGGCGCTACACCAGATACAATCCGTCCGGCACGCTGAAAGACACGGATTCCTTTTCGATTCGCGGACTTTACATCGCAAGGGACGAACACAAGTGCACGCTCAATGGCCAGGAGTTGTCGTTGACGCCGATCGAGTTTGGAATACTCTGGTATCTGTGTGAAAACAGGGGCAAGGTAATCTCTTCCGAAGAGCTGTTTGAAAACGTATGGGGCGAAAAGTATCTGGACAATAACAATACTGTGATGGCACATATCGCAAGACTGCGCGAAAAATTACATGAACCGCCGAGACGGCCGAAGTTTATAAAAACAGTGTGGGGGGTCGGCTATACCATTGAGTAGGACAACTGGAAAGAATGCGGCGCGGAGTGCGCTGACAAGGCGAATCATGGTTCAGTATCTTTTGGCGCTGGCAGGTTTTTGCGTCGTCTACGTGCTTTTCATTTTCGTTGCGTGGCAGATTTATTCCGGCATTAACTGGAATACCTATGATCTGATTTACCGGCTTGTTCAATTTGCAAAAGATTATGTTCTGCTATTTTTGGGCATACCTGCGCTGTTGGGCTGGGCTTTTATTACCTATCGGTTTATGGCGAAACCATTGCGGTATCTCGATGAAGTAGTTGCCGCCTCTGCACAGCTTGCCGCGCCGGACGGCGCCCCCATCATACTGCCGGATGTGATGAAGCAAATACAGGACGAATTAAATGCCGTACGAGAGCGGGCCCTGCAAAACGCCCGGCTTGCCAGGGAAGCTGAGCAGCGGAAGAACGATCTGATTGTCTATCTGGCACATGACCTGAAAACACCGTTGACCAGTGTGATTGGTTATCTAAACCTCCTTCAGGATGAACCGCAAATATCGCCGGAGCTCCGGGCAAGGTATACGGGAATTGCACTGGATAAGGCAGAGCGCCTGGAAGACCTGATTAATGAGTTTTTTGATATTACCCGATTTAACCTGACGTCGTTGACCTTGGAAAAGGAGCGAACCAATCTGAGCCGGATGCTTGCGCAGATTGTCAGTGAATTTCAACCCATTTTGGCTGAGAAAGAACTTACCTGGCATACAGAGTTGGCATCCGATGTAGAGCTCCTATGTGACCCGGACAAAATGGAACGTGTGTTTGACAACCTGATCCGCAACGCCGTAAGTTACAGTTACCCGCAAACTGAAATTTTTCTGTCCATGCGTGTGGAAAACGGCACTGCGGAAATCACTGTAAAAAATAATGGGAAAACAATACCTCCGGAAAAGCTTGAAAAAATTTTTGAACAGTTTTATCGAATCGATTCCTCCCGCTCTTCGAAAACGGGAGGCGCTGGACTGGGCCTTGCAATTGCAAAAGAGATTGTAGATTTACATGGCGGAACCATTGTTGCAGAGAGTGCACAGGAAAGCATAATCTTTACAGTGCGCTTGCCCGGCGCTCGTCAGAAAATCGTATGATTTTGTGAAGAAATATATCAGGAACTCCGAAGGAAAATGGAAAACATTTATCACCCCTTTTTGATATGATTGATGTATCAAAAAGGGGTGATGGCGTTTCTCTGGCAAAATTGTGAAATACGCCGTGCGAATGCGGTGATTTCGCGATGAAACAGAGGATCGCCCGCGACAACCTGAAGAGAGAGGATTTGATGATATGAAGCGTCTGCATCTTGCCGTATTTTTTGGCGGCTGTAATCGGCCGCTGCTGTACTTCGCAATCTGGATCAGGAGAAGTACCGCCTGATACCGATTGGGATCACACCGGAGGGCGAGTGGTATTATTACACCGGCGATGTAGCTAAGATAGCAGAGGATACCTGGCGCCGGCATAGTGCTGCATGCATCCCGGCGGTGCTTTCCCCAGACCGTAAAACCAAGGGCCTGCTTTTGCTGACCGGCGGTAGTATAGAGCAGCTGCGTGTAGACGTGGCGCTTCCCATCCTCCATGGACAAAATGGGGAGGATGGAACGATCCAGGGTTTGATTGCCCTCGCCGGAATACCCTTGGTAGGCTGTGACGTACTGTCTTCTGCGTTATGTATGGACAAGGCCCGGGCGCACGCCATGGCCTCCGCCGCCGGCATAGCCGTTCCCAAGTCGAACACGTTCAATCGATCAGACTCCTTGGATAGCATGCGAACATATGCCCGAGCGCTCGGTTACCCGCTCTTTGTCAAACCGGTCCGGGCGGGCTCCTCCTACGGCGTCTCTGCTGTGTGGAAAGAGTCAGAGCTGGAACCGGCTGTTTCCCATGCGTTCCAATATGACAGCGAAATCCTTTTGGAAGAGCAGATCGCGGGAAGCGAGGTGGGATGTGCGGTAATTGGACGCGACACATTAACGGTCGGCGAGATAGACGAAATTGAACTTTCCGGCGGCTTCTTTGATTATACGGAAAAATATACGTTGAAGACCGCGGTCATCCATGTTCCCGCAAGGATTGAAAAATCGACTTCCCTTCGGATTCAGGAAACCGCAAAAGCCCTGTACCGGGTGATGGGCTGTTCCGGTTTTGCCAGGGTGGACATGTTCCTGACCCCGGAAAATCAAATCTTTTTTCATGAAATTAATACGATCCCGGGATTTACGGAACACAGCCGTTTTCCCGGAATGATGCGCGCTGCGGGAATGCCGCTGCCACAACTGCTGGAGACCGTAATTCAGGAGGCTTTACAATGAAAAAGCGTGTTCTTTCGCGGAACGATGTATATTCCGGCGATCTTATTTTAGTGAATGCTTCTCATCCTTATCGAGAAACGGACTCTGTTTCGCTGGTTTCCATAGCAAATGAGCCTTCGACCGTTCTTATGGAACGACACGCGGCAACGCTACTCGCAGAACTGATGAAAAAAATACATGGTTGGGAACAGATCCTTCCGGTTAGCGGCTGGCGTTCTCATCTGGAGCAGAAGGCTATATGGAACGATACGCTTCGGGAAAGTGGAGAAGCATTTACCAGAAAGTTTGTAGCGCTTCCCGGACATAGCGAGCATGAAACGGGACTAGCCATTGATTTGGGCCTGAGAGGCGCGGATCTGGATGTGATTTGTCCCACTTTTCCCTATGAGGGAATCTGTGAATCTTTTCGCAGGCACGCAGCGGACTATGGCTTTATTGAGCGGTATCCAGCCGGAAAGGAAACAATTACCGGGATAGGCCACGAACCGTGGCATTTCCGGTATGTCGGGGTTCCGCACGCGTGGATTATGCGGGATAAAGGTATAACGCTGGAAGAGTATATTGAACTATTGAAGGATTTTCCGTTTAACCGGCGGCCCCTTTGTTATCCAAATTATCATGTCGGTTTTACAGTCTCATATTTGGAATCTCGACAGGAAAATATGTTTTTTGATATGGAAGATGACCTGCCTTACGCAGTATCGGGAAACAATGGGGACGGTTTTATCATAACGGAGTGGAGGCACGCAAATGGGCGACAAAACAACTGGCGGACTTGACCGTTTTCGTTTGATCGCCGCCTTTTTGGTAGTTGCGATCCACACTTCTCCATTGTCGTCTTATTCTGTAGAAGCGGATTTCTTTTTGACACGAATTTTGGCCCGATTGGCCGTATCGTTTTTCTTTTTGGTAACTGGCAGGTTTGTCCTTGCAGAATATTTTGCAGAAAACAAAGCGTCCTTTATGCCTATTCTCAGGTATCTGAAAAAGATTTTAATTCTGTATGGAATTTCGATTCTTCTCTATTTGCCTATTGGAATCTACGCGGGGCATTATAGCGAACCGGCGCCATTTTCCTTTCTGAGAATGCTGTTATTTGATGGGACGTTCTATCATCTCTGGTATTTTCCTGCTTTAATAATAGGAATTTTACTTTTAAGCTCTTTGCGCCGGTTCTGCTCGCTGCGAGCAGTATCAGTAGTGTGTGGGTTACTTTATTTTATTGCGTTGCTAGGTGACAGTTACTGGGGTATTGCCAGCCGAATTCCGGCCGTTTCCAACGCCTATGAAAGTCTTTTTCAGTGCTTCAGCTATACACGCAACGGACTCCTCATGGCTCCGATATTTTTATTGCTGGGAGCGCGCCTGCGCAATATAAAGCCTGAAAGCATTTCGAAATGTGTCGCAGGGTTTCTCATCACATTTGCGCTGATGACGGCGGAGGGATTTCTTCTTCGTCATTATGGCGTGCAACGGCATGACAGTATGTATCTGCTGTTGCCTGTTTGCAGCGTATTTTTGTATGTGCTTTTGCTCAATTGGCGCTGTAATCCTTCCGGCCGCTTGCGTACACTCTCCGGATGGATTTATATTTTGCATCCAGCGGTAATTATCCTTGTGCGCGGAATTGCAAAGACGACAAATACCGTGTGGCTGCTTATAGAAAACAGCATGGCCCACTATTTGACGGTTTGTGTCATGACGCTGCTGTTGTCCTGGCTTCTTTGCACCGTACTTGCGCGTTATAGGCGAGCACCTTTTGAAAAAAACAGAGCCTGGATTGAACTGGATTATCAGGCGCTGAAACATAATATCCTTGTTCTTCAATCGCTGTTGCCGGAGGGCTGTGATTTAATGCCGGTGCTAAAGGCAAACGCTTACGGACACGGAGCGGTACAGATCGCGAGAGCCCTAAAGCGGATGGGAATCGACGCTTTTTGCGTTGCCTGCATTTCGGAGGGGATAGAACTGCGCAGGAAGGGTATTCGTGGTGAAATCTTAATTCTTGGTTATACGCATCCGGAGCAGATGGCGTTATTACGGCGCTATCGACTGACACAAACTGTAATTGATTTTGATTATGCAATAAAATTGAATCAATGCGGTAAAAAGCTGTCTGTGCACCTTGGAATTGATACGGGTATGCACCGATTGGGAGAACGCGCCGAGCACTTGGAACGTTTATGTGAAATTCTTGAATTACCGAACCTTGCGGTAAAAGGTGCTTTTACGCATCTGTGTGCCGTAGATCAGGAGGACTTAAAGAGTCAATCGTTCACACGAAAGCAGGCACAGGTATTTTATAGCACGGTGGATGCCCTAAGAGCACGTGGATACCGCTTGCCTAAGGTCCATCTATTGTCAAGCTACGGCGCTCTGAACTATCCGGAGTTCGCCGGAGACTATGCCCGCGTCGGAATTGCATTGTACGGGGTTAAAAGCACGGAAAAGGATTACGACCGCTTTCACGTCGATTTGCATCCTGTCTTGTCGCTCAAGGCACGTATTGCGTCTGTACGGGAGCTGTGCACGGGAGAAAGTGCCGGCTACGATTTCTCTTTTACCGCAGACCACCCGGCCAGAATCGCTACGTTGACCATTGGATATGCGGATGGTTACCCCCGAATTCTGTCGCGTGGAAACGGATGTGTCCTGATTCACGGCAGAAGAGCTCCTGTTGCAGGCTTGATTTGCATGGATCAAATGATGGTGGACATAACGGATATTCCGGATGTGCATGAGGGAGATATCGCGGTGCTGATAGGGACATCGGAAGGGAAAACGATCTTTGCATATGAGGTTGCAGAACGCGCCGGTACCATTACCAATGAAATTCTAAGTCGCTTGGGCGCAAGGATAAACAGAGTGTGGACCTGATGTTTACTAATTTCCGGTGGTCGTGGTGAGCAATTGAATATAGATTAAAACGTATAAGGCGGAAACATCTGAACGATGTTCCCGCCTTGTTTCATTTTCATGGCTATGAAATGTGGTGATATTAACGATGAAAGGTTCCGGCGCCAATAGTTCCATCGCCATATTTATGAACTGTCCCATATGTTTCAATATAGGAACAAATTTGATAAAGCGCCTGCGTGGAAACTTTGTAGCAACAATCGGATTTGTATCCAATGGCTGCATATCCATTGTGAGCCAATGCACTGCCGTCTGCATAGAGAGCTAACAACCAGGATTCCTCGAAACGTAGTAACAGGAGCGGATCGCTG
>URVL01000011.1 GCA_900551265.1 uncultured Eubacteriales bacterium | reverse complement strand
AAGGCGGGCGGGGCTGTCAACGGCGGCGCGTATGCGCCGTTCATCTTGACCGTTGACTGGCTCGGCTGACTTTGCTATTCCGCAGTTAATCGGATAGATTGATTACTGTATCTGCAATCAAGGTCATGCTCTTATCGTGGGTTATGATTAAACAGATTTTTTCATCAAAGTATGTTTTTATTGACTCCTTCAGTAAGGCACTCGACGCAATATCTAAATTTGCTGTCGCCTCATCAAAAATCATTACATCCGGGTTCTTAACAATCATTCTTGCAAGTGCGATTTTCTGTCGTTGACCGCCGGAAAGGTTCTTCCCGTTTTCACTTATCAGCGAATTAAGACCATCTTCAAACTCGGAAATGTCTAATCCTGCTTGTTTAAGTACGGAAATCACTTCCTGTTCTTTTAATTCAGGTGCTATATACCTGATATTGTCCAGTAAGGTGCCGGAGAACAAAAAGATATTTTGCGCTACGCTGCCGATTCTGCTCCTTAGATCACTTAGGGAAATATCCCGCAACTCAATGTCATTGATATGAATAGAGCCAGAGTAATTTTTGTAAAAGCCGAGAAGGAGTTTTGCAATCGTTGTTTTTCCGCTTCCGTTTTTACCCAGCAGCACAATTTTAGTGTTTTTATGTGCCTCCATGTTGAAATGTTGTATAACAGGTTGTTCATCATAACCGAAAGATACATCAGAGAATACGACATCTTCTATTTTTCCGGTTTTCTTATTCCCTGATATTTCATCTTCTGTTTTCATTTTTAACAATTCATCAATTCTTGTTAATGCCACAATGCCAGGTTGAACCATAACACTTATACTGGATAAAAGTTGCACTGGTGCAAAAACTAATGCGGCATATTGAGAAACCGCCCAATAATCGCCTAAAGACATTTTCCCATTTACAATAAACAGGCCAGAGCATATAATAAGAATAGCAGCGGCAATATTGGAAATACCTATTATGCCTTCTGAAGCGAGATTCATTATTTTGCCACTTTTTACAGATTTATCGGCTACGCTTTTGAGTTGTTTAGAAATCTCCTCTGACCGTTGCTTTTCCATCTTTAATTCTTTGATTGCAGAGATGCCACCTATATTTTCTTGCACTTGCCCTGACGTCTTAGCAGTTGTTTCAAGCAGAATTTTAGATGCCTTTTTGATTTGAATATTGGAATAGTTGGTAAAGTAGTATATTAACGGCAAAAAGAGTAATATTACGACTGCCATTTCCCAACGGATTGAAAGCACCAAGGCCAATGCGCCAATGAATGAAAGCACACTGGTTATAAACTTCACAAATATGGGCGAGAAAAAGACATTTAGTGTATCGGTTTCCTTGATACGTTCAAGAACATATCCTGTTGGCTGCTTATCAAAGAACTCCATAGGCAGCTTCAAAATTTGCTCAAATAAGTCCTGCTTTATATCGGCTATAAAATAACTTTTCAATTTAGTAAGTGTCTGGCTGATAAAGTAATTGATGAAAAAACTACCGGCATATATGCAAATCAATAATAAGCCGCAGTAGATTATCGTTCTTGGGGAAGCCTTTACAACGCCATTATCCAAAATATAACTGATAATTTGAGGTGGACAGAGGGACAGAACAGACGAGACGAATATCAACAAGAGAAGAAATACCACTTTCCCTTTTTTGAAGTACGAAAGTACAAAAAAACGCTGTTTCCATGACGATTTCATGCGCCATTCCCTCCTTAGCTTTCTTTTGAACAATCAGTATAGCACTATGGCCACACACATACCAGTCTTTAATTTTTTCGCATTTTGTGGTATAATATATATGCAAAGATGAAAGGCCAACACCTATAATTCCGGGGTGTTGGCCTCATTTGTCCTTGTTACGGAATAGTGGGCTGCTGTCTATCAAATTCTTGTGTGTTACTTTATGGCACATGAGCATTCTTTTCATAGAGCTCACGAATCAGACGGTGCGAAACGCGAGGCGCCCAACGGGGCACATCATGTCGTTCCATGCCTCCACCTCACAAAATGCATTCAAAATGCCGACTGCAAAAACGCACGTACCGCGCCGCATACCGCCTCGGCGTCGGACCACTTCACACAGGACACAGGCGAATGCAAATACCGGCCGGGCGCGGAAATGGCCACCATCGGCACGCCGTATCCGGACTGGCTGATGTGCTTTGCGTCCGTTCCTCCGGCAATGGTCAGTTTGTCCTGCCACGAAATGCCTGCTTTTGTGGCAGCTTCCCGCGCCGTATGGACAAGCGCGGGATGATACAGCGTGCCACTGTCTGCAGTAGGGATTGCCGCGCCGCCGCCAAACGAACAGGTACGCAGCGCGCCTTTCACAAACGGAAGATCCGCCGCCGTCGTACACTCAATGACAAGCCCCGCGTCCGGTTTCAGGCGATACGCGGCAGTCATCGCACCGGATCCGATCTCTTCCTGTACGGTAAAAGCATACCAGATGTCGCACGGAAAGTCTTCGCGCAACAGTTCCAGCATGACGGCGCATCCAAGCCGGTCATCCAATGCCTTTGCCTTTAAGATACCGTCGCCAAAAAACACCGGCTCTCCCGCATACGCAATAAAATCGCCCGGATAGGTCAGTTTTTCTGCCTGCTCCCGGTTTTCCGCACCAATATCGACCACCAGATCAGACGGCTTTAAAATCTTATCGCGGCCCATATGCGGCGGCGGCATGCTGATGACACCCGGTAACGCATGTTCTCCCACCGTAACGCGCATGGCAGGGAGAATCTTATCTACAATTCCGCCAACCGGCGCAAAACGCAGCGTCCCATCGGGATGAATACTCTTCACAATAAAACCCACTTCATCCATGTGGGCGCTGACCATAACCGTCTTTCCGCTCGAAGTTCCCCTTTTGAACGCCATCAGATTCCCCGCAGGATCCTCTTCTATCCGATCGGCATACGGAAGGACATGCGTGCGAATATAGTCTCGCACGGCATCTTCAAACCCTGAAACGCCGTTCAGCCGGCACAACTCCAAAAGCCTCTCACGCATACTGCCCACCTCCTGAAAATGATAACAGATATGCAGTAAGGAGCCGCGCCGCCGCCTCTATATTCGTAAGCTTGATCGTCTCGGCAGGCGAGTGCATGTAGCGCATGGGAAGCCCCAGAAGCGCCGTCGCCACGCCGCAGCCCGCCGCGCGGATATGCGTCGCGTTCGTACCGGTGTTTCCCGGCTCCACCTCAATACCGTGAGGAATCTTCTCCGTTTCCGCCAGACGAAACAGCGTCTCGGTCAAGCGCCGGTTGAGATGTGGTCCGCGTGTGATGGTCACACCGCAATTCTCCGGCACGCCGTCTGGAGCATCAAGCCCTTTTTGCACACCAAAGGTTACGTCGAGCGCAATCGCATAGTCCGGTCGGAGGCCGTAAGCCACCGTCTGTGCGCCCGGCCCTCCGGTTTCTTCACACGAACTCGCTACAACCGCAACATCTACGGCAAGCTCACATTTGTGAACGGCATCAAGTGCCAGCAAAATGGACGCCAATGCCGCACGGTCATCGATGGATGGAGAGGAAACATGCCCGTCAGCCAATTCATCCAGTTGCGGCAAAAAGATCACCACGTCGCCCGGCGAAACCAGACGGCATGCGTGTTCCTGCGGATAACCAATATCTATGACAAGATGTTCATACTCATCCACATGGCTGGCGTTTGCCTGCAAATGCGGCGGCATAACCGCGACGACGCCATATAGGCGTTCTTTCCCCAGCACGATAACTTCCTTGCCCGGCAGCGGCGTCCTATCATAGCCGGGCGCCAAATGCAAAAAACCGTCCTCGATCCGGCTGACCGTATAGCCAATCTGATCGAGGTGGCCGTCAAGCATTACAAGAGGTGCGTTTTTACGACCCGCACGGCGGATCCCCACAGCGCTTCCCATCGGCGTAACATACGTCTCGCTGCAATAATCCGCAAACAGCCGGCACACCTCGTGTGCTGCATAAAATTCATGGCCGGACCGCGCATGCAACGCGCACAGGCGTTCCAATAAATCCTTTGTATTCAAGCAATCCCCCTCCTGCTCATTCGGGCAGTGAGTTTACATAATCCTTAAATGTTTTTCCACGCACCATAAAGTTCGGAAACTTGTCAAATGCCGCACATGCAGGACACAAAATTACCACATCGCCCGGCCCGGCATTTTCGCGTGCAAGGTCAATGGCCTGCCGGAAGTCTTCTGTCTCAAGGATCGGCAGCGAATCCGGAGAAAATCCATCTTCTGACACAACCGCAGCCCGGATCATTCCGGCCGTGGCGCCGCAGAGCACCAACGTTTTCACATGCGCCAGAATTTCCGGTGCGAGCGGTGCAAAGCTCAAATGCTTGTCATAACCTCCGGCGATCATAATGACGCGCCCCGGGAACGAACGCAGGCCCGCAATCGCGCGCGTCGGAGATGTGGCGATCGAATCGTTATAATATCGTACGCCGTTTAACTCGCGTACAAATTCAATACGGTGCTCCACGCCGTGGAATTCCCGCGCAGTACGGCGAATCGTATCAATCGGGACACGTCCCCATACGGCTGCGATGGCCGCCATATAATTTTCAACATTGTGAAGTCCCGGCAAAAAAATCTCTGAGGTTTCGAGCACCTTTTCCCTTTTCCCGCCTGCGCTCGCCCAAATCGCACCGTCTGCCAGATACACGCCGTCTCCTGTAAACGGCTGTTTGGAAAAATAAAAGACATGACCTTCCGCTTCACGTCCAAAATGACGCGTAATGTCATTATCAAGATTCAGCACCACGCGGTCCGCAGAAGTCTGATAGGCAAAAACATTGCGTTTTGCATCCACATATTCCTCCATATCGCGGTGAATGTCGAGATGATTCGGTGCAACATTCGTTACGACTGCAGTGGACGCGCTCTTTTTCATCGTCATGAGCTGAAAGGAAGAGAGTTCTACAACGGCCGCGTCATCAGGCGACATCATATCCGCTTCAGCGAGCAAAGGGTGCCCGATATTGCCGCCCAGACGGCAGCGAACACCTGCGCGCGTCAACATTTCCGCTATGAGCGTCGAAGTGGTCGTCTTTCCGTCCGAACCCGTAATTGCAATGATCGGACAGGGGCAGACCTCAAAAAACGCCTCCATCTCGCTCGTCAGTACAGCGCCGGCCGCCACGGCAGCCGCAATCTGCGGTACATCCGGACGCATACCAGGCGTACGGAAAATTACGTCTGCGCTCAGTCCATCAAGATATCCGTCGCCACAGGAAAGCGCAATGCCCAGCGCCTCCAATTCCTCTGCAACCTCGCTCATCGCAGCGTGGTCACGGCGATCATACGCCCTGACAGACGCGCCGCTGCCGGCAAGCAGCCGCAGGAGCGGACGGTTGCTGACACCTACTCCTAAAACTGCGACTTTTTTCCCCGCAAGCGAGTCAAGATACGCGCGAAGCGTCATAAAATGCCTCCCAAAATCACTCTTCCATTGCGCAAAACGCGCTCATGGCACGAATTGCCATATACAAATCAAATTTTGCAATTACTTCATACGGTGCGTGCATAGAGAGCACGGGGATGCCGATATCAATCGTACTGATGTTCCGATTGCCCATAAAGCATGCGACCGTTCCGCCGCCGCCTTGATCCACCTTGCCCAACTCACTCATCTGCCAGACGACATTGGCACCGTCGAGCGCCGCACGCAGGCTGCCGATCAGTTCGGCATTTGCGTCGTTGGACCCGGACTTTCCGCGCGAACCGGTATATTTCATAAAGCTTACGCCGTAATTCGCATATGCGGAGTTTCGCGGATCTGAGACTTCTGCGTAAATCGGGTCAAACGCATTGCAGACGTCTGCGGACAGGCAGGACGACGCCTCATAGCAGGCGCGTACTGGTACGCCAAATCCCTCACAGAGGTCCTCCATAAACGTATCAAAAAACCGCGACTGCATACCGGTCACACCGACCGAACCGATTTCTTCTTTGTCCGCCAGCACGCATACGGCGGTTTTGGCAGGCGTACCCGGGATATCAAAAAGCGCGCGGACAGCAGAGTAGGCGCAGCAACGGTCATCGTGGCCATAGCCGCCAATCAGGCTGCGGTCGAAACCAATGTCACGAACCGGGAAGTCGGGGATGACAGAGAGCTCGGCAGAAAGAAAATCCTCCTCACAGATACCATACTGCTCATAGAGATAGGAGAGAATCGCCAACTTTGCGCGATCTGCCCCCTCGTCCCCGGACATGGGAACACTGCCAATGAGGACATTCAGTGCCTCGCCGGAAATCCCCTCGCCAAGCGTTTTTGCGTTTTGATCCTTACCCAGATGCGGAAGCAAATCCGTAATCGTGAACACGGGGTCGCCAGGTTTCGCACCAATTTCCACGTTGACCACGCCGCCGTCCTTCAGGGCGACTACGCCGCGCAGCTCAAGCGGAATGGCGGCCCACTGATATTTTTTGATGCCGCCGTAGTAGTGCGTCTTGAAATAGACCAGTTCTTTTTTATCTTCATACATAGGCATGGGTTTCAAGTCCAGACGCGGGGAGTCGATGTGCGCTGCAAGGATATGCGCGCCGGTATTCAATTCATCGCGGCCAACGACCGCCAGAATAACAGACTTCCCACGATTAACCGTGTAAATACGGTCACCCGGCGTCAGTTTCATGCCGCGGTGATATGGGACAAAGCCCTCGGCCTCCGCAAGCTCAACGGTAGCCATCACGGCGTCGCGCTCTGTCTTGGCGCGGCTGAGGAAATTTTTATAACCCTCCGCCGCGTTTGTCACACCGCGGCGTTCCTCTTCGCTGATCCGGTCATATCCGTTTTTCGGGGCGTAAAGCAGCTTTTCCCGTAATTCCTTATGTTCCATGTTGTATTCCTCCTATGGTATCATCACTTTATTGATAACAGCCTGCGCCGCACGCTCTGCGTCCTCCTGCGCGCCGTTATTTTCGATCATAAAATCGCATTGATTTCTATAATAATCGTCCGGTTTTCCGGCATTTATACGAAGGCGTGCATATTCTCTGTCCAGTCCGTCGCGTGCCATAATACGTGCGGAACGTAATTCGGGATCAGCCGAGACGCCGAGCGTAAAATCACAGGCACGATCCGCCCCGCTTTCAAAAAGCGTCGGCGCGTCAAGCACGGCAAGCGCCGTCCCGCACGCCTCCAGCTCTTTCAGCTGTTCCAGGATGCGCCGTCTGATGTGCGGGTGTGTGACGGCGTTTAACCGTTCCAGTTTGGCGTCATCCTGAAAAACGATTCGGCCCAGCGCACGGCGGTCAAGTTTCCCCTCTGGAAACGCAGCCGGAAACGCAGCCTGTAAATCCATAAGCAGCGCTTCGTCATCCGTAAGCATCTTGTGATAAACCTCATCGCAGTCAATGATCTCCGCGCCTGCCCGCTCCAGTACCCGGGAGACAACGCCTTTCCCCGCGCCGGTCGATCCGGTTAGGCCGAGTACCGTCATATGCCGTGCATTTATCACATGAAAACCTGCAGCCCGCTTTAAGCGGTTTGCCACTGCAAGGCCCACGCCTCGATCATCCGGGCACTGGGCGTAAATCATCCGCACATCCGGGCGATCCAGCTCACGCAACGCCTCAAAGAGCCGGTGCGCCTGCGCGGCATAGTCGCCATAGGGACCGACGCGCAGGGTTTCACACGGAATCCAGTCCGCGTATTCGTCACAAACAATCGCCGCCGCTCCTTCCTGTGCGCGTACGCCTCGGCGTATTTCGCGGGCACAGTCCCAATTTTCACCCAAAACGGCAACTACCGGCGCAGAGGGCGCGTAGTGCCGGTACTTCATACCGGGCGAACGCGGACGCTCATTTTCCGCAAGTCCCTGCCGAACAGCGCCGTCGATTTCCACATTTTCCGCACCCACGATCTCGGCCAGATCCTCCGGCGTAATATATCCCGGACGGAGAATACGAACCTTTCCTCCCACAAATTCAATAAACGTAGACTCCACGCCTACGTCCGAACTTCCCCCATCAATGATACCGTCGATACGTCCATCCATATCTTCAAGCACATGCGCAAACGTCGTAGGGCTTGGCTTACCCGAACGGTTAGCCGAAGGCGCGGCAATCGGTACGCCCGCCGCACGAATCAGCATCTGCGCAACCGGGTGCGACGGATAACGAACGCCGACCGTGGACAAACCTGCCGTGACAGCATCCGGTACAATGGGACGTTTGGGAAGGGCCATTGTCAAATGGCCCGGCCAGAAACGTGCCGCGATGCGGCGCGCCGCCTCCGGAATATCATGGCAGAGCTTATCAAGCATTGCCATATCTGCAATATGCGCAATGAGCGGATTATCTTGAGGACGTCCCTTCGCTTCAAAAATGCGGCGGGCCGCAGCCGCATCCAGAGCATTCGCTCCCAGACCATAGACGGTTTCCGTCGGGAAAGCAATCAGTCCGCCCGCGCGAATCACCGCACCCGCTTGTTCGATTTCATCAATTGTATAAATAACCGTTTTCATTCGTTGTAAACGCTTTCCTTAGCCTCTGTCTCTATTTTATCCCAGCGCCACTGATATGACAATACCAAATATCATACCCAAAACGCCGGATGCCTTTGCCAGAGTTCCATCCATCATACGATGTGCCTCCGGCATCATTTCGCCCAGCACCAGATAAAGCATGGCGCCGCCGGCCGATGAAAGGCAGGCCGCCGTGACAGAATCAGAAACGCTGCCGGCCAGCGCACCCGCAAGCGCCCCCATGCCAGTTGGAAGTCCTGCCAAAAAAGAAAGCAGCGTCGCCTTCCAAAAGGACTTCCCGCGAATACGCAACGGCAGTCCAATGCCAAGACCTTCCGGAATGTCATGCAAAAACATGGTCACTGCAAGCGAAAGCCCCAGGTGTAGGTTTTCCATCAGACCGGCTCCTATCGCAAGACCTTCCGGAACGTTATGTACTGCGATACCGGCCGCAACCGTCACTGCGGTCAATGCAAGTCCGTCAAGATGCTTTCCGCCCCGCTCAAACAGCCACTGGAGTATCACCACAAACGCAATGCCCCCGGCCACGCCCATCATAACGCTCACAAAAGACGCCAGCTCAAAGGCATGCGGCAGCAGGTCAAAACAGACGACCGCAAGCATCAGGCCAGCTGCAAAGTCAAGGACCACGCCAAGGACATCGCGTTTTTTGGTATGAAAGAGATAAGCCGCCATACCGCCGCCCGTCGTGCCAAGCACACCAGACGCCGTGCCAATTAATGCATAAAGTGCAACATCGTTCATCACATGCACCGCCTTTCACAGTCGGTACATGTATATTCGTGCCGTACGCCGCGAATACCCCGCTTTTAAAGCTCAAATTCCGCAAACGGCTCCCCACCGTCTTGCACAGGTCCTTCCTGGCCGGCGGGCTTGATATCGAGCTTTGCCGCCAGGGAGTCAAAAGACTCCGCCGGATTCTGACGCAGAATATTGAGAAGCCCGGTAAAATCGCGTACCACCTCGCGTGGCGTGAGCAATACGTCGGCGCCCATACGTCCGGCAAGATTCTGTACCAGCGCGGCAATCTGCTCATCCGTCACGCCCGGATCCCATTCATAATGTTTTGCATGAATATAGAGTATCCGTTTTAAAAGCGCCAAGATTTCCTCTGGCGTCAGCGGTTGAAGTTTGATCACAGGCTCCGACATATCGAGAATGCCCGCCTGTGCAAAGCGGCTGCCGGACAGGCGCGAACGCAGGGCCTCGTAGCTGTAAAGGCCTCTCCTGCGATCTTCCACGCACTGCGGCGTCGCGCCGAAAATAAACGCCATATGCGAAAGCTTTCCCTGCGTGCAGTCATTGAAAATATTCAACAGTTTTTCGTAGTTTGCTTCGCGTGAAACAGACTGCGTGATCTTATACAGATTGACAGTTTCATCAATAAAAATAATGAACCCATGATGTCCCGCCGCCACCAGCAACGCGCCGACAAGCTTTAAGTAGTCATACCAGCTGCTGTCTTCAATAATACCGGATACCGGAAGATAAGCTCTCGCCTCCGTCTTGGTTGCAAACTCTCCGCGGATCCAACGCAGCGCGGCCTGACGCAGCTCATCATCGCCCGACACCGCGCCCCGGTAAAAGCTGCGCACGGCAGTCGCAAAGTCAAATCCGTGCACCATCACTTCGAGTCCGCTGATTACCTCCATGATGGCAAGTTCCACCGCGTCGGCAAGTTCCGCGCTGCCAGGCGCAAAGCCACGCTCCTTCGCAATGGAAAGCTGCATTTTCGAGATCCAGCGTGTCAAGATCACCGCCAGCGCACCGCCGTCAGGTGCTGCGCGGGTTGACAAATTGCGCAGCAGTTCGCGGTACGTGGCAAGTCCCTGTCCCTTGGAACCGGCAAGCCTTCGTTCCGGTGAAAGATCCGCGTCCGCAACGGCAAATCCCCGCTCCATCGCATGCGAACGCATGAGCTGGATCAGAAAGCTTTTGCCGGATCCGTATCTGCCGGAAATCAGGCGAAAGGCGCTGCCGCCGGACTCCACGACCTCCAGATCGCCAAGCATGGCGGCTATCTCATGCGTTCTGCCAATTGCAATGTACTCCAATCCTGTTCGGGGCACGACGCCCGCTGCCAGAGAATTTAAAATCGCTCCGGAAACTCGCTTTGGAATCTCCTGTTTTTTTCGAACGTCTGCCATAATCCTCCCTCTATTCTCTATAAAACTGCTGCAAGTCCGGCACGGTGTTCCTCAAAAATTTCACCGTTTTCCACGTCCAGTATAATATCGCCCAGCATATCGGCGGCCAGTTCATTAATATCATCATAAAGCGCTTCCGGAAAGGAAAACGCCTCGGTCGCAATCTCGGAGAGCACCGCCGCATCCGCGCCCGCCAGCATGGCTCGCAAAAGCGCACAGTGCACGGGTTCAAGCGCCTCTACAAAAGTTTTCCAATCCGCACCGCCTGTTGTGGCCACCGGCATTTCTTCATCCGGCAGCGGCAGCGCTTTCTCTTCCGTAACGACCGGATTCTCCGCAAAGTCTTCCCTTTCAAATCCTTCCGCATCCGGCTGCGCGTCCTGCACCGCTTCGATTAAACGGAGCGTATTGTCCCACGACTCGCGCTCCACCTCCGCAGCACGGGAAAGATCAATTACAATATTCGGTTCTCCGGTCTCCTCTGTCGTTTTGCAGGCAAGCGACCGGTCTATGGCCTGCATCACGGCCTCGGAAAGCGTAATGCCGCGCAGCCGTCCGGCATATTTTTCACGTTTGCGCAGCGCATTTTCCGTGTAACGCATAACGCTGCCGACGAACGACCGAATCCCCGACCCTTTAGAGTACGGCACATACTCCACTTCAATCCGCTTCGCCGCCGCCCGACCGCATACCGCACCGGTAAACGAATCCCACACTTCCCTCTTGGGGCGCGGCGCGAGATATGCAAGCAACCCGGTCTGCTTCGCTGCCCACAGGCTGCGGTCTATCTCGGCAAGAGCAGCACATACAGCGGTACGGCAAAGGTCCTCATGCCCCTTATAAAAACGACTGTTTTGCATATGATACTCTGAAAACTCACATAAAATATCAAAAGGTAGCGTGTGCAGCCCTGTTTTCAACGCGTCGTTTATATAAAATTCCAGAAACGGGCGCATATTCGGCACAGACAACGGAATTCGCTGCAAAATTTCAGAAAACGGAAAGGGGATATCATTCGTGATCACATAATCCAAGCACCACTGTGACATATAATAGTCAAGGCGCGGAAACGCATCGCGGTAGGCTTCCCAAAGCGACAGCATCTTCTCCAAAGACTCTCTTCCCACAGGATACGCCCGATTAATTATCTCGTACACAGCCACAAAAATATAGGAAAGATCAGTTTTTAAAACATTTCCCCGATAGAAGGCGTCACGCCAGTAGAAGTACCACGCCCGCTGTTCACGCGACATATTGGCATAAGTCGGCCAATAGCAGGTGAATGGCACAAATTCCGCCGGACGTACCGGCACATTTACCGCGCGCTTTGCCTCCACAACAAAGTGAACAAACCGGGAAGTTCCGGCACGGTTTTGCGGCGTTACGGAAGTACGCAAAATAGCCGGTCCTCCCCAGTCCCGCATTTTTTTCCTCGGTATTGTCCCCTCGCGGACGCGATTTACCATTTCTGCGACAGGATTACTCCGCTTACTGATAAAGTTTGGATCACGTACGTCAAACAAATACGGCGCTTCCGCGTATAATTCCCGCAGCGCGCGCAATTCTTCCCCGCTAGCCCTATAAGCCCCGTCCGATACATGCGGGATTGTTCGCAATTCGCGCAGAACACCTCGATAAACCCGGCCTCCTGCAATTACATATCCGTCAAATCCACTAACCGAACGCATACTGTCTCGCGCAGCATACCATCGCAAATCATACTCAGCATAATTTTCTCCGCTGGCGCGTATGATAAAAAGCACGGCAGGAGTATCCGCCAGTTGTAAATCACAGTCGATCTGGACGCCGCACGACTGCAGCTTGGGAAGCTGCGCCCGAAAGAAAATTTTAAAATAGCGGGCGGGAATGAGTCGTTTATCCAGCAAAAACGGGTCGAGCACAGACAGTTCCTGTATTCTAAAAAAGCCATCTGCCAGCAAAATGCGGCCGCGGCCGCCATACTTTCGCTCGCGTCCGGCCGAAAAAATCGACAGCTGCAACCCGGCAGGTTCTTCCACAAAAACAAATTTGATCGCCGTATCAAGCGGCAGCGCATATTCCGTCATCCTAGGCGGTATATCAATATCATGAAAGTCTGGGCCCATTTTTGATTTTCCTCCATGCTTATCGTTTTATTATACCAACATTTTGAAAGCATGACAATATTATTTTTTAATTTATTGCGTAGCTTACACGCGCAATCAAAAAATTTTTTCGCATCCATTTTTTATATTGACTTTTTCAAACATCCATAGTATAATAAATTTCGCCGCAATTGAGGCTGATATCCGGCGTCATAGCCAAGCGGTAAGGCAGAGGTCTGCAAAACCTTCATCCCCGGTTCGATTCCGGGTGGCGCCTCCAAAGACTCACGGACGATTCATTGTCCGTGAGTCTTTTTGTTTTTTATTTAGCCATACACAGTTCCTTTAGGCTCTCGATATACTTGCTTCTCTGTGGATAATTAATTCGACAAATCGTAACTTTTATACCAAAACTTTTCAGAATACTCGTACAATCCGCGGGAACACTATGATTGCGCTAATGAAGCGAACACAAAAACGATAGGAGTTGAAAATCAATGTCCAGAACGAATCTTGTTCCCGGTGCACGCGAAGCTCTTGATAAGTTTAAGATGGAAGCTGCCAGCGAGGTTGGCGTGAATCTGAAGCAGGGCTACAATGGTGATCTGACCTCCAAGCAGGCCGGTTCCGTTGGTGGCCAGATGGTCAAGAAGATGATTGAGGCTTACGAAAACGGCCTTAAGTAAATAGCTTTTTGGTTGAAAGAGCAGCGCCGGGCGGAAAACCGTCCGGCGTTTTTCCACGTTTTATATAGACTTGCCATTCAGATTTCCCTGCATTCTATTTTTGTATTCTCAAGTCCGCAAATCCTAATATCTCGAAAAGCTCTTGACTTTTTGACAATAAAGTGTTAAAGTAAGAGACAGTAAAGGCTGTGACCAAAAAGAAGTACATAAAGGGATGCTTTCAGAGAACTGCCGGATGGTGCAAGGCAGCAAGCAGAAATTTATGGAATACATTTTGAGAGCTGCGCACCAAACAATTTTGTGATTCAGTAGGCTGCGCCGGGTTCGCCCGTTATGGCGATAGGGCATGGTTTGTGCCCAATGAGGCCGTTTGCCGTAAGGCGGCGGTAAACTGAGGTGGTACCGCGGAAGAGCGTTCTTTCGTCCTCTGTTTCAAACAGAGGACGATTTTTTGTGCCATTTTCGTCCTCTGTCGGCTCAAAATTATGTGAAAGGGATGATGAAAAATGGTACTGAAAGTTTTAATGCTTATTCTCTTCTTCGGTTGCATGGTCGCCGTCGGCCTATATTGCCGCCGTCATGCCACAGACGTCAACGGTTTTGTACTCGGCGGGCGTTCCGTCGGTCCATGGCTGACTGCGTTTGCTTACGGTACGTCCTATTTTTCCGCCGTTATTTTTATCGGCTATGCGGGCCAGTTTGGCTGGAAATATGGTATCGCCGCAACATGGATTGGTTTGGGCAATGCCCTGATTGGATCGCTGCTTGCCTGGGTTTTGCTCGGACGGCGTACGCGGCTCATGACCCAAAAACTTTCGACAGCCACCATGCCGGAATTTTTCGGTAAGCGTTACCGCTCCAACGCTTTGCGCGTCGGCGCCTCGGCTATCGTTTTTATCTTTTTGATTCCTTACACTGCGTCGCTCTATAATGGGCTCTCCCGTCTTTTTGGAATGGCGTTTCATATTGATTACACGGTCTGCATTATAGCCATGGCCGTTCTGACTGGCATTTATGTCATCGCAGGCGGCTATATGGCAACTGCGATTAACGATTTCATTCAGGGGATCATCATGCTCGTAGGCATCGTTGCGGTCGTAGCGGCTGTGCTGGCGTCAAAAGGCGGCTTTATGGCCTCCCTTGATGCGCTCGCCCGTGTCGAAGACCCCTCCGTCACGTCCACGCCCGGGGCTTTTGCGTCCTTCTTTGGGCCGGATCCTTTCAATCTGTTCTGCGTCGTCATCCTCACCTCTCTTGGCACCTGGGGGCTGCCGCAAATGGTACAGAAGTTTTACGCAATTAAAAGTGAAAAATCCATTTCAAAAGGCGCCATCATTTCGACATTGTTCGCGGTGATCGTAGCGGGCGGCTGTTATTTTCTCGGTGGGTTCGGACGTCTTTTCTCCGACCAGGTTGATCTTGCGGCCGGCGGCTATGACTCCATCATTCCCACAATGCTCTCAAATCTTCCGGATCTCTTAATGGGAATTGTCGTAATTCTTGTGCTTTCCGCATCCATGTCCACGCTTTCTTCGCTCGTACTTGCCTCGTCTTCTACCCTGACGCTGGATTTTATCAAAGGGACGCTTGTGAAAGAGATGAGCGAGAAACGGCAAATTTTTGTCATGAGACTGCTGGTTGTGGTTTTTGTCGCCATTTCCGCCATCATTGCCGTCGTTCAGTATAAGGCAAACGTCACCTTCATTGCGCAGCTCATGGGGATCTCCTGGGGCGCGCTGGCGGGTTCTTTCCTGGCTCCGTTTATCTATGGTCTTTACTGGAAACGTACAACCAAAGCTTCCGTATGGGTCAGCTTTATTTTTGGTTCCGGTATTATGATTCTCAATATGATCTGCCCTTCCATTTTTCCGGCCGCATTACAATCGCCGATCAACTGCGGCGCGTTTGCCATGGCGGCAGGCCTTATTCTGGTCCCGCTCGTCAGTATTCTTACAAAAGCGCCGGACCGTGCACTCGTAGACGATATGTTCAGTTGCTATAATACGCTGGTCACGGTTCCCGCAAAAGAGGCCCTGGGCGATGAAAACTGAAATAGAATCCCCGCCGGGAAATCTGTATGGATTTCCCGGCGGGGATTTTTATTTTGCAAAACGCGTGGCAAGCAGATCGATTGCATCCAGATATCCCTGTAAACCGCGCCCGCAGATCATGGCGACGCACGCGGCGCGAATATATGACACGCGCCGGAACTCGTCGCGCGCATCCACATCTGAGATATGCACTTCAACGGTTGGAATGCTGACCGCCTTTACCGCGTCAAGCAGCGCAACGCTCGTGTGCGTATACGCTGCGGGGTTGATGACGATACCGTCGCACCTGCCGTACGCCGCCTGAATCTTATCGACCAGATCGCCCTCATGATTTGACTGGTAACATTCCACATCAATTCCACGTGCGGCACAATGCTCCTGAATTCTGCCAATCAACGTATCGTAAGTCTCACGTCCATAAATATCCGGCTCGCGAATACCAAGCATATTAATATTGGGGCCGTTTAACACCAGCAGTTTCATCTCACACCTCCAAAATTCGCGCTGCAACGGTCTCCGGCGTACTGTCATTTCTCACTGTCACATCAGACACACTCGTAAAAAGCGGCAGGCGTTCACGGTAAATGTCTGCAAGGCTTCGCGCCTGCGAAATCGGACGGCCGTTTGTCGGCAAAAGCTCCAAGGCGCGGTCCAGAAAAATAATATGGCTGTTCTGCCGCAGCGCAAGACGGTTTTCCCCACGCAGCAGTACGCCCCCGCCCGTCGCAATCACGCCGCCGCGCTCACGCGCAGCCAGCGCGACAGCTTTTGCCTCCAGGTCACGAAACGCCGCTTCTCCCTGCGTTGCAAAAATTTCCGGTATGCTGCATCCGGCCATTTTTATCACCATTTCGTCCGTATCATAGAACTTCCGTCCCGCGTATTCCGCAACCAGCCCGCCAATGCTTGACTTCCCACAGCCCGGCATACCTACAAGCACAAGATTGCGCACTTCGTGCGTCAGTGCGTCAAGCGTCTCCTCAATCGCGTTTTCGCCGACCACACGGCCGGAAAATCGCTCCACTGCAGGCGCAGCCTGTGCAACAAGCATGGGCAGCCCTCCGCTTGCAGGGATTCCCGCATCCTCCGCAGCAAGAATCAGGTTTGTCTTTAAGGGATTATAAATGACGTCCAGCACACCGCAGCAATTCGGAAACCGTGCCGGATCTATCAGCATTCCCTCATTATTCGGGTACATGCCGACCGGCGTTGTATTGACAATAATCTCCGCATCACGGTGACGGTCCAGATTTTCATAGTTGTCCGCACCGCTGCGCGATATGACCACAACTTCCCGCGCTCCCTCATCCGCTGCGACGCGGCGAGCTGTCAGCGACGTGCCGCCGCTGCCAAGAATCACCGTCTTGCGCCCCGCAAACCGGATGCCTGCACGGCGAGCCATATAGGAAAATCCGAAATAGTCCGTATTATCGCCGATGAGCCGGCCGGAAGCGTCACGATAGAGCGTATTTACACTGCCAATTGCACGTGCAGCGGGCGTCAAATCATCACAAAAAGGAATAACCGTCTGCTTATAGGGGATCGTCACGTTAAAACCGCCCATGTCCGGACGGCGGATCAGCACCTCAAGACCTTCTTCCGGCGTCTCATAGAGATCATAGGTATAGTCCGCCATACGTTCATGAATGATTTTCGAATAGCTGTGGCGCAGTGTTTTACCAAGCAGTCCGTAGATCATATTTCGTTATAGCAACCGAGGAACACAAAGCCCTCGTCTTGGCGGGAGAGTTCCGCAAGCAGGTTCATGACGTCCTCGTTCCACACAGACGCCTCTAAATCAAGGTAAAACATAAACTCAAAGTCGCGTCCCGGAATGGGTTTGCTTTCGAGTTTTGTCAGGTTGACCCCGAGCGCCGCAAACTTGGAAATCAAACGGTAAAGCGAACCCGGCTTGTGCGGTGTGGCGCACATCAGGCTGATTTGACTTGCGCCAGGGTAAATTTCCAGATCGCGGCTGATGCAAATAAATCTTGTATAGTTATTTTCGTTATTCTGCACGTGTTCACGTACCAGCGAGAGGCCGTAAAGTTCTCCGCACTCATGCGAGCAGATCGCCGCCAGATCCCGGCGGTCGGAGTTCGCGACAGCCTGTGCCGCAAGCGCCGTATTATCATACGCCGTCACTTTGATTTCCGGATGCGCCGCAAGAAATTCGCTGCACTGGCCGATGGCCTGTTCGTGCGAGATGATCTCACGAATATCCTCAAACTTTACGCCGGGACGCGCCAACAGGTTGTGGTGGATATGCAGGCGCACGCCGCCGACAATATAGAATTTATAGTTACGCATCAATGTATAGACGCCGTTAACGGAACCGTTTGAGCTGTTTTCAATCGGCAAAACGCCATATTTGCACAGGCCCTGGTCAACCGCCTGGAAAACGCCCTCAAAATTACGGAAATACATGATATTGGCCAGAGAAAAAAGTTTGTCGCAGGCCTGCTGGGAAAAGGAACCTTCTACGCCGGGACACGCCACAACGCCCTCTCTCGGAAAGAGCTTTGGCGTTTTCTCCGCCGCTCCCAGAATCTCGTTTTTAAATACGGAATCGCGCATGGTAAATTGATTTTGATAGGCACGGCTGAGATCCATAAGCGTCGCATATAGTACGCGCGCATAATTGGAAAACTCGGGGCCTGCAAGCTTAGAGACATGCAAAAGTACCTCGCGTTCGCGTCCAGGTTGTAAAATCGGCATATCATGCGCCATTTTGTACGCCACTATTTCGCCGCTGAGCTGCATACGGGTTCTGAAAAGCTCTACCAGGGCGGCATCCGTCTCGTCAATTTTGTTGCGAATTTCATTCAGTTCCATAAGTCAGACTCCTTCTTCCAGTAAATCCAATATGGTAATCGCCGCGGCAGCCTCCACACAGGGAACCGCACGCGGAACGATACAGGGATCATGCCTTCCACGCACTTCCAGTTTCGCGGACTTTTTCTCCGTCAGAGAGACCGTAGATTGTTCCTGTCCAATGGACGGCGTCGGCTTAATCGCCACGCGGAAAATCAGCGGCATTCCGGATGTAATACCGCCCAGCACACCGCCATGACGGTTTGTCACTGTGCGCACCTCATCACCGGCCATAACAAAAGAATCGTTGTGTTCGCTGCCCGTCATGCCGGCGGCGGCAAAACCCGCGCCGAATTCGATACCGCGCACCGCAGGGATGCCAAATACCGTCGCCGCCAGACGGTTTTCCACGCCATCCGCCATCGGGTTGCCAAGGCCGACGGGCAGTCCTGTCACAGCGCATTCAATCACGCCGCCGACAGAATCAAGCGCCGTACGCGCCTTTTCAATTTCTGCGAGCATCTTTTCCCCTGCCTCCTTAGAAAGGGTTGCAAGCGGCCGCTGCGCTGCGCAAGCAATCGCATCCATGTTAGGAAACACATAGTCCAGCGGCGCATCGCAAACGCCATGGATCGCTGCAATGTGCGCGCCGACACGAATGCCACGCCGCGCTAAAATTTGCAGCGCAATACCGCCCGCGATACACAGCGGCGCGGTAAGACGTCCTGAAAAATGGCCTCCGCCGCTGATATCGTTATGACCGCCGTATTTGACATAAGCGGTATAGTCAGCATGGCCCGGACGCGGCGTATCCATCAGGCCGCTGTAGTCCGCACTGCGCGTATTGGTATTTTCTATGATGGCGGCAAACGGCGCACCATTTGTTTTGCTCTCCGTCAATCCGGCAAGCACACGGACGGCATCCGCCTCCCGCCGCGCCGTCGTATGCGTACCCTGTCCCGGCGCACGGCGCGCCATGAATTGCGAAAGCACATCCAGGTCTATCGCCTCCCCTGCAGGCAGTCCATCTACGACCACGCCGATTGCCGCACCGTGAGATTCACCAAAAATGCTGACTTTAATCCGATTCCCGAACTGTGACGACATGATGTGTTCCTCCCAAAGCGTCATAATCATGAAAAAATCCCGGATAGGACTTCGAAACGGCCTCCGCGCCATGAATGGTGACCGGCGTGCGGCAAAGCGCCGCTGCAATTGCCGCCGCCATGACAATACGGTGGTCGCCGGCGCCGTCTACCGCGCCGCCCCTTAAATAACCGCCGCCAACAATATGCAGCCTGTCCGGCTCTTCCCGCACACTGCCGCCAAGGGATCGAAGCATGCCGGCCACGGAGGACAGACGGTCGCTCTCCTTGTCGCGCAGGCGTGCCGCATTGTAAAGCACAGTCTCACCTTGCGCCGCGCAGGCGAGTACGGAGAGTACCGGCAGAAGATCCGGAATCTGATCTACGTCGATGCGCTGTCCGGTCAAATTGCCGGGCGCCACAGTGACAGCGCCGTCCGCCACTGTAACATGGGCGCCGAATCGTGCGAGGCTTCCGGCAATTTCACGGTCTCTTTGCATAGAGTCCGCATTCAATCCTGTCACCGTAACGCCCGTGCCCAGGGCGCCCGCCACAAGAAAAAATGCTGCGTTTGACCAGTCGCCTTCCAATGACGCACGCCCCGGCGATATGTAGTGCTGTCCGCCGGGAACCTCAAAACCGTACCCCGTTTCCTGCACAGTTACGCCAAATTGCCGCAGCGTATGCAACGTCATATCCACATATCCTTTTGAAGAGATCGGGCCGTTAACTCTGATTTGACAACGGCCCCCGGTCAACGGCGCTGCAAACAAAAGGCCGCTGATGTACTGAGAGCTCTCGTTTCCCACAATTTCATAGGCTCCCGGCGTAAGACGTCCTGCAACTGTCAGCGGCAACCGGTCAGCGGACAGCGTACAGCCATGCGCAGCAATGACATCTAAAAGCGGCGCGATGCGGCGTTGCGGCAATCTCCCACGGCCGGTAAATGACGCGCCGCTTCCCAACGCCGCCGTAACGGGCAGCAGAAAACGCAGCGTCGAACCGCTTTCTCCACAGTCAAGCAACGTCCGTGCCGAAGGGCGGCCCGGTATCACGGTAACGCCGCCATCCTCCTGTTTTGCAAATGACGCGCCTAGCGCCGTGAGACAGTCCATGGTAGCATCGATATCATTCGAAGGGGTAAAGGGATCAAATACAGTGGATCCGTCGGCGAAAGCCGCACAGATGAGATTGCGGTGTGCATCGGACTTTGAAGAAATTGCACGCACCGTTCCGGCAAGCGAACCAGGGTACACGACAAACGTACTCATGTGCGTTCCTCCATACCACAGGCGAAGAAGCGCGCCAACTCCGTAACCGGAATCCGGTGTAAAACGCACTTGCCCATCTTCTCCGGCACGACAAGCGTCACCTCATTCCCCTTTCGCTTTTTATCTGCAAGCGCTGCGGCGGCCAGTTCCGTTGCGCGATAGGGCGTCGTAACCGGCAGTCCAAAATTGTGCAGCACCTGCTCCAGGCGCAACGCAGTATCGTCCGTACAAATACCCATCCGGGACGCGGCGCGCGCCATAATCAGCATGCCTACCGCCACCGCGTGACCATGACTGACGCCGTAACCGCTGCACGCCTCGATGGCGTGCCCCGGCGTGTGGCCAAAGTTCAAAAGCTGGCGCAGTCCCGTGTCGTGTTCGTCCTGCGCAACGATATTTCCTTTAATCGCCACGCAACGCGTCACGATTTCGTCGACATCCGGCATATCCTTCGATTCAAAACGGCTAAAAAGTGATGCGTCACAGATGACCCCGTACTTAATGCTTTCAGAAAGCCCGTCACGGGTAATTTCCGGCGTCAGTGTGTGAAAGGTATCGGTGTCGCAAAGCACAAGAGACGGTTGGTAAAACGCACCGACGATATTCTTGCGGCCGGCAAAGTCAATCGCAGTTTTTCCGCCCACTGAAGAGTCCACTGCCGCAAGCAGCGTCGTCGGTATCTGTACGTACCGAACACCGCGCAGATACAGCGACGCAGCAAGCCCGGCCATATCGCCCGTCACGCCTCCGCCGAGCGCCACAACAAGGTCGGTACGCGTGAGTCCCGTGTCCGCCAGGGCCTCCAGAATGCCCGTCAGCGTCTCCATATTTTTGTGTTCTTCTCCTGCCGGGAAGACATGACGTGTTACGGAAAAGCTCGAAGCCGTCAGACGTTCCTCCAGCATGTCCGCGTAAAGGGATGCAACGTTTGAATCCGTTACCAGTACGGCACGGCAGGGCGATATCGTCTTCCCAACAAGCTGTCCCGCCTGTCCCAGCAAACCGCCGCCAATCAGTACGTCATAAGGCGTGCCCGCCTCGATCCTGACCTTTCTCATTCTCTGTCCTCCAGCGCCTCTTTCCGTTCACGGCCTTCGCGCAGCAGGCGGCGCAGGCCTTCGCGGTCACCGCTGCGGATCGCCATGGCATATTCCAAAAGTCTCGCGGCAAGGCCCTCCACTTCTTCCGCCAGATAATCCGGGTTATCAAGAAAGAGTTCCGTCCACATATCCTCGTTGAGCCAGGCAACGCGTGTCATATCATGGAAACTGCCTGCAGAAAAACCCTTGTGCCGCTGTGCCGCCGGCGTTTTCACATACGCGCTGGAGAGCACGTGCGCCAGCTGTGAGGTATAAGCAATCATATAGTCATGCTCATCGGCAGTGGCAATTGCAACGCCGCCAAAGCCCGCGTCCTCTACCACGCCGCGCACAGCCGTGAACACCGCATCCGTCGTATCCCGATGCGGTACAAGGATCATGGACGCTTTCTGAAAAAGGTCACTGCGGCTGTACTCCCAGCCGACGCGTGCAAGTCCTGCCATGGGATGCGCGCCGATATAGTGAAATCCGTGCGCTTCGGCAAGCGGCAGTATACCCTTCTCCACGACTCGTTTGACGCCGCAAAGATCCATCACAATCGCGTCCTTCCGAAACTGTGCCGCGTGTTCTTTTGCATAATCCACCGCGCGCTGCGGAAACAGCGCCAGCATCACCATATCGCACGCATTAAGCCTCTCCTTATCCAGCGCAGCGGCAATCGCACGCGTTTCCAGCGCCTCCGCCATTACGTCTTCCCGCAGGTCTATGCCGTACACCTCGTGTTTATTCGACAGTGCCTTGGCCATGGACCCGCCGATGAGTCCCAGGCCGACAATTCCAATCTTCATACGGCTTTCTCTCCATGTACCACAGCCACAATGCGGTCCACATCCGCTTTCAGGTCACGGAACGCTTCAGGCGTCAAGGACTGCGGGCCGTCGCAGAGGGCATGCGCGGGATCATTATGCACTTCAATGATGAGTCCGTCCGCGCCCGCCGCCGCTGCGGCGAGGGACATGGGTTTCACAAACTTGGCAATCCCCGTGCCATGGCTTGGATCCAAAATCACAGGTAAATGCGTGCGGGATTTGAGTACCGGAATGGCGGATACGTCAAGCGTATTGCGCGTATATGTCTCAAACGTACGTATTCCCCGCTCGCAGAGGATCACGCGCTCGTTGCCGCCGGCCATAATATATTCTGCGCTCATGAGGAGTTCTTCCAGCGTGCTTGAAAGACCGCGCTTTAAGAGGATCGGCTTGTCAACGTGGCCCATTTCCTTCAGAAGTTCAAAGTTCTGCATGTTGCGCGCGCCGACCTGAATCACGTCCACCTCATCAAAATATTTGAGCTGAGAGAGGTCCATGATTTCCGTCACAATGGGCAGCCCGGACGCTTTCTTGGCCTCGAGCAAGAGTCGGATGCCCTCGGCGCCGAGCCCCTGGAAGGAGTATGGCGAAGTGCGCGGCTTAAACGCACCGCCCCGAAGCATCCCTGCGCCCGCCTTTGCCACATCCATGGCTACGCCGCAAATCTGTTCCTCAGTTTCCACCGAGCACGGGCCGGCAATGCACAGGAAGTTACCGCCGCCAATTTTGGCGCCGCCCACCTCAATCACCGTGTCGTCCGGATGAAATTGGCGGTTGGCATTTTTGTACGGCTCCTGGATACGCTGCACGTTTTCGACAATATCAAGCGCCTTAATCATATCAATATCCAGGCGCGACGTATCGCCGATCAGGCCAAGTATGGTATGAAGCGAACCTTCCGACACATGAACATCCACACCCATTCCCCGAAACCAGGCAATTAACTGGTTTACTTGTTCTTTTCTGACATTTGCTTTGAGCTGTACGATCACGGTAATGACATCCTTTCTTACGAAAACCAATTAAAAAAGCCCCGCAGCGAGTATGCTGCGAGGCTTCATTCATGGCGTTTTCTTTTATACACCAGCCGGAGCTTCTCTATTTGCAAACATACTCGAATAGGCCTTGCCCATAAAGAAAGCAAAGCCAAAATAATAGGTAAAGTATGAAACTGCAAAGAGATTCTTCTTCATGCCACAGTCTCCACCGGTTAGTTTCTGGCTTTTATCATAGCACATAGATTCCCGCTTGTAAATAGAAAATTTTCATAACGGATTTCTCGAGGCAAGCGCGTTCCTTGTCAATTTGCGAAAAAACGTGTATAATGTGGCTTATAATCCGGTGGTATTCCGCTCAATGGGAAGGTTTTCCGGAATAGCTGGAGGCAGTCTTTATGATTCGTGAGCTTCAGGCACAGGACCTTGATGGGCTTCTGCGTCTTTACACGTTCCTGCACGATGATCCCATGCCAGAGCGCTCGTCCACAATCGACGCTCTTTGGCAGGAAATCCTGGATGATACTCGCCACCATATAATCGGCGCCTGGCAGGGTGGACAGCTTATCTCATCCTGCGTGTGCGTCGTTGTGCCGAATCTGACGCATGCACAGCGGCCATACGCGCTCATCGAAAACGTTGTAACAGATCCGGCATACCGCAGACAGGGGTTTGCAACAGCGTGCCTTGAGGCCGCATGCCGGATCGCGCAGTCGGCAGGTTGTTATAAGGTAATGCTCCTGACAGGCTCCAAACGGGAATCTACACTGCGGTTTTACGAAAAGGCCGGATTTAATCGAAATGACAAAACGGCGTTTATCCGTTGGTTATAAGCCAAAACAGTCATATCTTCTATCACTTTATTTTTTGGGAATCAGGAGATTTTTATGCAGTCAACTATCGTAGAGGCCCGCATCGAGATCCCCATGGGCAGCCAGAACAAATATGAAATAGACCACAAAACCGGAAAGATCAAACTCGACCGCGTGCTCTATTCTGCGGCGTTTTATCCCGTCGAGTATGGGTTTATCGACGATACGCTGAGCCTGGACGGCGACGCGCTCGACATTCTTGTCCTGACCTCTGCTCCCACCTTTCCAGGCTGCTATATCGACTCGCGTATCATCGGCGGCATGGACATGATTGACAACGGTGAATTCGATGTTAAGATCCTCGCCGTAAATATCGGCGATCCCCGGTATGAACATGTGAAAACGCTCGACGATCTCCCTCCGCATTTATTGCGCGAGCTGCAAAATTTTTTCTCCACCTATAAGACGCTTCAGGGGAAGGAAACCGTTGTCAAACGTTTTTTTGATATTGCCACAGCACTGGAAATTCTGGAAGAGTCGCGCGTGCGCTATCGCGAAAGTGCCGAACTGCCCTATTCCGAACAGCAAATGCCGGGAGATAAGAGCATGGATGCAAAAAACATGATGAAATTTCTTGGCGTATTGGAGCGGCTGAAATGCAATACGCGCCACGCATATACATCCACCATGCGGCAGGAGAGCGTTGCCGAACATAGCTGGCGCTGCGCAGTTATGGCGCACTTATTGCGAGATGAATTCCCGGATGTTGACATCAACCGCGTGATCGCCATGTGTCTGGTGCATGACTTTGGCGAAGCCGTTACCGGCGACATACCCACCTTTCTCAAGTCTCAGGACGATGAGGCAGCCGAGGACGACGCAATTTGCCGTATGCTCGCCCCGCTGCCAGGCGGGCTCCGGGGTGAGCTTACCGCACTTTTGCATGAGATCAAACAGGGGAAGACTGCAGAGTCACGTATTTTGCGTGCCATTGACCGGCTTGAGGCAGTCATTCAGCACAATGAATCGCCCCTTTCAACGTGGATTCCCCTCGAATATGAGCTCAATCTTACTTACGCCATACCGGAGTGCGCAGAGTTTCCCGCGCTGGCCGCACTGCGCGAGGAAGCAAGGCAGGAAAGCCTGCGTAAAATTACAGAAGAAGGAAAAAACGTATGACCATCCGTTTATTTGATCAAAACAGCCATATGCGTGAATTTGACGCCATAGTACACTCCTGTGAACCGGCGCCGGCCGGAGTTTGGTTCGTCACATTAAATCAGACGGCCTTTTTCCCGGAAGCAGGCGGTCAGCCCGCCGATACCGGAACGCTTGGCACCGTACGTGTTACGGACGCGCATGAGCGCGGCGGCGAAATCGTCCACGTTACCGACGCACCGCTGAACCCCGGTGAGACCGTACACGGTGTCCTCGATTGGGAGCCGCGCCTGCGGCGCATGCAAAACCACTCAGGAGAGCACATTGTGTCCGGGTTAATACACCGCGATTACGGATTTGCAAATGTAGGATTTCACATCGGCAGTCGGGACGTCACGCTCGACTTTGACGGTGTGCTGGAACGTGAGGCGCTGCGGCGCATCGAGTATCTGGCAAATATCGCCGTCGCAGAAAACGTGAGAGTCACTGCGGAATATCCCGCTCCGGAAGTGCTCGCCCGCCTCGACTACCGCAGCAAGCTGGATCTCACGGAAAACGTGCGCATCGTGACGATTGAAGGATATGACAGATGCGCCTGCTGTGCGCCGCATGTCAATCGGACAGGTGAAATCGGCATGATTAAGCTCCTTGATTATATTCATTATAAAGGCGGCGTCCGCATCCACATGCAGTGCGGACTGGACGCCGTAGACGACTATAACAACAAATACGACAATATTTCACAGATCGCGGCCTCACTCTCTGTAAAACAGTGTGATGCGGCGGCGGCGGTTGCGCGTCTTTCCGACGCCATAACCACGCAGAAGCAGATGCTTGCAGAGCTGAAACGCGAGCTGACGCACGCAAAGCTGGCACTCATTGCTCCGGCTGCGTCGGGGATTCTCCTCTTCGAGCCTGCGCTTGATATGGACGGACTGCGTGCCCTTGCCGAGGGGGCAGCCCAGGTGCGCGGCGGCGTCTGCGCAGTATTTGCAGGCCGTGACGGGGAGGGATACAAGTACGCAGCGGCATCGCAATCGCAGGATATGCGCGCATTTGCCCGAGAACTGAACGCCGCGCTCGCAGGACGGGGCGGCGGGA
>URVL01000010.1 GCA_900551265.1 uncultured Eubacteriales bacterium | reverse complement strand
TCCTGCTTTTTCTTTCTCGTTCAATGGTCTGCTTGTCCTCGTCCTGCTTCAGTTCCCCGACGAAGTTCCAAATAATCTGGATTTTCTGCCGCCGGTGGCCGCTGGACTTGTCCGGCGCATGGACGATAATCTTCTTTACAAACTCGTTGACAATCGTAGGCGTCAGTTCGGTAATCCCTACATACTTCCGAATGACCGCTGCGAAACCGTCAAAATCCGCTTTGTCCTGCTCGTAGGTATCTACCATTTCCCGGTCTGCCTTGACTTTCTCTGTCAGTTCTTTTTGCTCTGCCTCATATTCGGCGGACAACTTCAAAAACCGTTCATGGGAAATTGCGCCGGATATATCGTCCTCATAAATACGCTTGAAAATCCGGTCAAGTTCTGCGATCCGTTTTTCGGCTTGGGAGATTTCCCGCTTGCGCTTTTTTGCCGTCCTTTCCGCTTCCTCAAACCGCTGTTCATACACCGCCTTTTGAAAACTCATAATGTCCTCAAAAAACATGGAGGTCACATCGAATATCCGGCGCAGCACAAACCGCTTCAGCGTTTCCTCGCGGATAAAGTGCATGGTGCAATCTCCCGTATTGCTTATCATCTTTGGCATTATGTATTTTTTGGTTGTGGGGCAATCTTTCATTGTAGCCGCTTTTTTAGATGAAATTCCTGTCCTTGTCAGCATTTTAGGAAATTACCTGTTGTGTACTTGCGTTTTGCTCGCTGTTCTATTTGGCCTGTTTTGGCGGTATGCGATTGGAAAGCCATTGCGGAAGATTGCCGGGGCCGCACGCAAGGTTGCCGGAGGCGATTTCAGCATACAAATACCCCCTACACAAAAGAAAGGAAGGAAAATTGAAATAGATGTTTTGATTGAGGACTTTAATACCATGACACGGGAATTGGCAAGCAATGAAATGTTAAAAAGTGATTTTATCGCAAATGTTTCCCATGAGATCAAAGCCCCTCTCTCCATTATTCAGAGTTATACAAAGGCGTTGAAAGACGGAACTGCCGCGCCGGAGCAGCATAAACAATACATGGACACTATTATCACAGCGACTAAAAATCTCAATTCCATGATTACGAATATTCTGAAACTGAACAAGTTGGAAAACCAGCAGATCTTTCCCGCCCCAGAAACCTATCAACTGGGCGAACAACTGCGCCGCTGCGCCCTATCCTATATGGAACAATGGCAGGCAAAAGGGATTGACTTTGAAATTGATGTGGAAGATGTTGCAGTTTGCTATGACGCTTCTCTTTTGGAATTGGTGTGGAACAACCTTTTATCCAACGCCATCAAGTTTACGGAAACGGGCGGGCGCATTTCCCTTACTTCTCAAACAAGGGACAACGCTGTATTGGTAACAATCAAAGACACCGGGTGCGGTATGGACGAAGAAACACAGGCAAGGATTTTTGAAAAGTTTTATCAAGGCGATACTTCCCGCGCCAGCGAGGGAAACGGACTCGGCCTTGCATTGGTAAAGAAAGTGATTGAAATTATCGGCGGTGAAATTACCGTAGAAAGCACGCCCGGACAAGGAACAGCCTTTACAGTTAAAATCAATCTATGACTTTTCAGATTTAGCCCCCACAGAAATGTGGGGGCTATTTTTTGTTTCACATCTCATTAACAAAAATCGAGAAAACGATAAATACCAGTTCTGTATGCTAAAACCAAACTGAAAGCATAACAGGAGGCTTGGAATGAAAAACATTTTTATCTTATTCACCCGATACAAGGATTGGTTTGCTCAGTTTCTTTCGCTTGTTCGTCATCATCGCTATACTCATGTTTCTCTCTCCATAAACGACGATCACAGCGTTTTTTACAGTTTTAATGTAAAAGGCTTTTGCAGCGAAACATTAGAAAAGCATAGGAAGCATGGTATAACGCAAAGTGCGTTGTATCAATTACGGGTAACAGATGATGTTTACCGCAAAATCGAGAGCGAGATCAAACAGACAATGGACAGCAAGGAAAAGATGAAGTATTCGTTTTTAGGTGTTGCCTTAAATCTGCTTCATATTCCTTTCCATTGGAAAAACCGATATTTTTGTTCGGAGTTCATCGCTACACTTCTAAAAAAATCGGGAGCAGTTTGCCTATACAAGTCCCCCTCGCTTTATCTGCCGGAACAGTTACGCATGGAATTAGATAAGTCTTTTCCGGCCAGTCGGCTTGTAAATGTGGTTTGATTTAGATGATTTCATATTTCATTAACAAAAATCGGGAAACTCATAAACAGCAGCGTTATATGATAAGTCCGATTTTGAAACAGGAGGCAGCAATATGAAACGGCTTTACATTACGGGTGCAGCAGGACACCTTGCAAGTACCATTATCAAGTATCTGCGTGATACCGATTGCCTTATCCGGGGGTTAATCCTTCCCTCTGAAAGCGGCGAGGACGACAGGCAGATCACTTATTACAAAGGCGATATTACAAAAATAGAGTCGCTGGAAGAAATCTTTTCCGGCCTTGAATGCAATGAAGTTATTGTAATCCATGCGGCAGGGATTATCAGCATTGGAAACGAGGTTACGCCGCTACTCTACAATGTGAATGTCAAAGGCACGAAGAATATTATCGAACAATGTATGCGCCACCATATAAAGCGGCTTGTATATGTCAGTTCCGTCCATGCGATCCCCGAAACCGAGGAAAAGGCGACCATTTCCGAAACGGCAAAGTTTTCAAAAGATACCGTGACCGGAGCATACGCCGCTACCAAAGCAGAAGCGACCAAAGCCGTATTGGACGCGGTACAGAATGGTCTGGACGCGGTAGTTGTTCACCCGTCCGGCATTGTGGGACCCTATGACAGCGGGAATAATCATATTGTGCAGTTGATTAGTATGTGTATTTCCGGCAAACTTCCGGCTGGTGTAATAGGCGGCTATGATTTTGTCGATGTTCGTGATGTGGCAAAAGGGTGTTTGGAAGCCGCCGAACATGGCACGAAAGGTAGTTGCTATATCCTTTCTAACCGCTATTTCACAGTAAAGGAATTGTTGGAATGTGTTCGTAAAACCACCGGAGGGCGAAAAAAGATATGTTTGCCTATCGGTTTAGCCCGCGTTTTTGTCCCTGTTTTCGAGTGGATTGCAAAGGTTACGCACACAAGACCGCTATATACTAAATACGCGCTTTATACTATTTCCAGCAACGGCCATTTCACCCACGACAAGGTTACCGCTGAATTGGGCTATCACCCGCGAGATATGAGGGTGACGGTTGCCGATACAATTTCTTGGCTACGGGGACAAAAAGTGCCATTGGAAGCAGTATAGCGTATAGACAGGAGGAAAACATTATGAAATGGAATATCGTTACCGATTCAAGTTGTGATTTATTCCCTGCGGCTCTGCAAGGCGGCAAGGTGCAAATATCCAGCGTACCTTTTATTATCAGCGTAGGAAACTGGGATTTTGTTGACGATGAAACGCTGAATACCGCTGAAATGTTAGACGCAATGGAGCATTGCCAGCAGGCCAGTCATACCTCTTGTCCCTCTCCACAGGGGTGGATCGAACAGTTTGAAAAAGCGGATTTCTGCATTGCGATTACGATTTCTTCCCGGCTTTCGGGCAGTATGAACAGTGCAACGCTTGCAAAAGAAATGGTGCTGGAACGCTATCCTGAAAAGAAAATCGCGGTGCTGGATTCCCATTCTACTGGGTCGGAAATTGTAATTTGCGTAGAAAGGATATGCGATCTCATTGAAACAGGAGCAGACTTTGAGAAAGTCGTGTCCGAAGCGGAAACCATTTTGCGCGATACTCGCATTGTGTTTGCCCTATCCTCTTTCGATAACCTTGTAAAAAACGGACGAATGAACAAGGTGGCGGGATTTGTTGCAAGCAAACTCGGTATGTGGGGCATTGGCATTGGAAGCGACGAGGGAACAATCACGATAAAGGGCAAAACGCGGGGAGCCACAAAAGCAATGACAATGCTTTTGGAAGATATGAAAGAGCGCGGGTATCACGGCGGGAAAGTGATCATCAGCCATTGCCATAATTTAGTTTTTGCTGACAGGCTGCAAAGTAAAATCAAAGAACTTTGGCAGGACGCGAAAATCTCCATTATGCCTACGCGGGGGCTTTGCAGTTATTATGCGGAGCGCGGCGGCTTGATTGTGAGTTATTGAGGAAAGGAGTACCGTTTTGGGATGGTTTAAAAAGAAAAAAGATAACTTTATACGAAGTTTGTCTTATTTACTAAAACAAGTTTTTATTCTTAAAATAGGCTCATAGGGGCCGGTCATTATAGACGAAAACGGCAACATCATAGATGAGCCTTATCAAGAAAAATAACCGCTGTTTAGCGGCTAATGTGCAATGGCGGTTTGAAATAAGTCAATTTCAACCGCCGTTTTCCTTTACAGGTTCCATTGAAAACTGTTTCGGGAGGGTACTGCCATGTTGAATGTCGGTTTTCTTTGTTTTTGTCATTTACACTCAAAAAAAGCCTTTGCGCCTATGCGGGATTTTGCGCTTATGAGTATGAATACGCAAGCCATATCGTTATCTCTTATAGTTCCTGTTTCCAACGCCCATGTGGTTTTATGCTGCATGGGCGTTTGTTGTTTTGCCCCCTGTTTTGGGAAGAAAGGGGGTAAGAAAATGATGAATACAGAGCAATACCGGGAACATATCGAGCGCACTTTTAACGCCTTTTGCAAGATTGTCCTTTACCATGCGGCGCTGGGCGCTTACAAGAAAATACGGAAAAAACAGCAGTTTGAAGTATCACTCGACTATCTTCGGGAGTTTGACTTTGAGCCTGTTACGACAATAGACGAGTATTTTGTGAAATACGATGTGCCTACCGCTTTTACCGTTCGCGGGGAAACGGTTATTGTGGAAAGCGAGCAGTTAGCCGCCGCGCTTTTGCGTTTGCCGGAAAAACGGCGGGAAGTGCTATTTTTGTGGTACTACCTCGGTTACAGCGACGAGGAAATCAGTAAGATGTGCGGCATTAGCCGAAGTGCAGTATTCCGTAGGCGAAAGATTGCCTTGCGTTTACTGCGAAAAGAAATGGAGGCGTTTGAGAATGAAGAATAGGAAGTACAATTTGCTGCCCTATGAAACGATTGTAAAGGCAGCCGCAGGGGAGCCGGAAGCGGTAAACACCGTCATTCAAACCTATACCGGCTACATCAAATATCTGTCCTACTTTCAAGGGAGTATCAATGATGATATTCAAGATTACCTCAAAGCGCAGTTAATGGAAACCTTGCCCAAGTTCCGCTTTGACAGATGACAAGTAGCAAAGCCAGAAAAAGCCGTCAAGGATAAACTTCGCGCTTCGCGTCCTTGACGGTTTTTCCCGCCTTTGCTGTTGGGTAATCAAGAGGGCGCAAACGGATAAACCGTTTGCGCCCTCAATTTATGATGATGTGTTACGCGATAGGGAGCAATAATTACTATGTCGGCATGGACATTTAGATGGGCAAAAAGTCTTGATTTATGCGGCTTGCAGTGGGCAGAAACAGATCAAGCAATATCATATCCCTCGAAAGCGTCAAAACACCGTTCTATCGTTCCATGTAGCATAAGTTAAAGCGGGTAAGAAGTTTTTAATTTCCTACCCGCTTTTCGTTGCAACCTGTCTGCCAGCCGTTAAGTTAGTTTGTTTTCAATACTTCCTTATCGGTGGTTGGCTTTAGCGTGCAGGCGGCTTTTTCTCATCTATGCTTTTGTTTTCTCTACCAGGATATAAACATCCATCTTGACGCCGCTGTCCTGAATCAGAATCGTGTGAGGCAGGCGAGACATATACAGGGAAACGTAAAAGTCACCTGCGGCACCGGAAATGTTCATGATCTGAATGATATAAATAAACCAGAAGCACGATACCGGCAACGCAAAATTCAAAATCATTAACAGCACGCCCCATAGAATTACCGGCGCCAACGAAATAATCAGATAAGAGCGGCGGTCAAAAAAAGCTTCGCTTCCCGCATAAGCATAGAGGCCCGAAAAACCATATTTGGGCTTCACGCCGCTATACCGCTTCATATAAAAGCCGTGTATGAGTTCGTGCGTGACGACATAGACAAGTAGCGCCGGCAAGAGCAGAAGCGGCCGCAGTACGTCAAAGAGCGAAGGAGACCAAATGGAAATAAACGTTGAAAAAGGTACAAACGGCAACGCACAAATCACCATAACAATCGCTATACCAAGTGATAAGCCATTCACCAGAAGTGCAAGACGCCTATCTTTTTGCAAGTCTATAGAACGTAAAAGCTCGTAGCCTTCCGGCAGCATCTTATAATTCATCCTTCACCTCACTGTAAATCCGCATAGACAACATTCCGCAGGCGAGGATGAATATACTCTTCCTGGCAACTTAACATATGCTGGGCATAATATACGGTGACTTCATTTTCCGGGTCAATAATCACATAAGCTCCGGCGGCTCCAGACCAGCCAAACTCGCCTTCGACACAGAGCGTGGAAATACGCGTCGGGTCAAGCAAGGTACGGACGCCCAGCCCATAACCGTATCCGGACAAATGAATCCAGTTAAAGTCCGGCAGCGTCTGGGGAGTCAGATGATTCATACGCATCAGTTTTACAGAATTGGCGCTTAAAATGCGTTCGCCGTTTTCGGCGGTACCAAAGCGGCAAAGAGCCTCGGCAAATCGCATGTAATCATCGACCGTCGAGATCAATCCAGCGCCGCCGCTTTCGTATTCGGAACCAAAGACATAGTCATTTCCCTGTTTCGGCACATAAGTACGAGTACCGCTGTCAAACCTGTACTGCGCGGCCATGCGATGGCGCTTCTCCTCCGGCAGACAGAAAGAAGTGTCTTTCATACCAAGCGGATCAAAAATATACTCCTTTAGGTAGTCGCCAAAGCGTTTGCCGGATATCACTTCGATCAACGCGCCAATGACATCATGACACAGGCTATAATTCCAGTGTGTTCCCGGTTCAAACAGAAGTGGCTCGTCCGCAATTGCCTTCACTGTGGCAAGTGTCGGGCACCGCCCATCGGTCTCACGACGTATACGCCGGATGGCAGGAGAATCCAGGTCATAAGAAAGCCCTCCCGTCATCGTAAAGAGATCCTGAATTCGGATCGGACGCATTGCAGGCACAATTTCGACGTCTCCATTTAGCATTCTGTGAGCAACCTTCATGTTCCGGAACTCGGGAATAAAATCTGAAACCGGCTGAAACATCAGAAATTCTCCGCGCTCGTGCAGCTGCAGAGCGGCGGCGCACGTGATTACCTTGGAGGCCGAATAGAGATAGTACATCGTATCTGTTGTGATAGGGCGCTTCGTCTCAACATCCGCATAGCCATAACAGGCACGGTAGACAGGTTCGTGCCGGTAATAAACACAACAATCCAAACCTGGGACAATCGTACTTGTAATTTTCCTTAAAAACGCATCTAAATGTGAAAATGTCATAACCGAACCCCCTCTTTTATCTGCCTCGAAACCCTTTACGGTTCAAAAAACAACCCAAAAACGCACCGCACGCGCCGCCAATGATATGCGACATCTGCGAAATATGGTCGGTCGTCGCAATTCCCGTGATAATCTCGTTTCCAATATAAATTCCTGCGATGAGCAAGAATGTTAACGGAATCGTACCTTGACGGAAACTTGCAAAAGACGCCAGTAAAATCAGCATAAAGACAATTCCGCTTGCACCCAGCAGCGCTGCGGAACCATTTAAAAAAAGATGTGCAATTCCTGTTACAAATGCGGTCAAAACCATGCCAAACAGCAGCGAACGACCGCCATACTTTTCCTCCAGAATGGGGCCCAGCAACAGGATATACATGATATTTGAAAAATAGTGGGACCAGCTTGCATGACCCAATACATGGGTAAACAGCCGGACATAAAAAAGCGGATCGGTCAGAGGAGCCCGGTATACACAAAAAAGCAGAGAAGTCGTATATCCGTCCGTCAGGTTGCCGACAACCAGCACAACCAGCGAAATCAAGGAAAAAGAGAGAATGACGGGAGCATTGTATTTAATTCTAATCATAATTCCGAGAATTCCTTTCCCAAAATAGCGCGTTCAATAAAAATCCGGTCCGCACGGCAAAAAGAAAATTTCAAAAGTTCATCTTGTAAAACATACTGAATTTCTGTATGGACCAGCGCCTGTGGAACTCCCTTACATAGGCAGGTCTCATAAAACCGGATTTCCAGCATCCGGCCATCTTCTTTGGAAATATGGACACAGTCAAGAAGCCGTCCCACCGATACTTCGACAGCCAATTCTTCCCTGCACTCTCGCACCAGGCACTGCTCCGGTGTCTCGCCTGGTTCTATTTTCCCCCCTGGGAACTCCCATAAGCCGTTCGCACGCCGGCAAATAAAATAAGACGCGCCGCAACGTATGACCGCAGCCGTTACCTTGATTGTATTTACTGTCTTCATATGAATATCATAACTGAAAAAGCGCTCTTTTTCAAGCCCCGCGCCGGCCTAATCCGACAGGCAAAACGCCGCGCCCCTATCTGAGGGCACGGCGTTTCGGCCAGATATTATAAGTGTCATTACTGCGCAACACGACTCCGCACATCCACAACGCGCGTGACAATAAGCGCCACTTCCGCACGACTTATGTAAGTATCCGGCTGAAAAAGGCCGCTCTCATCTCCGATCAAAACACCGGCACGATAAAGCAGGTATGCTGCATCGGCATAAGCAGCGGTCGATGGGATATCCGGTACAGAACCATCTGCAATATCAGAAAGCGAGGCGAACGCTGTTTCCGGCAAAACAGCTGCAAATATTACGGCAAATTCCGCCCGGGTAGCTGCTGCATGATAATCCGGATACTGCCTTCTTATGATGTTATGCGCAAAAGCATATTCCACATAAGTCTCATACCACTCTCCAACAGACTGAAGTTCGTCTTCATTGCCATAGTATGCTGCATGAATACGCGACGCCATCGTCAACGCCTCAGCGATTGTCACCATGCCGGTAACATTAAATCTTCCGTCACCCGTACCGCTCATGAGTCCTAAGCTGTAGGCAGACGCAATACCATCTTCATACCAGGCGCCGCGTTCCACATCAGAAAAAATTCCGTTTTGATAGATTCGTGCATAGGAAAAATGTTCCATGCTCCCGGTTGCAGTTTCCTCCTGCGGAACATATGCGGATTCTGCGAGGACGGGATACGTAATATCACTGGCATGTGTGCTGAATTTTTTTACTTCCCTGTGATTTTGCAGAAAGGTCATGCCCTCATCGCAGCGCGTCCCGCTGCCGACTAAAAAGTACGTGTATCGCGGTTCTCCCCGCTCTTCCAAATAAAGCGGATCGTCCCACGTTACATCAACCGCATACCAGGCGCCGTCAAGCTGAACATAATTCCACATATGCGACTCCGTCACATTGCCGCTGACACCCTCGCCCGTAATCAACATACAGGGAATTCCCAATTCGTCGCATAACAGTTTAAACGCACGCGCATATCCCTCACATACAGGACGGGAATCCCCAGTCATATTGCCCTCAAGGGCACTTACGGCCTCAAACGCACGCATGTGGGAGGAAATTCCGTCTGCATTACAGGCATTATGTAATACCAGCCAATCATGAATATACAACAGCCGTTCATAGATGGTATCCAGCGCCGCGGAAGCAGAGACAATTTCCTCAATCCGTTCTTCCATCAGCGCCACGTCACGTTCCACCTCTGTGATAGAGGTATATGCGGAGGTATAATAAGTGCCGTCTACGGGCGTAATCGTACCCTGAAGGCGCCCGTCTCCTGTCTGCGTAACCGTTAGCTTCATAGCTGCCATGTCTAGCCAGAATGCCTCACTATGGTCGCGGTTAAAAGCATTCATTGCATCCTGATACATTGTTGCAGATATCTCATCATACGAGACGGACTCCGGAAAAAAGAAGGATATTTCCGCCTTACCATCGCGCAGTGAGGTCAAATTATCTACCAGGCTGTCATATACCGCTCGTGACGCCATACTGAGCGTGCTATAGAAATCCGAACGAATGCGTAAGGCAGCCGTCTGCTGCTCCGTAGCCGCATATCTATATTCGCTGTCATAATAAAACGAGCTGACTTCAACTGCCCTTGCCGCTGAAAAACTTGAAAAGAGTATTGTCACCAGAAACAGCAAAACGACACATCTGTTTTTTCCGTGCATCACATATCCTCCGAACACAGTACTGCCTTTATGATACTGAAATAACCGAACTTTTGCAACGAGTTTTTGCAAGAAAATAAAATAATGGGAAGCCGGTAGTAGAAAATTTCCGTTAAAAAACAAAGCGGCGCTACAACCTTTCGATTGTAACGCCGCTTTACAACCTTCGGTTTACAGCGGTTTGTTATCGTATTCAAGCAACTCAAGGCGCGCGCCAAAAAGATCAGAGGCCTCAATATAGGCATAACGTCCGCCAACAAACTCACCCGTCTGGATGCATTTGAGCCCGGCAGCTTCGCAACGTGCAATCTTATCTTGCATGTCCTTAATATTAAACGCCACATGATGAACTTTTCCCTCATAGGAAGGCAGGTCATCAGTCCATATACTGGGTTTTCCATCCGGTTCAATCAGTTCAATTGCCATGCCGTCACCCAGGTCAAAAAATGCACATTTGGCTTTGCCGTAGCACGCCTCACCGCGATAAGTACACCGGGACTCCGCATAATCAAGCGTTTCGTTAAGATTATCACACGGCTTTCCAAGGAACGCTTCAAACTTTGCGATCCCCTCCTGCACATTTCTGACCAGATAACCCACCTGGGAAACTTTATAAGCGCCAAGCACACTCTTCATATTTTCCATATTGATACGCCTCCATATGTTTATACCGAAAGCCAGTTTTTTTTATTGTATCACAAAGTTTCGCGCATTGTCAAATAATTACGCCGAGAGCGCCATATTTGACAAGCGGTCATGCAGGTGAAGAAAAATGGTCTACTTTGCCAAGTCCTCGCGATAAATCAGCGTTGCCTGCATACCATTTTCACCGGTATAGTAGCAACAGGGCAGCGTTTTTCCCTGCACCTCAACCACACCAAAACGTTCCGCAGGCACGCCTGCCAGAATCGTATCACAGGCATCAATCAGCGCATCAATATAAGTAACCGGATCAAGTGTATGACCGTGTCCGGTCGCAAGGCGATCAAACGCGTCGCGATATTCATTGATATGTAATAGGCTCTTTTTCATTTCGGAGACTGTGACAGAATTCGGCATAAAAAGGTAAACAGTCCGGCCAAGGATCGAATCTCCTGTATAAAGAATACGCTCTTTTCTGTCAAGCAGGCAAAGCGCACCCGGTGTGTGTCCTGCAAAACTGATGACTTCAATTTTGCGGTCCCCCAGGTCAATTGTATCACCTTCCCGCAGAATTTCAGCAGGACAAGCCGCCGGCGCACCCTCTGTACGCACAACCGGATGCTCCGGGTCTGTATACTGCGGCAGCTCTGCTTCCCCAATAAACGCTTTTTTAAAGTATCCATTGCCACCGCAGTGATCACCGTGCGCATGTGTATTGACAACAATGACAGGAAGGTCCGTGATATAAGCTACGACTTCAGCGTAGTCTTCATAGCCAAAACACGTATCGACAACCAGCGCACGATTACTGCCGGTGACGACATAAGCAGTGGCATTGCGATCATCCTCGATCAGATAGGCGCTCTCCGATACACGAAGTATGGTGAGATGCTCATCTTTTGGATAGCGAACTTTTTCATGAATATTCATGTTACCCCTCCTCTTCAGTCTTTCAAATTGTCCGGTCTGAGGTGTCAAAAACTATAAATTTATTATATGCCAGAATTTGAAAAAGCACAAGAAGAGGTTGCGAATTTTACTGTGAAACGATTTTTCCATAAACGAGTTTTCATGAAAACTCGTTACGAAATCATGTTCAGTCCGTCAAGCCAATCTGTCACATCGCTCTGTGCATCCATCACATTGTTTCTGGAAATAGACAGTCCATTTTCTTCCACTGCCGCGTTCGGCTGAAGATCCTGAATGGTCTGAATGGTTCTTGAAAATCCGCTGCCTCCATGGACGGTAAAGGGAATAATTGTTTTTCCGCTAAAATCATATTCCTCAAGAAAGGTATAAAGAGGCATAGGCAGGTCTGCATTCCAGTTGGGATATCCTAAGAAAATCACATCGTAGCTATCAAAATTCTCAATCTGTGAGGCAAGTTCCGGTCTTGCATTTTCCGCTCTTTCATTATATGCGTATTCAAGAAGAGGATCATGCGTTCCCGGATACTCCTGTACAGTCTCGATACGAAACAGGTCGCCGCCAACCGTCTGCTGAATAAGCTGGGCAATGTATTGATTATTTCCTAAAACTTCACTGTCTACGACAACGCGGCTGGCCCCTGCAACCGTATCCACGCCATCTGTTTCAGGAATGGAAAAGTAGGCAATCAATACAGATTCTCCCGTAACCGGATCCTCCGTAGCCGACTCCTCCGTTTGAGTTGCTTCTTCCTTTGTACTTTCATTCGTCGAAGGCAATACAGAAGATCCTTCTGTTTGCGCAGTAGATGAGGGCGGCGTTAAGATATCCTCTGATTGGTCATTACTTCCGCAAGCTGCCAATAAAAAAAGCATTACAGCTGCAAGCAATAAAGCCGTATATTTTCTCATACGCAAGTATCTCCTTTATACTTATTTCTTGTTTGTCTAAAGAAATGTTCCACAGTAATCTGAGCTCCTAATATCTGCCCGCCTTTCGCGTTCCGTTTTTTTAAGATACCAGACATTGTAAATATGGAACTCTTCCATGCAATCGCTCGTTCAGTCTTACCGGTCTTCCGTCAACGCGCTCTTATTCAATGTCGGGCTGGCAGGCTCCGTTGTGCTACAAGAGGATAGGCACAGAAGCAGAAGGGCGATGCATCCTGGCACCATCATTTTCCGTTGCATGTTATTTCTCACATTGGCGCCCTTAAATTTTCAATAAGCGTTGCGTGCCAGCTCATCTCACAAGAGCCGCACCTGGGTATGCCTACTGTAAAAGGCCATTATCCGACAAATAGGCATCAATCTCTTCGGTATCGGAAGGCCTGGCGAACAATCCGTCGTGAACAGTAGCGCCACCGGCACTTTCCCGTACAAATTCAATAGAATTATCAAATTGCTCTACATCCATGGAGGCAGACTGTGTAAAGGGATAAACCTCGATACCGGTCAAGTCATAACTCTCCAAGAACGTGCCGATAATCATAGGCGCCGTATGCCACCAAATGGGATAACCAAGTAAAATAACATCGTATTCAGAAATAGATTCCGGCAAATTCGCTATGGCCGGGCGATCATTCTGATCTCTCTCTATCAGGGCTACATCTCCACATTCACTGTAGTCGGTAGGATATGGCTTTTCCGGTTGGATTTCCAACAGTTCTCCTCCCGTCTGCTCTGCAATATACGAAGCCATTTCTTCGGTATTTCCAGACCAAGAGAAATAAGCAACCAAAATCTTTTCATCCAACCATTCATCGCTATTCTCTGCAATCGGATCGGACTCAGAAGAGCTCTCCGGCTCTGATTCAGGAGAACTTGCCATACCACTTTCTGAATCCACATCCACTCCGGTATCCGGATTTTCAATCTCAGCAACCTGACCACAAGCCGTCAAACAAAAAACCATTCCAATTACCAGGATCAAACCGGTTACTTTTTGGTACATATCGTTTATCCCCTTTTAAACTTTTCACATCGCTGAATTCACAGGCATTCCAGTAAAATCTCGTAAATTTCCTGATGGGATATCGTTCTGGGATTGCACTGGATGATGTTACAGGTTTCGGCCACCTGTCGAAGTAGATCCGGCGTGATCTCTACTCTGGATTTTAACTCTGTCAATTTGGTGGGAAGGCCACACGTCCTTATAAAATCAGACAGCGCATCCAAGCCTTTCTCCGCAGATTCTACATGGAACACCGCTTTTGCAAACCGGTTAAATTTTTCTTCGGCATCTTTTAGAATATGACGATAATACACGGGATGAATCACCGCCAAACCCTGTCCATGGTTACAGTCCGTGTAAGCGCCAAGCTGATGTTCTATCTGATGCACCTGAAAATCGGTAAAACGTCCTACTTTCAAAACGCCGTTTTCCGCCATGGCGGAATCCCACATCAAGTTTCCACGGGCCTCCAGGTCACTCATGTCTATAAGCAGGCGATGCATGTTGACTACCGTATTACGCATAACGGCCAACGCCAAATCGTCGGACACGTTGTCCTGATCCGAATTTCCAAAATAGGTTTCCATGGCATGGCTTAATGTATCAAACGCGCCTGAAATCACCTGCATCCGTGGAACGGAAAGGGTATATGCCGGATCAAGGACAGCAAAGCGCGGCGCTAAAGCCAACATGCCCGTTTTAAGTTTCTTTTCTTCGTTTGTAATGACCGCGCCGCCATTCATTTCTGCTCCGGTGCCGGATGCTGTAACGATTGCACCAATCGGAATCGCATCGGTCGGAAATTGACGCTCCACGAATTCCATTTCCCACAAATCCTTTTCTGTTTTTGCCTGGGCAGCTACTATTTTGCAACAGTCAACGACACTGCCGCCGCCTACAGCGAGGATATAATCTACGCCATTCTCCCGTGCCAGCGTCGCTCCCTCCTGCACTTTTGCGTAGGTAGGATTTGACATAATACCAGGAAAGTCAACAATTTTCTTTCCCATTTTACATAGAATAGACGAAATTTCATCATAAATGCTGTTCTTTTTCACCGAACCTCCGCCATAGGCCAGCATCACCGTTTTTCCGGCAGGCTCCAGCTCTTCTTTTAATGCGTTTGGAGTAGAATTTTTACCGAAATAAACCTTTGTCGGATAAGAAAATACAAAATGATTCATTTTATTGCCTTCTTTTCGCCAAGCAGTGTTTGTAAAAAATTCAGTTTTTTCACATGCCCCGCAATACCCTGAATCGGTAAGCGAACCCCATATAGCGTATTATTTCTTTTGTGTTGATTTTTCCTCATGAGCGTATTATAATGATCCTGGAACATGAAATCAATGGGCATCAAAAATGAAATTGCGCATTATGCCGCACCATTGTTATATTTGTGGCATAACAGGAGGAATTATCGTTGGAAAAAAGTAAAACCGAAGATTTACGGGTACGTAAAACAAGAGAAGCGATTCACCAAACTTTTAAATTGATGATTTGTGAAATGGATTATGACCAGATTACCATAAAGGAATTAACCGAGCGTGCACAGATTAATAGAAAAACTTTTTATCTGCATTACAATAATTTAGATGACTTATTGACGGAGCTTCAGGAAGAAATTGCAGATAATTTCATTCGGAGAAAGGTATCTTATGGCAGCATGAGAGATATTCGCAGCCTGATCCGACTGTTTTTTGAGCACGCTGCTAATATGCCGTTGCTTCACGAACGTCTGATGTGCAGCGGTAGTTACCGTCCTGTATGGGAGAAAATCAACAAGCGGATCATGGATTACCGGCGGCAAACCAATCGAGGGGCTTTCGGGCTGGACGAATACGCAGAAAATCTTGTGTTCGCCTATTACGGCGCAAATTCCACGATACTGTATCGTCAGTGGGTGGCGGACGGTAAAAAGCTTTCTTTAGAGGAGTTGATCGATATTGCCACAAAGCTAATTTGCAACGGCATGTCCAGTGTGGTAAAAGGAGAGTAAGTCCGGCAACCGTTCTCGACAATCGCCGGCAGGCGACAAACGAAATATTGGGCTCTTTCCGTGTGAAACTGGGATGAGCCGCCGTTAAGTAGGTGAAAAAAATGTGGATTTTGTTTGCGTTTGGTTCCGCTTTTTTTGCGGGAATTACATCTGTATTGGCGAAATGTGGAATACGAAAAACTGACTCAATCGTGGCAACGGCAATCCGCACCATTGTTGTCTTGATCTTTTCCTGGTTAATGGTGTTTATTACCGGTTCGCAGACGCAAATAGCATCTATTGAAGGGCAGACCTGGCTGTTTTTGATCCTGTCCGGTTTGGCAACCGGAGGATCCTGGCTTTGCTACTTCAAGGCGCTACAGCTTGGTGATATCAATAAAGTGGTTCCCGTCGATAAGTCCAGCGTAACGCTTACCATGCTGTTGGCTTTTATCTTCCTGCATGAAGAGGTGACACTATTCGGCGGTATTGGTATTGTTCTGATTACTGCCGGTACTTTTCTGATGATTGAAAAAAAGGATGTGCAAAAGGGAGATACGGGGTATAAAAAAAGATGGCTGTTTTACGCAATTGGCTCCGCTGTGTTTGCCAGTCTAACATCCATCCTTGGAAAAATGGGGATTTCCGGTGTAGAATCTAATCTTGGCACTGCGATTCGTACCATTGTAGTGTTAATCATGGCGTGGGGAATGACCTTTGTCACAGAAAAAGTTCATACTGTCAAAGCCATCCCCAAAAATGAATTAGGCTTTATTTGTCTTTCCGGCGTTGCCACCGGCGCTTCCTGGCTCTGTTATTACAAGGCGCTCCAGGATGGACCCGCCAGCGTGGTCGTTCCCATTGACAAGCTCAGTATTCTTGTGACTATTGTGTTCTCTTATTTCGTTTTCCACGAAAAACTTTCTAAAAAATCCTGGATTGGTCTTTTTTTGATTATTGCCGGTACACTGGCCATGCTGATTCCATGAATACGGTTTATGTGACAGATAATTTGTCTATAGAATTGCAAAAGGAGTGTGGGTAATGCAGGAATGGATGCTATCATTTGTCAATCAATACGGATATCTTGGGATCTTTCTTCTTATTTTTATTGAAAACGTTTTTCCGCCGATTCCCTCAGAAGCCGTCCTTTTATTTGGAGGCCATTGACCGTTACCACTTCGGTGAATATTCCGGGGGCCGTATTGGCTGCAACAGCCGGCTCCCTGCTTGGCGCAATTGTCCTATACACCCTCGGGAGAATTTTTCAGGCTGAACGGCTGAAAAAATTACTTGCCGGGCGATTTGGACAAATTACGCGCCTTCGTCCTGAACATGTAGAAAAGGCAGAAGGATGGTTTAAACGGTACGAAGGGAAAGCCGTGTTAATTTGCCGCTGTGTCCCACTGGTAAGAAGTCTGATCTCTGTTCCCGCCGGATTTACCAAAATGCCCTTACTCCGATTTTTACTGTTAACAGCGCTGGGGAGTGCCGTCTGGAACACGGCGTTAATCTGTATTGGCGCAGGGCTCGGGGCAGCATGGGAAAATGCCATTCCCTATCTGGATCGCTATACTTATATTGCGGCTGCCGTCATAGGAATTCTTGTGCTGGCGGGCCTCCTCTTTTATCTGCTGCGCAGACGCCAAAGACAAAAGAAATAGTAACGCCATCCGTCTTTATCGAACATAGCAGCTCCCCTGATACGCAAAAACAAAAGGGGTAAAGTTTATACACTTTACCCCTTGAGCCTTGCTGAGACACGTCAATATTAGGAAGGCGCCAGTGCCGGCTTGGCGGCTACAGGCGTCTTCCTTTTCTCTGCTCCGGCTACGCACCTTCTCCAAAATTTTCATCGTTTGTCTCGCGACGAAACAAAAGTCGCGTTATTCCCCGCATCATAGCTTGATAGCCGCGCGTTACAGCAGGTAAAGATAACACCGCCGTCAGGAAAACACTCGTCAAAAGACAAATAAGCAGCGTCATAATGAGCGGAATATCATTTGGCACCACTTTTTTAAAGAGCCGGATCAGGAAGAAATGGAACAAATATACCGTCATAGTATTACGGCCTAATTTGGTTAAAACACCGTGTCGCCGTGGTACAAGAATAAAAAGCGCGGTAATCATCATCGCTGCGAGAAGATAAAAAAGCAATCTGAGACCCATCCCTGCCCAAAAAGCAGCATACCCGGAGAGTCCGATGTCATAGTATCCATAATTTCTTGAAAAATATAAGAGGCCTGGCGGCAAATCCAACACACCAAACAGAACTACACAGATTCCACATACAACAATTACCAAAGGCCATCCAAGAGTACGCGGCAACCGGCGAACACGTTCCAGCATTTCCGGCTGAAACAGATAGCCACCCATAAAAAACGGCAGAAACGAAACAATACGCGTCAATGAGTCATGAATGCCCAGAGAAGAAAACATGCCGGTACCAAGCCCCAGCAATATGCTGAGCGGTAAAATCAGGCGGATCCGCGCAAAGTCTTTTAACATCATCTTCCAGACAAAAAGGGCAAACAAAAACCACATTGTAGAGTGAGGAGAAAAGAGCTGAAAACCGGTCACAGAAAGTTTTGTGCCGTTTATCAGCGCTATCCAGAGATACGTCAAAAAATTAAAGAGCACATAGGGCAGAAAAAAACGTTCAACAGCCGTTTCCCGGCATTTTGTCGTATCTTTGGAATGGTATCCCGCAAGGAAAACAAACGCTTCCATGTGAAATACATAAATACAGCTGAAAAGAATAGAAATCACTGTGGATTCTGATCGAAACTGCTCAAACGTATGTCCCAGCACCATTAAAAATATTAATAAAAATTTGCAGTTATCAAGCTGTGCGTCCCTACGGGCATGCAGGTCCTTAGCGTCACCGGACGGGAGTTTTTCGCTCATTGGTTGGTCCATATACATCACCTTTCAGATATCGTATATCAGCATCACGTTACAGCTTTTTCAACCGGTACTACGCGGCCGTCCGTCAAAAACACTTCGGCACGCCAGTGCTCTCCGGCACGGCAGTCCGGTACGGCACCTTGCTGCCAGTTTGCCAAAAAATGTACGGCAAAGGGATCATCATAGGCGATATCATAAAGCGCGCCGTCACGATAAAACTCCACACGGTCAATGCGTTCCGGGTAGAGCGCCGAAAGACTGATCCATCGCTTTCTCTGATAGGTACGTTCCGGTTCAAGGCCTTCCAAATAAAACTCATTTTCATGGTGTTCCGGTTCTATTCCAAGCGCCATTGCCATACGGCGCGCGAAAAATGCATCCGCGCCCGGGAGGATTTCCCAGTCTGTGGGCGGTTCCTGCTTTGTCATATTATTATAATATCCCCACGATACGCCGTACCGCAGCGCGACGGCCAGATTGCCAAGCGCCTGAGAATCCTCATTGCAAATCACCGGGCGGCGTGGCCGGACCGCAAGCGCCTTCTTTAAAAGGTTTGCAAATTGCTGCCGCGACTGGCTGTTACTGTGTACCAGAATAACGTCCGACGCCTCTGCGACAATTTGTGAAAAAAATCCTCCAGAACCGCTGCAGCCAACAGGCAGCCCTCCAGACGCTGTCCGCGCCATGGCGATCAATTCCGCCATACTCGCTTCATTCTGTATGGCGGGGCACCCGTCGAAAGTAGCAAAATCAAATTCATTTGCCACCTCAAGAATCACATTCCCCGGTGCAAACCCGCGCAGCCAGGAACACGCCGTTTGCACGGCGCGCCGAATGGCGCCTTCCTGTTTCAAAAACCGGCATTGCGAACCATACAGCAGGCTGACAATTACAACCATGCCAAGCTGATCCGCCGCGTCAATGATGCGTCTCATTCTTGCGAGATAAGCAGGATCTATTGCCGTGCCGTCCGGACTGTACGGATTGTTGTCTATGGTACCGTTGTCAAGCGTAAAACAGGGGCCTCCGCCCTGAAAGCCGACCGTAAAAGCGCGTAATCCACATGCATACCACGCAGGCAGCGCTGTAATCAACGCATCTGTGTTCTGCTCTGCGTCAAACGTCCGGCCAAAGCGATGGAAGCGTTCCGGTGAAAGACGGTCGTCAAACACGCCCTGGATAAAACGCGCGTTCAACAAAAGACCCCGGTACGCAGCGGGACAGGCGGGCAATTCACTGTAGGTTGGTTGTCCATTAATCAGGAAACGGTTTCCCTCAATCGATAGTTTCGTCTTCATAATGACTCCTAAATTCGTGCAGCGCAGCAGATATGTTATGCTTGCGCTGCACGGTTATTTCACAGGTATGCGGATAAAACGCCCGAATAAATAGCCGTCAAAATACGTTTTTACGCCAGCGTTTTTAAAAATGCGAGCGAACGGCGCGCGTCGGTTTCCAGGTTATCTGTTTTTCCTTCGATAGAAATACGCGCATCATAGGCACAGGCGGCAAGCGCTTTCCGAAAAGCAGCGTAGTCCGTTCCATCCTCTTCAAACGGATATGTCCGCTCCGGCGAGGCGATGTGCATATGAACAATCTCTCCGCCCGATTGCGCGATAACATCAAAAGGCTCCGCCTCACAGTCCATATGCCAGAGGTCTGCAAGCGTCCGCACAGCGGGATGTGACACAGCGCGTGCGGCATTCAGGCCTTCCGATACGCGATTGATCAGATTCGACTCCGGGAAGTGCAGCGGTTCAATGGCAATCGTAATCCCATTGGACGCCGCAATGTCTCCACATAGGCGCAGAGCCCGGAGGAACTGGTGGTAGGCGCGGTCCGGGTCAAATCCCTCCGGCACATTGCGCGAACGGCTGCTGCCGAGCACCGCTATGCGGATACCCAGTAACGCCGCACGCGCCAGCGCATGACGGACATAGGTTTCAATTTGTTCCTCATGGACGTCAGGCCCGGTCAAGCGAATGCAGGCTGGAAAAAAGACATTCGCCGCCTCGGCGGGAAGATCCGCCCGTTCGAGTGCCGCTCGGCAATCGGAAAATTCCGTCTCGCTCATAGCGGCGATCGCGCTAAGATTCAGTTCCACGTAGTCATAGCCAAGCGTTTTTAAAAGGCGGGCATTTTCATATCCCGTACATATCCCAAATTTCATTTGAAAGCCTCCCTGCCCGATTTTCTTTTATTTTACTATACCAGGCGCTTCTTTTCAATAAAAAGGCTTCCGTGATCAGATTTCATACACTTCCCGCAATCCGTCCGGCGTCAGCTGATAAATTTTTGTACAGACTTCCCGCAAATATTTTCGGTCATGGCTGACCGAAATGATTGCACCGCCAAATTTTTTAAGCGAGGCCCGTATGACGGGATTGGAAAGCGGACTGAAATTACGCGTCGGTTCATCAAGTACCAGCACATTGCAGCCGGATATCTCAAGATTCAAGAAAAAAAGCTTTGCCTTCTGTCCACCGGAAAGCTCCGAAATTCTCCCCAGCATTTCTTCATGCGTATAGCGCATACTGCCCAGATAAGTCAGTGCACGGGTTGTTTCTTCTTTTGTATGCCCGCTCGAGACAAATGCCATCGGCGTACCCGCCATGTCAAGACGGTCGGTATAGTCCTGTGGCATATAGCCCGCTGTAATATCCCGGCGCGGTAATAATTCTTCGGCTATCCGGCGTAACAGCGTTGTCTTGCCTGCGCCGTTTGCGCCAATGATTCCAATATGCTCCGGACCATACACTGAGAGTTTAATGTCTCGTGAAAGAATCCGGTCTCCGGCACACAGTTGTGGCAGCAAAAAATCCAGAACACATTTTCCGCGGGGAATCGCAGCGCCCGCCGTAAAGTCAAAGAAAATAGCTTCTTCCGTATCAGGAAATTCCGTCATATGCTCCGCTTCCCGCTCAAAACGCCGCTGCTGCGCTTTTACGGTTTTCATTTTTTTCTTTAACAGGCGTCCGCCTCCGGGATCGGCCCGACTAATCACCCGTTGCTCATGATCCACGCGGTTATAAATCTGTTGCCACCGCTCCTGCTGGGCCCGATACTCTGCACGTTCCTTGCGGGCCATCTGCTCCTGATGAGAAAAAACGTCCGCACGGCGCTCCAGATAAGCCCGATATCCCATACGCGCAACAGTGTAGCGCGGCATGGACTTTTTCCGCACTTGTTCCATATGAATGATTACGTTCGCCGTTTTCTCAATGAGTTCCTCATCGTGCGAGACATAAAGCACCGGCAGGCCGCATGTCAGGATAAACGTCTCCAGTCGTCGAATCGTCTCAAGATCGATATCATTTGTCGGTTCGTCAAGCAACAGCACATCCGGCGCCTCCAGCAAAATACGTATCAGCTGCAGCTTTACTTTTTCGCCGCCGGACAGCGTTCCGACCTTACGGTCCGAATATAAAAGATCGAGCGGAATCTGAAACTGCGAGGCCGCATCCGCCAGGAGCGCGGCTTCCCGCATTACATCTGCGCTATGCGACAGATATTCATAAACACCGAGTTCTTTTTCCGACTGCGAAAGTTCCTGCGACAGATAACTCATCCGTATACCGGAACGGTCAATCTCACCGGACCAGTCTGCGTAGTCCGCAATCAGTTCTTCATCGTAGATCAGTTTTAGAAGCGTAGATTTTCCGCAGCCCTCTTCCCCGATAAATACAGCGCGGTCCCCGGGATTCAGTACAAAATTAAACGTACGGACAAGCTCCCGGAAATTATGCTTAATTGATATGGATACATTTTTTATTTGCAGCATAAGCACCTCCAAAAAGCCGCCATAAATAGTCCGGTCCGCTGATAAATAAAATACGCCTGTTTCGCAGCACGAAACAGGCGTATAAATCCCTAAGCCGTATTAAAAATCTTTCTGCACCCCAATATTTAATTTAGAGGCAACACAAGGTAAGAGGGACTTTTGACCTGATGAACGGCGGCAAACTAAGGCAGGACATTGCCCGCCAGAATATTAGCCACATTCTCAGATCAAAAACGCATCCTCACACCTCGCATTCAAATCAAGCTATCCGCAGTATAACAGCCGGGCACACGGCTGTCAAGCCCTTTATAAAAATTTGTTTTTTCGTGCTCCAACCAGTGACGTTCCTATTTCTCTGCCGGGAAGTTGATCTCGAGCTTTGCAAAGAAATCCTCCAATGTAAAGCGCGAATCCACATGATGATATACGCGAATCGGACGGTTCGCATCGCAGGGCACATAAAACATGTCCCGATTAAACAGAGGCGCCGGGACTACCGTATAGTCATGGAACTGATCCGCTTCCATAAGCAGCGTGACCGTTGGCTGATCGCCAAGGCACCACATTTCACCGGCAGGCCAACTCAGGTTTTCTCCGTAATCGCCATTGAGCTCCACAAGCTGCTCAAAAAGGTATTTGCCGATTTCTCCGTGCGGACGAACCTTTACCTGCAGCTCCGCAAGCGAAATTTTCATCTGTCCATAGGTGGAATTCGGCACCTGCCAAAGGTTCAGTCGGGAACCGAATACAATATTCGCCGCCGGGATATCCTGCATTAAATTAAATTCCAGCGTACCAGACGGATAGGTCCCTCCGCCAATCCAAACGCAGGTAAAGCGGTCGGCTATGTCCGGGTTCATGAGGAGAGCAGTCGCCACATTTGTCAGCGAACCCAGGCAGACGACAAATAAAGGACGCGGATCATCGCGCAAAGCCTCTTCCACCATAAAACGCGACGCTTCGTTTTCAAACCAGGTCACTTCTGGTAAAAAAGCCTCGCGTGAAACAGCAGCTGTTGCACGCTCGGTTTCCGCATACTTTAACGGATACTGCGAGCCGCGCAGCACCCGGTACTGTCCCTCACGGCCCATGAGCTGCAAAATCTTTATAATCTCATCATAGCTCTGTCCCATACTTGTCCCATCATGATGACGCACCTCAAAGTGGGTGGCATTGATCGCCATAATGTCAAACCGCGGCGTCATCAAATGATGCGTCAGCGCAAACTGGTCATCCGCCTCGTTTTTACAGTCCGTATCTACGATCACACGCAGATGTTTTGCTGCGGGAACTGTGAAATGATACATAGTAATTCCTCCGCTTGTTCAATTAGTTTTCAGGCACATACTCCTGGTATACCTCACAGGGGCCTCATAACCGCATATTTTTCTGCAATCTTAAGCAGCACTTTTACACAGCCGTCCATTTCCTCGGCACAGGCATATTCCATTCGTCCATGGCCGTTGTATCCGCCGGTTGCAAGATTCGGACAAGGCAGCCCCATATAGGAAAGTCGGGATCCGTCCGTACCTCCGCGGACAGGAATACTCGTGGGATTACCTCCCGCTTCACGCACAGCCTCATATGCCGTTTCAATTAAATGCCAGTGCGGACGAATCATCTCCGCCATATTCCGATAACTGTCAAGAATTTTGACATCCACCGTCCCCGTTCCGTAACGACGGTTAATTTCCTCCGCCGCACGCCGTGCATCATCTTTGCGGCGCTCAAGAATCGCGGCGTCATGGTCGCGCAAAATATAGTCAAGTTCCGCATGTTCTACTTGGCCGCTCATAGACGTGAGGTGGAAGAAGCCTTCGTAACCCTCCGTTTTCTCAGGACGTTCCTCTTCCGGTAAAAGCGAGGCATACTCCATAGCGATAAGCGATGCGTTTTTCATCACGCCTTTCGCTCCACCCGGATGTGTGCTGAGTCCGTGCACTGTAACTTTGAGCGACGCAGCGTTAAACGTCTCATACTCGACCTCTCCAAATCCTCCGCCGTCCACCGTATAGGCAAAATCCGCGCCGAAGCGCGCCACATCGAACAAATCTGCTCCGCGCCCGATTTCTTCATCCGGCGTAAAGCCGATTTTGATGTCGCCATGCAGGATAGAGGGATCGTCATGCAGGATTTCAGCCATAGTCAAAATTTCAGCAATGCCAGCTTTGTCATCCGCGCCCAAGAGCGTTGTACCATCTGTCACCACCAGGGTTTTGCCCGCCTTGTTTTTTAAAGAAGGATAGTCTGCCGGCGACATGACGATGTCCAGCGCCTCATTCAGTACGATATCGCCGCCGTCGTAACACGAAATCACGCGTGGATGGACAGCTTCAAACGGGACTTCATCCACCACATCCATATGTGCGATAAATCCAATCGTCACACCGTGCCAGTCCGGAATATTGGCCGGAATTGTTCCAAATACATAGCCGTTTTCATCAACGCCCGCGTCCGCGATGCCGAGAGACTTCATCTCCTCAACCAGGGCACGCGCAAAGTCGAGCTGCGCCGGGGTGGAAGGACAGTCCTGGCACCTCTCATCAGACGCCGTAGGATATGCAGCGTAACGAATGAGTCTTTCATAAGCTTTCATCTTATTTCACTCCGATCATCAAAATCCTGTCTTGTGTTTGATAATACCGGACAGGAAATCATCGTATTATAATTGCCGGCTTCTTTTACGCCTCCGTTGAAAGATATACGCCGTTCTCAATCAGCTTACGGCGCAGGACACGATAGGAAAGGCCGCGCGTCGTCTCTCCATTCATGGCGCAAAGGGCAGCGGCCGTTCCGGCAGCCTGGCCCTGCGCCATACAGGAAACGGTATTGCGCGTCGACATATGGGCGTGGTGATCCGATGTGATCATCATACCGGTAGCAAAAAGGTTATCAATACCCTGCGGCAGCATGGCGCGATAAGGGAAGCCATAGGAGCCTCCCTCCGCAATGTTATAACGCGGCGCTTCGTCGTGGAATCCATATTCAAATACGTCGTCCGCAAAGTGCCGGCCGGAGGTAACATCCTCATTCGTCAGGTCATAGTCGCACACTATGCAACGCCCACGACGGATACAAGCAGACGGCGTAGACCGTGCAATGTATGCATGTTCGCAGCCCGGCACATATTTACGCAGCAGTTCGATCGCTTTCTTTTGACGGCGGCGCAGCTCCAGTTCCGCCGCGCTCATGGCATCGCGGTCAGTTGGACTGACCGGCAGCTTATAGTCCAGTTTTACAAACATAAAGTAATTTTTATGCGTTGAGGTAATCTGCATTGACATGCCAATTTCTCTGCATTCTTTTTTAAAGTCCTCCGGCATCTTGTCCACATGCGCACAGACTCGGACAATGCCGTTTGGATCGTCATCGCGAAGGCCGCGGGCGACGTCTGCCCGTGCGCCGCATGCTGCAACATATTCTGCGTATTGATCCATATCAACGCCGGCAACGCCGATCGGTCCGGAAATTCCCTTATCGTTCGGCTCGGTATAATTTGCGCCTGCCGCTGCGCACAGGTCTCCATAACCGGTCGCATCAATAAAACAGGACGCGCGTACTACAGAAATACCGGAATGATTCGCGATGGTTACTGCTTCGAGCCTTCCACCATTGACAATCGCACCGGTCATCATCGTATTGAGGTAAATATTCACACCCGCTTCTGCGACCATACTGTGCGCCACAAGCTTATAAATTTCCGTATCAATTGCCGTGCAGACGGCGTCATACTGGTAGTATTCGCTCATTTCGCAGTGGCCCGTACAACCGCCCTGTTCCGTCACGCGGTCAACGAGTTCTGATGGAATACCCCGCACCAACTGAACCTTTTCTTTACCAAATGTCTTCCAGTTGTTAAAAAATGAGTGCAGCGCAGTACCGCCTTCCACTACCGTACCGCCCAGATAGCCTTTCGACTCAATGAGCACCGTTCTTGCGCCCATACGGGCTGCGGCAACCGCTGCAATCACACCGCCTGTACCGCCACCAACCACAGCGACGTCAAAAGTCTGGACGGGCACACTTTGTGCCGGTATCGTTACATGTTTCTGCAAAGGTAACGCCTCCCCTTTTCTAATTTTTCGTAACAATAGTATACAATATTGCTTCTCTCAATGCAACCAAGACTGTATACCTGTAACAATTACTTTTTGGGGTCTTTTGTCACATTATCTTGAAAAGAAATTCACTCTATGATATACTGCCTCTTGGATTTCCGAAAAAAAAGAAAGAAAAAGGGATACTGAATCATGAATGTTTTTACGCCGATGCTCAACCAGATGGCGGTGCTGTTTCTGTTTATGCTCGCCGGATTTCTGTTATGTAGGCTAAAGCTTGCTCCGGAGAACACGGGACTTGTTTTATCAAAACTTGAAACCTACCTGTTTATCCCTGCATTAAACATCAACAGTTTCATGACGCACTTTACCGTAGCAAATCTTGCTGCTCGTTGGCAATCGCTTTTATGCAGCTTCGTTCTGCTCCTGATTGCAATCGCACTTGGCTATTTTCTCTCTCGCCGTTTTGCGCAGGACGGCTATTCGCGCCGCATCTATCTTTATTCGTTTGTGATTGCCAACCTGGGTTTTATGGGCAACGCCATCATTCAAGGCGTTTTTGGCGACGAAATGCTCTTTGACTATCTGATTTTCA
>URVL01000009.1 GCA_900551265.1 uncultured Eubacteriales bacterium | reverse complement strand
ACCGCCGCCGCGCCGATTATCTCAAAAACGTCATTCTATCGCGCGAGGCCGCGGAGGAGCGTTCCCTGTTTGGCTATACGGAAGACGTTAACCGGCGTTGGCTGAAACGCGATGAACAGTCGCGCCGTATCGAGCAGAAAACGCTAAAAGAACAGTTTATCCGTATGAAAGCGTCCTCCATCATCACGGCGCTCCTTTCGCTCTCTATTATTGCAATCCTGCTCTTCCCCTACGCACGCGGAGAGCTCTCATCCGGTATGTTTATTTCCCTCGTTACGGCGACTCTTTCGCTGGTGCAGATGATGTCCTGGCAGCTTTCCTCTACCACAAATACGTTTGCCAAGAACATGGAATATCTCCGCGATCTGACAAAATTCTGTGCCCTTACAGAGACAGACGGCGCACTTGATCCGCCTGTCTCCGCAGAGTCAGTCAATTTTGGCACGATTACATTTCAAAATGTCAGTTTTCGTTATCCCGGTACGGAAAAAGATATTCTGCGAAATTTGAATCTGACGCTGGAGCCGGGACGGCACTATGCCATCGTCGGTGTTAACGGTGCGGGTAAAACCACGTTAACGAAGCTCTTAACCGGACTTTACGATAATTTTGAAGGCGAAATCCTGATAGGCGGGCGCAGCATCCGGGACTTTACGCAGGCGCAGCTCAAAGCGATGTTCGGCGTGGTCTATCAGGATTTTGCAAGATACTACATCAAAGTTGCGGACAACATTGCCCTTGGCAATGTGCTTTCCTACGACGAAGCAAAAATCCGGGAAGCAGCGCAGTTCATTGGCATCGACGAAGCAATCCGGCAGCTGCCACAGGGATATGACACCTACCTCGGTAAAATCCATGAGGGCGGAGTGGATATCTCGGGCGGACAGTGGCAGCGCCTTGCCATTGCGCGGATTCTCTATAACCCCGCGCACATGCGTATACTTGACGAGCCAACCGCCGCACTCGATCCAGTGGCGGAAAGCGAAGTCTACCGGATGTTTGGTCAAATCAGCGCCGGGCAATCGACCATTTTTATCACGCACCGTCTCGGTGCGGCACGCCTGGCCGATGACATCATTGTGCTGGACGGCGGCCGTGTGGCCGAACAGGGCAGCCACGAGGCGCTTCTCTCCGCAGGCGGTATTTATGCGGAAATGTTTGAGGCGCAAAGGAGTTGGTACGCATGAAAAAAGAGGAGAAACATACGGTAAGCATCTTTTCCCTGCTGAAAGTGATTGCGCCAAAGGTCGTAAAAATCTCCCCGGTTTTGTTTACATGTACGATGCTTATCTCAATCGTACATGGACTCTTTTGGGGACTCGACATCTATGTGCGGCAGTATTTTTTCGATGCCGCAGCAGATCTTGCCACAGGGATGGCAACGCTGCGCGGCGTAGGCATTGCCTTTGCCATGCTGGCCTTTACAGCCATCTTTACGCAGTTTTTAAACGGACTCTCCAACTATATGTGGGAGGCTTACATCCGTCGCGAAATGCAGACATTCCGTTTTGATATCAATGCGCGCATAAAAAAGCTCTCGCCTGAGCTTTTTGAAAACACGGCAGCGCTCGACGATATCAACAAGGCGGAAAAGGGCGCGAGTGCCGCTACGGATCTAATGACTATAATTGCGCTTATCCTGTTTTTTTATCTCCCCTACTTCATCTTTGTCGGCTGGTATCTCTTTTCATTGAAACCCGCATTCGTGCTGGCAATTGTAATCGTCTTTATCCCTACGGCGCTGACACAGTTTATTCGGGCAAAGGTATTTGCAAAGCTTGAGGACGAGTCTGCGCCCAAACGCCGCGAGTACGAATACTACGAAAAAGCGATTGCAGACCGCGAATATTTCAAGGAGACACGCCTGCTCGGCGGCTTTGCCTACTTCAAAGACAAGTTTGTCGAAAGTTACCGGCTCTGCCTGAAGCTGCGCATGCGCGCGGACATCCGTTCGACTGCGTTCGAGCTCTCCATGAATGTCGTCACAATTTTGGGGTACTTTGCGATTCTTTACATGCTCTTCACCGCGCTTATGGCGGGTGAGATCACCGTCGGTGCATTTGCGGCCGTGTTTTCCAATATCGGCATGCTATATAGCCTTATGGCAGAAGTCGTGCAGATGCACATCGGCCGTCTTGCGCAGAACTATGGCGCCACGGTCAACTACGTCCGCTTTCTTCAACTCCCGGAACGCAGCGGTGAAGTCAAAGAAACGCCCGAATGGGGCGCCATTACGTTCCGCGACGTCAGTTATTCCTACCCAGGTGCAGAGCATCCGGCGCTCTCACATGTCAGTTTTACTCTGCATCGTGGAGAGACGCTCGCCATTGTGGGAGAAAACGGCTCCGGCAAATCTACTCTGATTCGCCTGCTTTCAGGGCTTTACCTTCCAACAGACGGTGCCGTTCTACATAACGGTGTCGATACGCGTAACGTCGATCCGCAGGCTCTCTATCGCAACACCTCTGCCGTATTCCAAAAATATCAGCGTTATCAAATAACGCTGCGGGAAAACATTACGATCTCGGATACGCAGAAAACCGATTGTGACGGCAGGCTTGACGAGGTTCTCCGTATCACCGGATCCGATCCCTCCGACCCGTCGTTTACAGATGGGTACGATACCATGCTCTCGCGTGAGTTTAACGGTATAGATCTTTCCGGCGGGCAGTGGCAGCGTATCGCAATTGCACGAGGCTTTTACCGTGAACACAATCTCATCATTCTGGATGAACCAACTGCCGCCATCGATCCCTATGAAGAGACACGAATTTACAACCGTTTTGCAGAGCTTTCCCGCGACAAAACTTCCGTGATCGTCACGCACCGCATTGGTTCCGTCCGGCTTGCCGACCGTATTCTTGTTTTGCAGGAAGGCCGGGCAGTCCAAATCGGAACACATGACGAATTGTTGCAGGAAGATGGTGAGTACCGCCGTCTATGGGAGGCGCAGGAGCAGTGGTACCGGGAAAACGCCGGAAAGGAAGCGGACGCTGTGTCTGTTTTTTAAACAACCGTACCATGATACTTTCTTGCAAGATACAACTTTCCATTCTATGAAAATAAAAAGAGGAAGAAATCTTCTTCTTTTTATTGAAATAAGATGCACGTCTATGGACAGTTTTACTGATATGTGGTAAGGTAGACGTAAACAACAGATTCAGGAGGATTTATGCATACAAAAGAAAGCCTGATGCGTGACCTGAAGCGGCTCGGTATTAATCCGCGCGGGACGCTCCTGGTTCATTCATCATACAAAAGTATCGGCGACGTGGAGGGGCGTGCTGATACAGTACTCGACGCGTTCATGGAGTACATGAGCAATGGCCTTCTCATATTTCCCACCCACACCTGGAACAATGTAACTATGCAAAATCCGGTTATGGACGTCTTATATACACCTGTATGCGTTGGTATTTTACCGGAACTCTTCCGTAAACGCGAAGGCGTCCGCCGGTCCTTACATCCGACACACTCTGTGGCTGCAATTGGGCATGGCGCGGAAGAATTTCTCGCAGGTGAAGAACGAGCCGTTACGCCCTGCCCGGAAGGCGGCGTCTACCACCGTCTCTATACGCGAGGCGCACAAATCATGCTGATTGGCGTTAATTTTACGCGCAATACGTACATACACGGCGTTGAAGAATGGGAGCACATCCCTGGCACGTTGACAGAAGGTACGCAAGATCTTTACGTGATCGACTATGAGGGCAAACGGCATCACACGCCACAGCACCGTCACTGCGCGCCGCTCATTTCAGAAACGTTCTGGAAGGTTGAGCCTGTGGCAATTCGCGACGGCGCCACGACAGTCGGGACATTCGGCGACGCAAAAGTCTTCCTCTCCGACGCGCAAAAACTCCGTGATACAGTCGCACATATCTTTGCTATTGATTCCGCCGCTTTGATGGACAACGAACCCTTGGACGAACGATTTTGAAACTGTCCAAAGACCGTCACAATGTCGCGACGTCAATCGCGCTTCCAATGAAATTTCCATATAGTAAAACTGCGTCCACACGCACCCGAACATCGAGTTGCGTTTGGACGCAGCGCCATGACCTAATATTGCAACTGCGGCGCATTCTCTGCATATTGCATGATTTCAATTTTATTACCGTCCGGATCCACCGTCCAGACCTGCCAGTTCCCATCTACGCCAATCTTCGGACCGATCGTGACCTTTTCGCCGGCAGCTTCAATCCGGCGGGTCATTTCCTGTACGTCGTCGACAGTAAAACAAATATGGTTAAAAGATCCGGCGTTTTCCTTATCGTTGCCATAGAACAGTTCAATAAACTTACCAGGCGCGACTTTTACATACTCAATCCATGGGTTACCATCTTCATCCTTGAGTGAGAACGCCTTTGTAAAGCCAAAAACCTTCGTGTAAAATGCGATCGACTTCTCCATATCGCGCACAGACAGGGCAAGATGTGCATAATCCAGTTTCATACGTAATATCCTCCTCATTTTATATTTATTCTGCCAGAATTACAGTTCCTCGCTTTCGCAGACCTTCAAAATATGTACATCCACTCCGGCGTCGGCTGCGGCATCGAGAATCCAGGACTCACGGCAGCCGTTATAGGGATAATATACGTCATGGTGCGTTGGAATATAGTACTTTACGCCAACCGCCTTTGCCAGCTTTGCAGCTTCAATACAGTTCGTGTTGCCAATGCAGTGCGAGGCCGTACGGTAATAGTCCGCACCATTGACCGGGATCAGCATGACATCCGGCGCCATCGCAGCCAATTTTTCTGTGAGACCATCATAGAGCGACATATCTCCGCCAAAGAACACTTTCTTCCCTTCGTGCTCAATCATATAGGAGAGCTCAAAAAAGTGCCCGTCGTCGTCCTGATGCAGCTTCTGGTGTGCACACGCCACCGGCGTAATGGTTACGTCGCCAACTTGAATCGCACGGTCAGCATTTGCCGGGCGGGCCTGGAGGCCAAGTTTTGCCGCAAACGGTACGACAGGCTCCGGCACATAGAGCGCCGCTGCTCCGTCTGCCGCATAATATGGCTTTAACGTCTCACGGTCAAAATGGTCGCCATGCGCGTGGGAAATCAGAATGACATCCGGCTTCAGCTCATCCAACGTCACAGGGGCCGGAAACGCACGGTGCCACGGTGATCCCTCTGGCTGGCCACGGTCAATAGAGTCCGTCAAATATGGGTCCGTCACGATACGTACGCCACCTGCCTCAATCAAAAAAGTGCACTGCCCATAAAAGGTAATTTTCATGACTGCTTCTCCTTTCCATATCTACTATCACTAATATACAAGGTTATCCCCTATTTTGCAAGTAGAAAATGTATAATTTGTCTTGGGGCACATCATTGTCCGAGCGTTCCCTCTTGTGCTAAAATAGATTCATATGAATCCCATAGAAAAGAGGCTACGATCATGTCTGACCTTAGCATAGAGTTGGTGTCCGTCTCAGACGCCGCGGAACTGCTGGCCATTTATCGCCCCTATGTAGAACACACGGCCATCACCTTTGAATACGACGTACCATCTCTCTCAGAGTTTCAGGGCCGCATCCGACATACGCTTGAAAAATTCCCCTATTTAAAAGCCGTCCACGGTAGCGAAATTCTGGGGTATACCTATGCGTCGCCGTTTAAAGAACGCGCAGCATATGCCTGGGCAGTCGAAACTTCGATTTATGTCAAACGCGGTGCGCACGGACGCGGAATTGGCACGGCGCTCTACCGTGTGCTGGAAGAATTTCTTAAGCGGCAAAATATTACAAATTTAAACGCCTGTATCGTCTATCCGCACCCGGAAAGCGTTGGGTTCCATACACGTTTTGGATACCGCACGATTGCGCATTTCACAAAGTGCGGCTATAAGCTTGGCGCTTGGCACGATATGATCTGGATGGAAAAAATACTGACTCCGCATCCGGATATTCCGCAACCCGTTATCCCTATTTCTCAACTCGATCTCACCGGCCTGCTAAATACTGAAACTGCTTAGGAGGAATAACGATGAAGAAAAACTTCTGGATGGGAGAGCGCGTGCGTCTGCGTGCGCTTGAAGAATCTGATGCCGAGAGTGAATATTACGCCATTACGCCCGATTTCGACTCGGAGAGTGAACGCATGGGGGACTCTATTTCCTTTCCTGTCAGTCCGGAACATATGGCAGGCGTCATTGCCGAGATGTCGCAGCATGAACCGGAGGGAGATGAAATGTGGCTCGTCATTGAAAATATGGATGGAGAAGTTGTCGGCAACATCAATACCCACTCCTGTAACCGCCGCATGGGGCATTTTCGCTACGGCATCGACATTGGCTATCGCTGGCGCGGTATGGGGTATGGCCGCGACGCCGTGCTGCTGATCCTCAAATACTTTTTCACAGAGCTGCGTTACCGCAAATGTACCGTTGGTATCTATGCGTTCAATGAAGCGTCTATCGCTTTTCACGAAAGTCTGGGGTTCCAGCTCGAAGGTCAGCTGCGCGATATGGTATTTACGAATAACCGCTTCTATGACGAATTCCATTACGGCATGACGTCCGACGAATTTTGGGAGCGCTATGGCGGAACTACTTCATTTTCGTAACAAGCTGAATTTTCTATTGCATTTATGACACACACGATGTATAATCGTTCTACCCTATCAAAGAGGTATCCATGCATGGTATGGCGTAGCTTGCAGTTTGACGGCACGATCTGGTTCGGTATTGCGTTTTTCGCAATGGTCGAGCCTGTATTGTCGTGCAGCTAATGCCGATATCTTTCTGGATGGAGCGTACGCGGTGCAGGTCTTTCAAATGACCCGCACCGTTTTTTACTTCCAGAGCCGGTCATTTTCGTAATCACCTGCTGCATAGCAGACTGAGCGCGTATTTTCCTCGATAGGAAACTGCTTTTGGATGAAAAAGGAGGTTGTATTTATGGAAAACAATGAAGCCGTTCGGAAACACTACGACGAAAACCCAAGACACGAGTGGGAACGTATGACGCGTCATCCTTTTGAATTCGAGATCAACATGCGGTTTTTAAAGCGTTATCTCCGGCCCGGTCAGTGCGTACTGGACGTTGGCGGCGGCCCGGGGCGCTACAGTCTCGCTTTGGCAGAGCTGGGCTGCGATGTAACGCTCGTAGATCTTTCGCCGGAAAATGTGCGTTTTGCAAAGGCGAAAGCGCAGGAATTGGGCTTGCCGTTGCGTGCTTTCGCCGGAGACGCGCGCAGCCTTGCCTGCGTCGCAGGCGAGACATTTGACCATGTGCTGTGCATGGGGCCACTCTATCATCTGCTTGATGAGTCAGACCGGACTCACGCAGTGGAGGAATGTCTTTCACATCTGCGCTCCGGCGGCACGTTCGCCGCAGCATATATTACACTGGTAAGCGGTATCATTTATATGGGACGTGAAGCGCCGGAAATGTTGACTGATCCGAAGGAACTTGCGCCGCTGGAGGCATTTTTGCGCGATGAAAACTGGAGCGGCCAATCGTTTACGCAGGCATTTTTCATAAATCCAAAAAATGTACTTCCCTTTATGGAGCAATTTCCTCTTGAAAAATTGCATTATTTAGCAAGCGAACCAATCGTCTGTACGTTTGAAGATCGTATTTTAGCGTGCGGCCCGGAGGTTACGGCCGCCTGGATGGATCTTGCCGAAACAGTGTGCGAGCAGGAACGTTTCTGGAATTTTACTGAGCATCTTTTATACATTGGGCGCCGTATTTAAATTAGACAAATTAAAGCGCATAAATTGCAGCATGCAGGGAATGCTATCGTCATGAAAAAGATTGCATTTTACGACACAAAGCCCTATGACAAAACCTGGTTTGAGCGCTTGAATCCAGGTTACACCCTCAAATGGTTGGAAACAAAGCTTGACCGTGAAACCGCACCGCTTTCAGATGGCTGCGATACCGTTTGCACGTTTGTACACGACGTGCTCGACCGAGAAACACTTACTGCGATTCAGAGACTCGGTGTACGTGCTGTCGCCCTGCGGTGTGCGGGATATAATAATGTCGATCTGCGCGCCGCCGAGGAACTTGGCCTTACGGTATTGCGCGTCCCCGCATACTCCCCTTACGCCGTTGCTGAACACGCCTGTGCGCTACTTTTGACGCTTTGTCGCCGTATCCACCGCGCATATGAACGAACGCGCGAGTTTAATTTCAGTCTAAACGGATTAACAGGGGTCGACCTCCACGGCCGCACGGCAGGCGTAATTGGCATGGGACGTATCGGCCGCGTATTTGCCGATATCTGCCGTGGCTTTGGTATGCGTGTCATCGCCTATGATGCCTATCCTACCAAGGTAAATGGCGTGGAGTTTGTGGCTCTCGACACGCTTTTGCGCACAGCAGATGTCATTTCACTCCACTGTCCTCTGACAGTGGACACGCGCGATATGCTGAACGCCACTGCATTTTCACTTATGAAAGGCGGCGTATTCGTCATCAATACTTCGCGCGGCGAACTCATTGACAGTGAAGCGCTCTTAGAAGCACTTCGTACCGGGCGCGTGCGCGGAGCAGGGCTCGACGTCTATGAAGAAGAAGAGGACGTCTTTTATGAGGATAAAAGCGATGAAACAGACCGCGATACGGTTCTCGCACTGCTGACCACGCATCCAAACGTCATTGTGACCTCGCACCAAGGTTTTTTGACCGAGGAAGCGCTTTTTAACATCGCGCGTGTCACATATGATAATTTAGATGCCTTTTTTGCAGGACGGCCCTGTGAAAATATGCTAAGGAATGAAAAGCAAAGCGTAGGCGTTTAATTGCCCGCCCGTGAAAAATCCGCCTGATGAGGAAAATTTATCATCAGGCGGCATTCATTATATTGACTTACATAACAGAGACAGCTACGTGCACGTCTCCTCTTTTGGTAGTTTTAATTATACCATAAAATCAGCCGAGTTGCAAGTCTTGTATTTTTATCTTTAATGCACAATAATAGAAGGTACGAAAAACCTTCAAGGAGTTGTATTATGGATCAGAACGAGCGGAAGTTCGAATATCAATACCTGGACAATATACGAAGCCTGCTGAAAGACCGTATTGCCCAGCTGGAACGAAAAGTTTCAGGGCATGAATCTGATATTGAAGAGTCCGGCTATAAAATGTGGGATGAGTTGACACACGTTATCCGTGACTTTGACGATGTTGCGTCTTTAACGCTCTATGACGCCGATATCGCAAGGCAGGAAGACGACTACCGTGGAACACTCCTGGAGCTGCGGAATATGCTGTCGCTCTATCGCATTCCCTACTTTGGGCGGCTAGATTTCGTTTCCGACCGGGACGGGTATCGTGAGCGAGTATATGTCGGTGCGCACTCCTTTTTTGACCGTGCGACATTTGAACCGTATATTTACGACTGGCGCACGCCGATTGCCTCCATGTTCTATGATTGCAACGTAGGACCGGCGCAATTTCAAAGTCCGGATGGGACCGAACGTGGGCAGGTTGTCTTAAAGCGGAGGTTCAAAATTCGTGATGGCAAGATACAGCTTATGTACGATGCCGATTCCTCCTTACATGATGACATGTTGGGCGAAGCCCTGTCTGAAAATACCCAGGCACGGTTAAAAGTCATCATTGAAAGTATACAGCAGGAACAGAATCGTGCAATTCGCGACGAGGCTGCTGGGGATTTTGTGATTTTTGGCGCAGCCGGTTCCGGGAAAACCTCCGTTGGCCTTCATCGCTTTGCCTATCTCCTCTACCGTAACCGTGATCACCTTAACGCGAAAAATTTCGAAATCATTTCGCGAAATGAAATCTTTGCCTCCTATATTTCCGATATTTTGCCGGAACTTGGGGAAGAAGACGCACATTGTACCGTCTTTGACGATATCATCAACCGTATTCTGCCGCAGGAATATCGTTTTGAGGAATATTATCCGCAGGCGGAATACGTATTATCTGCACCGGACAGCGATTTGAGACGTCATGCAATAGCCATCAAAGGCTCTCCGGCTTTTTTGCAGTTTATCCAAAACTATTTTGCAGACTTCACATTTCAAATGCCTGCTATTTCCTACGGAGATACCGTACTCTGTTCCGCAGAGGCATTTAACCAGCGCTGTGCCGAGATGAAACGCGAGCGGCCGTTTGACGTCGTGTTAGCGCATGCACGTACATTCGCACGCACACTTTTGGAAGACTATTTTGATCAACACAAAAAGGAGATATTGAACGAAATCTGGCGCTCCGACGGAGACTATTTTGAAGATGAGTATGAAGAAGAATTTATCCGCCGCCGCCGTGACAGCGTGCTCAATACGCTTGCAGAAATTGATGCGCGCAATGGCCTGGATCTCGCACTTCTTTATCCAACCATCCTTATGCAGTATTGCAAAAGTATAACGGGAGGAGACATCATACTCGAACAAACCAAATCTGCGCTGGAAAATACAACACTTTCCTATGAAGACGCGGTCTGCCTTTCCTATCTTTCTGCGCTACTTGGAAATTTTGAACCCAATTTAACGGTACGTCAGCTTTTAGTGGACGAGGCACAGGATTATAACGCTTTTCAGCACGCGATTTTGAAAAAAATGTACCCCTACGCATCTTTTACCGTTTTGGCGGATCCGCGGCAGTCTGTATTTCCAGGATTGGGATTGAAAACCGAAGAAGAGCTTCTTTCGCTTTATCCCGGTTGTCATAGTACAAAATTGGAGTGTAGCTATCGTTCAACAGGGCCGATCTGCGCGCTGGCGTCTGCACTTACGGATAGTAAAATCGATTATTTTGAGCGCGGCGGAGAAATCCCCCAGGTTGTGACCGGTGCGCCGGCCCCACAGCTTCTTTCAGACATTTGGGACAGCGGAGAACTGGCGGACTATCAAACCGTCGGCATAATCTGTTCAACGGCAGTGCGTGCTGAAATGCTTTTTCAGTCTCTGTCTTTTCCGGCCACGCTCCTGACCAGTCCAGAACAGGTACTGCAGTCCGGTATTGTCATTTTACCTGCCGCACTTTCTAAAGGACTGGAGTTTGATGCCGTGATTGCCGACTGTTCGGATATCAGCGATCCGAATATGCTGTACTTACTTTGCACACGCGCACTGCACCGGTTATATTTACTCTGCGAGAAGGAAATTCCTCCGGTACTAAAGCGGGCACAGCAATTTTGGCATAAGCGCGGCATATAAATTTTAGAGGGTCTTTCTGAATTTTTCTTGACTGTATTGCCTAGATACGATACAATCTTATATGTGAATATTTTGCAAATCAAAATAACAGAGGAGGGACTTTATGCCAACCAGAGAACAACTCAAAGAACGTGCAAAAATGACGTTCCGCGCCAATTATGGGAACTGTGTTGCCACTTTTTTGATTGCGATGCTCCTGATCGGTGTGTCATTCTATACGGGGATCGGCGCTATTCTTGTGGCAATACCATTAGAGCTCGGGCTACTGTGTTACTTTCTGATGGTATTTCAGGGCGCTGTTCCGGATCTTCCTGTTATCTTTACAACCGGTTTTGCAATTAATTACGGGCGTAAAATCGGCGGTATGCTTTGGATGGGGCTTTGGACATTCCTATGGTCACTGCTCTTTATTATTCCAGGAATTATTAAGTTCTATTCCTATGCAATGACGCCATATATCCTCGCCGCATATCCGGATGTCAGCGCAACAGATGCATTGAAACTCTCCATGCGCATTATGAACGGTCATAAGGCAGAACTGTTCGTCCTGCATTTAAGCTTTATTGGCTGGGCTTTTCTTTCCTCATTCACATGCGGCATTCTACTCATTCTATATGTGGGACCTTACATGCAGACTGCCATCGTCGGGTATTACTGCGAGCTTTTAGATTTTGCAGTCAAGTGCGGCGTCGTCAGTGTCGAAGAGTTAAACGGCGCGCCGTTACAAGGTCCCTATTAAAAAGTTTCAGCAGCGGAAAGGGTTTGTCATCTGCGCAGTGCAGACAACAAACCCTTTTTGATTATGCTGCTTTTTAAAGCGAAAAACACCCCACTTGTCAAACAGGCATGTCAACAAATGGGGCGCAGTTTCAACGCGCCGATTATACATCAAAAATACCGATAATCACAATACCAACCACAACAAGCAGAATCGATGCGTAGTGCTTCCAGGAAAGCCTTTCCTTCAGGAAAAGCCGCCCCCACAAAACAGACGCCACACAATATGCCGAAATAATTGGGGCGGAGAGCATAATATGGTCGCTGTCGGCAATCGCAAAAATATAGGCAAACTGTCCGGCGGTTTCAAAGCAGGCACCAATATATTTCGGAACCTCGCGTTTGACCTGTAACTTATCACGCTTTACAAAGAGCACATAACACAGGCTGAGGACGCCCACCAGGAAGAAAGTCAGCTCATAGGCAACGTTTGCCGAGTTTTCATCCAGCGTTTCCAAGACGATGGAGTCGGCAAAGGTGCCAAGCGCATCCAGCAGGCAATAGATAATCGGAATGACCAATGCAAGAAAAGACTTTGCATAAATGCGGTTTCCTTTCTTTTGCCGCTCTAAGCGAAGTTCTTCATCCTCCGTTGCTTCCACAACGCCAAGCGCTATTACGCCGACGCAGACAAACGCCACAGCCAAAAGCTGAAAATTGTTTACGGCTCCGCGTCCAGCCGTCACAAGTGTTAAAACGGCAACCAGCGCGCCGGAAGAATTGCAGATCGGTGAAGAAATTGAAAGTTCAATATAACGCAGACCAATATAGCCGATTGCCATAGAGGCAATGTACAGCGCAGAAACCGGAAGATACGTCAAAAGAATCTGAAAATTAATCTCAACGCCGCCAATAAATATTTCATACGCAGCATGAAGCCCCATTACAACACCGACTGCCGTCACCATTTTGAGATGACTTAGCCGGTCATCCTGATCCTTACACCCGATTTTGGAAAAAAGATCCGATCCACTCCAACAGAGAAGGGCTATAAGAGATAACCAAAACCACATATTCAAAGACTCCTAATGTTTATCATTCCTCGCCACGCAATAAAAGAGACAATTTATGACCATATTTTATTCTTTTTTGCCATGTACAAGACATCTTGTTTAGTATATCTCATCAATATATTCCCTGTCAAGACATTATTTCCTTAAATATTAAAATTTTCGATCTTTTATAAAGTTCCGTATGTATATGTACCTGATTTGACCATTTCAGAGGGAAAATATTCCCGTTCACAGGCGTCGTCCCCCAGCACCACATTGTGATACAATTTATGCGAGCAACTCCCCGTAAAAATTTCTGCAATCGTCGTATCTGTCACATCACAGTAGAGGCAGGCAAAACGCCGAAACCAGGGGTTCTCCGTGATCCGACGGTTCCACGCCGCGCCATACGGACAAGTGTCGCGGCCGAAGGAAGCATCCCAGCCCAAAAATGGCACGTCCGTCATTTTGATAATATTTTCCGGCACGCGTTCTATGCCCTCCGCCTCCGCCCGGCGCACCATATCCAGCGCACGTTCCGCGGCCCGGCGGAAAAGGACACGCGTTGCAATTTCCAATGCCTGTTCCTCTCCGAAGCGTTCTCGCAGCTCCGCAACAAATGTAAAATAGAGATCTGCAAATTGAAATGCCATATTCCGCACCTCACGTACGGCATCGTTACGTTCGATTTTTGTTTCCATAGCAAACTCCTCCAAATATTATTCTCTCCGCCAGATAGAAACGTTAAAAAAGGTACAGCGCCTGTTTTCAGACGCCGTACCTTTTCCAAACGCGCAACGTACAAAATCACCATTGCGCGAAAAGCTTTATTCCAAAGCTCTTACTTCAGCTTACGCGGGTCAATATTGATAACCATACCCTCGGCAAGTGCTGTAAACGGGCCGGCAATGCGGTCTTCGTCCGCCATTTCATTGCCAAAGAAGTCTATCGTCGCCTTGGCATCTGCCTTTACCTTCGGAAGATCCGCAGGATTTTGAATCAGTTCTCCCCAACGTCTTCCAAATGGACGGCGCGCCTGAGTACTGGACGGACGGATTTCCAAAATGTAATGATCCGTGTCGATATCAATATCAAAATCTGCTTCGGCGCCTGTCAGGTCAAAACCATGGAACTCACGCCACGTTTTAAGATCCAGACACTCTGTCGGCGCCGGGTAGAGAATCCGCAGGAAACCGGACGGCATTTTCATAAACAGGTTGCCCTCAGATTCGTTTTTGTCCGTCGGCATTTTGATTGCAGCCTCCGCACAGTCATAAAAAATATTATTAAAGAGTTTTGCATCCCGCGCTGTGCCGCCGCGGCCCGCAAGGCGGAATGCAACAGACTTCTGGAAATAGCCTGCGCTGCGGCATTTACCAATTAAGTTATTGGAAATCCAGAGATAGTCAGTACCCTCGCCATAGATACCATATCCGTTTACAATACTGCCTTCCTCGCTCATGGCATACCACGGAGCAGAACCGGCGACATGCGGCACATCGTCTTCGTTGAACCGGCCCTCTACATTCCAAATAATATTGTTATCGAACAGGTTTACGTCATCACGCGTACACTCCATAAAAATGGCTTCGCGCGCCTCTATCCCATCGAGGAACAAATTCTGCGTGACACGATTATTCTCGTTGCCGCAGTCCATCCAAAGTGCATCACAACGGATGGTCTTGGTGAAAATATTGCGTCTGTAGAGGCTATTGGTGCAATTATGGACCTTAATGCCTCCTGCCTCCCAAGAGAGCTCCATTTTTTGCCATCCAGTGCCCTGAATCAAGTTGTCCTCAATCAGCAGGTTAACCGCATACATACCCGCAATGCCACAGACACCAGCGTCATAAATCTTATTTCGACGAATAATCGTATATCCGTACTCGCGTCCGGCCTCATGCGGACGGTGCCAACACTCACAGCCACAGTCGATACCAACGGCATTTGCCCAATCAATTGTACAGTCCTCAATAATCCAATGATTCCCGCGGAAGCAGGAGATCGCGCCGCGCTGCGGGACGGGCGCTCCCATCGAGGCATGGGCACAGCTCAGACCGGATACTTTGATATAGTTGAGGAACGGGATATCCGGCGCAAAACACTGCTCACGGCAGGAAAGCTCAATCACATGATCGGCGGGATCGCCATCATCTTCCAAACGGAAGTGAACCGTTTGTCCATTTGCCTCCACCCAATAGGAACCTGGAATTAAAGACATCTGATTATAAAGGGCAACCTGCGTCAGCGGTTTTCCATCTACAAACACCATACCGCGACGATTTAAATACGGCGTCATATCCGTCTTGTCATACTCAATGAACAAGCGGTCATGCAAAATATTGACCGCACAAAAAGGGTTATAGCCACGATAATCGTCGGGATTCAGTTTGGTCTGCCACACAACCGGTTCCGTGCCGTCTTGCGCAGGCATGCCAAAACGGTGCAAATTCCAATCTGTACTGCGTTCAAACGCCGTTGCAACAACAGACGCCTTAATAATGGCGTCTCCGTCTCCCGCCGCCTCATAGGAGATCATACGCGATGGGCTCTCGCCGCCACGCTGTGGACGCACAGTCTCCCGATACGTGCCAGCGTGAATCACAACGCGGGTGCCGGGTTCCGCAATGGCTGCCGCTGCGTTAATGGTTAAGAAGGGATGCTCTGCAGAGCCATCGTTTCTATCGCATGCCGCCGGATGATTACAGTTGACATGCAACTCGCGGTCATATGTCTGCACGGTCTCCCAGTTGTCAAAATACTGCCCATTCGGAAGCAGGGCACTTGCCTCTTTCAATGCTGCCATATTCTCCATCCTTTCCCCTTATGCAAAAGGTTTCCTGTATTACACACATTATACCGTTGAACACAGGTCATGTCAAACAAAAAAGATGTGAAAATATAATCAATTTTTGTCAAGTATGCGTTCTGTCGCCTCTTCTTGATACTGGCGTGTGTAAAGAGAGTAATAATATCCGTGATTTTTCAAAAGCTCCTCGTGCGTTCCCTGTTCAATAATCCTGCCGCCACGCACAACAAGAATCAGATCGGCGTGACGAATCGTAGACAGACGGTGCGCAATCAGGAACGACGTTCTTCCCTCCAGGAGTTTTTCAATTGCATTTTGAATCAACTGCTCCGTCAACGTATCCACGGAAGAGGTAGCCTCGTCCAGGACAAAAATGTGCGGATCCGCCAGTATGGCACGCGCGAATGAGAGCAACTGCTTTTCTCCGGTCGACAGCAGATCGCCGCTCTCGCCGACATCGCTGTCATAGCCATTTTCCAGCTTTGCAATGATACCGTCTGCCGAGACAGCTTTGACTGCCGCCTCAATCTCCTCCATCGTGGCGTCTGGATTGCCATAGCGCAAATTCTCTATTACAGATCCGGAAAACAGATGCGGCGACTGGAGTACGTAGCCGATATTCGAGTGCAGCCAGAGTTGCGAGCGTTCCCGATAATCACGGCCGTCAATTAAGATTTGACCGGAAGTCGGTTCGTAGAAACGGCAAACCAGGTTCACAAGCGTACTCTTACCTGCTCCCGTTTCGCCAACAATGGCCACGCAGGTTCCTGCGGGAATTTTCAGATTAAAATGCTCAAGGACATATTCCGTACCGTCGGGATACATAAAACTGACATCTCGAAACTCAATGTCGCCTCGAATCGGTTCCCAGTTCTCACGCTTTGGTTCAAATACATCACCGTACTTTGCGATAACTTCCGGAGTATCTACCACGTCCGGTTTCGTCCCAAGTAAACGTGTAAAGCGCTCGATATTAACCTGTACGGTGACAAGATCCGTTACAATACGCGCAATGTTTTGTACCGGATCAATCAGGCTGATGGCATACGTCGTAAACGCAGAGAGCGTACCGATCATCATCGCGCCTTCCATGGAAAGATGCCCTCCATAATACAGCGACACCGCAATGGCAAAGGAACAGATAAAAGTAGTCGTCGAGATGAAAAGCGCATTCAGCCGGGCAGTCCGTACCGCCATCCGCCGCATTTCCTCAGTCGTCTGGTTAAATTCGCCCTCCATTTTCTTTTCAATCACAAGTGTCTTCGTCGTTTTGGCGCCTGTGATTCCCTCATTGAAATTACCGGTAATACGGGAGTTAATCTCACGCACAATGCGGTTGGAAGCGACAACCTTGCGGCGTATCGCACCGCCCAGCACCATTACAACCGGCAGAATTGCCACGATTATCAGGCCCAATTTCCAATCCAGACAAATCATGACAATACAAATTCCGACAAGATAGACGACCGACCAGCAGAGATCCATAATACTCCATGACGCGACGCCAGCAATACGATTTGTATCCGATATCACACGCGCATGAATATATCCTACTGCATTTTGATTGAAGTATGTAAAAGAGAGTGTTTGTAAATGATTAAACGCGGCGCGCCTCAAATCACGTCCGACATACATTTCCGTTTTCATGGAATTCAGTGTCCATAACGCGCCGCAAGTGACCTGTACGAGAATGGCACAGACATAGACCACGATATATGTGCTCAGGCCGTCCAACGTGCCTGCCTCAATAAAGTTATTAATCGCATAACGCTGAAAAAGTGGAATACACATAGACAGTGCGCTTTCGCCAATCACAGCCAGAAACATAAAAATAATCAGGCGCTTGTGCGGCTTCATATAGGGCAAAATCTTTCCGAGGCCAAAAAACTTCAACTTTACTGCAGCCTCTTCCTGGTTCCAATTATTCATCCATTGCCTCCCTGGCCCCAGCCATCTGAATATCATAGACATGACGGTAAATACCGTTTTTCTCCATCAGTTCATCGTGTGTGCCAATCTCCGCGACACGCCCGTTATCCATGACAAGAATCCTGTCCGCACTCATCAGCGTTGTTACACGGTGCGCAATCAAAATAACCGTTGCATCTGACATATGGCGCGAAAGCGCCTCGCGGATTTTGGCATCCGTCTCCGTATCAACGGCAGAAAGCGAATCGTCGAATACCATGACCGGCGTTTTTTTCACTAACATACGCGCAATCGCTGCGCGCTGTTTTTGTCCGCCGGAAAGCGTTACGCCGCGCTCGCCGACCATCGTTTCATAGCCGAGAGAAAACTCACGAACACTATCGTCCAGGCAGGCGTCTGCCGCCGCCGCACGGATGTCTCCAAGAGTGGCGTCCGGACGGGCAATCGAGATATTTTCACGGATCGTGCGGGAAAAAAGAAATGGTTCCTGGAGGACCATGCCAATTCCCTCACGCAGCTCCGATGCTTTCATATCTGCGATGTCCACTCCACCGATGGTAATGCGTCCGCCGCCCTCCGGGATATCGTAAAGACGATTTAACAGGTGCATAATCGTCGACTTTCCAGATCCTGTGCCTCCAAGTATGGCAAATGTGGATCCGCCGGGGATCGTGAAACTTACGTCATGCAGGGTTTCTGTCTCCGGGGTATAGCCGAACGAAACATGATCGAACACGATATCACCTGACATATCGGCAGTTTTCGTGATAGGGCGGTCATGCTCTTCTTCGGATCCTAAAATGTAGTCCAAACGGCTGAGCGAAACGCCGGCCTTGCTCATTTCACTAACCATACGGCCCAAATAGCGTACACGCCATGCCAACATGGAATTATAGGAGACAAACGCAATGAACTGACCAGCAGTTATGCCGCCTGCGACCGCCTCCGTCACCCCCATCACGATGACCGTCAATACCTGAAAACTGGATACAGCATCCCCCAGGGCCCAGTACCAGCTCAGCAGATAGCCAAGTTTAATCCACAGTTTTGAAAACAAACTGTTTTTCTCCTCGAACTTGTCCTTTTCATATCTTTCACGGCCAAATGCACGTACTACACGCACACCCGTCAAATTTTCCTGCGCCACCGTGGACATCACGCCTTCCGCCTCATCTGCCTCAGTAAAGCGGCTGGAAATTTTCTTATGAAAGTACATGGAATACAAAAACACTACAGGCATGAACACCGTCGCAGCAAGCGCAATCTTTACATTCATGGCGTACATAAACGATAGCGAGATCACGATATGGAATAAAACGCTGAATACCTCAATAAGCTGACCTGTAACAAAGGTACGCACCGTCTCCACGTCGGAAGTACAGCGCTGTATAATATCACCGGTACGGTTTGCAGAATGCCAGGAAAACGGCAGGCGCTGGATATGCGCGAACAATGTGTCCCGCATGTTTTTGACATATCGCTCCGATCCGCGAGCACTCGCCACACGCTGAAGATAGCGAAACAAAAACGATAGGCCCGCGACAATGATAACTGCACCCGCCATGAGACCAAGTCTGCCCCGCAGGCCCTCTAAGACCTGCGTGCCGCCCAGTAGTCCGACTACCCAATCCGGAAGTGAAAACGCCTTTGTGCCAATGATTGAGTCAACCGTAATGCTGACAATTTGCGGCATAACCGTCTCGCAAAGCGTCAGCATGGCGCTGGCCAAAATCGTGACCAAAAACCACGGTAAAGCGCCCGGCATAAAACGCGTGATCAACTTTGTCCCTTTTGACTTCTTTTCCATAATGTCGTACACTCCATATTATATTTCATGATTGTAACCGTTCGTATATCGTGCCTGCAAAGGTGACATGCCAACGCCTGCCACTACAAAAGCGCAGTAAAAAAGCCGCCTTGGCCAAGACGGCTTTCCGGCGGCAAAATACACATTCTTCAACCTCACCGACATAAAAAGACGCCTGAACGCGCACAGATACCCCCTGAAAAAGACAAAGCGGCACCGAGAGCGATATACTTTCTGGTATTCACACCACTAACACGATTTTTCACGTTCACCAGCGCCCCCCTTCCGTTTATTTCTCGGCAATTTATGCCAGTGCGTCTATTCTACTACACACTCCGCAGCATTGTCAATACTGACAATATTGCAGTATGGTTACATCAATGCAGAAAAAACACCGTCATAACTTGACGGCGTTTCTTCCTTTTGGGCTACCAGCTGATGGACACGCACCACATACACTTTAAAGGTACTTCCTATTCTCCGTACGCGCGCTATTTGCCGGTTATATCGGCAAATTTTAATTCCAGCGATTTCGGTCGTCATAGCCGCCGCGGTAGTCACGGTTAAACTGTGCACGCCGGCGGCGTGTCCTGATCGCATCCCGGATACCACGGAAAAAAGAAGGCCCGAAAAACAGAAAAAAATTCAAAAGCGACGCAATGATTGCCGCGCGAACGGACCAGGATCCCACAATAAAATTTACCAAAAACAGTGCTGCATCCAACCAGGCCAGCCATTTGATCTTGACAGGAATAAAGAAAAATAACAACACCTGAAAATTTGGATATAGAGCCGCAAAAGCAAAAAAGAGGCTCATATTCAGGTAATAGTTTGTCGCACTGCCGGTGATGAATCCCGCTATGATCGTGCCGATAATCCCGCAGAAATAATAAACGTCAAACCAGAAGCTCCCCCACTCCCTCTCGAGTGACGAACCGATTAAATAATAAAAATAAAGAGAAAACACTATGAAAAAGAGGTTTGCATTTGGCGGTAGAAACGTAAATGTAAAAACACGCCATATCTGGCCCGAAAGCACTTCACTTCTTGTAAACATAAAAAGTCGTGAAAGGCTGAAGCCCACCGTCGGCGCCAAAATATAATCAGCGATGTAGACAAGTGCCATGGCACCTACAACATACATCATCAGGTTCTGCGGCGCATAGCGTCCATACTTTAGCTGCCACTGTCTCAATTTATTGTTGAAACTCATATGCACCCTCCAAATTTTAATTCTTTTCTATTCTATCATACGGTGTCTTAGTTGAAAAGCACTTTCCGTTAATTTTCGTTCCCCATGCTTCGACATTATTCCAAAAAAGCCTTTCAAAAAGCAAAAAAATTTGCTATACTGTTCTTGTCTTAAGTCTTCATCACATTTCATTTTCAGTTTTAGGAGCGTTCATGAACCTGTTCATCCGAAAAAAAGCTTACAATTTGCTCGACAGGTATGATGTCCTGGACGATACGGGGCGGCTGGCCTATACTGCGGACGGCCTGCTGATTCGTGTCAAGGGTCATCTTGTCATGCGCGACCGTGCCGGTGTAGATCTCTTTTCTATAAAAAAAATAAAAAAAATAATGTTTGCCAATTATTCAGTGGCATCCCAGGAAGAGCCGGACAAAGTTCTGGCTACCATGCAGCAACAGTTTAATATGCGGCCGGTCTTTCAAATCAGCATCGGAGAGAATTCGTTTCTTCTGCGCGGCAATTTGCGTGCCTGTGATTTTGAGATTCTGCAGGGCGGCGAGCCATACGCCCGTATCCGCAAACGGGAACTGCGCTGGGGAGAAACCTATGTCCTGTCGGTTTCGAATATGCAGGATGCGCCGGTCTACTGCGCGCTTACTATAGCGCTTGACAACGCGCTTTTTCACAACCGGTAATGCATAAAACGGTATTCCTTGCAAAAATCACATGTTTTTATTAATAAAAGCCGCCTGCAGCATTAGCGGCACACTCATAAGGAAGTAATGGTATCTTGCAGGGCAGCATGGCAAATTGCTATGCTGTCCTGCTTTTTCTCTGCCGTTCAATGGTCTGCTTGTCCTTGTCCTGTTTCAGTTCCCCGACGAAGTTCCAGATAATCTGGATTTTCTGCCGCCGGTGGCCGCTGGACTTGTCCGGCGCATGGACGATAATTTTCTTCACAAACTCATTGACAATCGTAGGCGTAAGTTCGGTAATCCCCACATACTTCCGAATGACCGCCGCAAAACTGTCAAAATCCGCTTTGTCCTGCTCGTAGGCATTTACCATTTCCCGGTCTGACTTAACCTTTTCCGTCAGTTCTTTCTGTTCCGCTTCATACTCGGCGGATAACTTCAAAAACCGTTCGTGAGAGATTGCGCCGGATATATCGTCCTCATAGATACGCTTGAAAATCCGGTCAAGTTCCGCTATCCGTTTTTCGGCTTGGGTGATTTCCCGCTTGCGCTTTTTTGCCGTCTTTTCCGCTTCCTCAAACCGCTGCTCATACACCGCTTTTTGAAAACTCATAATGTCCTCAAAAAACATGGCGGTTACATCGAATATCCGGCGCAGCACAAACCGTTTCAGCGTTTCCTCGCGGATAAAGTGCATGGTGCAATCCCCCGTATTGCTCTTGTACCTCGCGCAGCGGTAACAATCCTGCTCCGGGGTCATGTTCTTGCCCGTAGCAAAATGCAGTTTGCTGCCGCAGTCGGCGCAGTAGAGCAAGCCGGAGAACAACCCCTGCCGTTCCGCTTGTTTGGCGGGGCGGCGTTTGTTTGCCCGTAATTCCTGCACTCGCTCAAATACATTGCGGTCAACAATGGCAGGTTGCGTGTCCGGGAAGATACGGTAATTTTCCGGGGCGTTTTGCAGACGCTTTTTCAGTTTGTGGGATTTGGAGTAGGTCTTGAAGTTTACCGTACACCCCGCATATTCTGGGCGTTCCAAAATCCCCCGTATGGTTTCCACAGACCAGCGATAAGGATTGTCCGGCATGGGCTTTCCGTCCCGTTTTGCGTAGTACGCTTTGACGGTCAAAACCTTTCCGGCGGTCAATGCCTTTGCAATCTGCATCGGCCCTTTTCCGGCAACGCACAAATCGAAAATTCGCTTGACTACCTCGGCGGCTTCCTCGTCCACAATCCACTTTTTCTTGTCGTTGGGGTCTTTCACATACCCATAGGGCGGGTTGCTGCAAAGATGTTCCCCGGCGTTGCCCTTTGCCCGCATAACGGCGCGGATTTTCTTGCTGGTGTCGCGGGCATAAAAATCGTTGAACAGATTGCGGAATGGGGTAAAATCGTTGTCGCCCTTGTCGCTGTCCACACCGTCGTTGATGGCGATATACCGTATATCGCGCTCGGCAAAGAAACTCTCGGTGTAATAGCCGACTTTCAGATAATCCCGTCCCATGCGGGACATATCCTTGACGATAACCGTTTTGACCTTTCCCGCTTCCGCAAGGTGTATCATCTCATTCCAGCCGGGCCTGTCGAAAGTTACCCCGGAAACGCCGTCGTCGATGAAAAAGGTTGGGTTGGGAAAACCATTGTCCTCTGCGTACTTCAAAAGGATTTTCTTTTGGTTGGCTATGCTGTTGCTCTCACCGTCCAAAGCGTCCTCTTGGGAAAGTCTCGCATACAAAGCAGTGATGTTGTCGGGATATATATTCATGGTTCATTCCTCCTGTAATGAACGCCCGACAAACAGGTTGCTATCGCTATTATAACGCTCCGTCATTTCCTTGTCACCAGGCGTTTTCACGGTTTCCGCTTTGATAAGGCGCGTCATCTTGTCGTAGAGCAGTTCGGAGCCGCCGCAGGAAGTTTCAATTTCAAAGACCGTCCCGCCGATTTTGTAGCAGACGGTTTCATTCAAAGGGTTGCCCTTTTTCGGCAGTAAATCATTGTGTTCCGTTTCTCGTTTCCGTTCCATTCCTTTCCCGTCCTTTCATTTGTTTTGAGTAGGGAGCAAGCACAGCAAATGAGTACCCATTTGCCGCTTGCTTCTTCCGCAGCAAGCATAGGAAAGGGGTACCCTTTCCGTAAAATGCGCCGCATTTTCTCTTGTTGGGAGTTTCCCAAACCCGTTTACTTCCTCTCACTCAATATCCCGTCCGACAAACGGCTTTTGTTGCACTTTGCCCTTCACTATATACAACGCCACACTTTCGATTTTGCCAAAGATTTAAGAAAGTTTTTTGAAAAAACTATTTTTACCGCAGAGCAAAGGTAAGGAACAAAAATACCATCAGTATGTATCTTGACAAGAGGAAGCAAAGTTTTTATAATAGATACATACCAAAAGAATGTATTGGGACAAGGAGGCACATTGTGGCACGAAACAAATATCCAGAGTTCACCGTTGAAAAAATATTGGAAGTGGCGCAGCGGCTTTTTTTAGAAAAAGGATATGAAAATACCACTATACAAGATATTGTCGATGAACTGGGTGGATTAACAAAAGGGGCGATATATCATCACTTCAAGTCCAAAGAAGATATTATATGCGCTTTAAGTGATAAACTCTTTGCTGAAAATAATCCATTTGCTATTGTGAAGCAGAGAAAAGATTTGAACGCATTGCAGAAAATGCGAGAAGCAGTTAAACTAAACCAACAAAACACACAAGAAAAGCAACTTAAAATCGAGGCACTTCCCTTACTGAAAAATCCGCGTATTTTTGCAGAGATGATAAAATCCGACCATCAACATCTCACGCCGCTATGGTTGGATTTGATTGAAGAAGGGATTGCCGACGGCTCTATTCAAACAGACTACCCAAAAGAAATTGCAGAGTTAATACCTTTACTGGGTGATGTATGGCTTTATCCGAACATCTTTCCTGCAACGGAAGAAGAGATCGTCCATAAGTTTTTATTCTTCAAGGAAATGCTTGAAAAAATGGGCGTACCTATTATTGATGACGAGTTAGTAGAAATTGTAAAGGTAAGGCTCAATCAAATTTCAAATCTATAAGATAAACTAAAGTGCCTTTTAATAGGCGTTTTAGTTTTCCAAAATACATTCATTCGGTAGGTATTAAAAGGAGGATATTATGCTGCAAATTAAGAAATGGGGACTATATATTCTATCTTCGATGTGCTTGATAGCAATCATGGTATGTGTAATTTGTGATTATGTCCTAACAAAAAACTTGACTTGGTCTTTGATTGTTTTGCTGTCATTGATTGCTGGGTGGCTTGTATTTGTACCTTTTTTCAGAACAAGAAGCAAAGTGATTAGAAAATCATTGATAGTTATTAGTATAATCACGCTTCCTTTTTTAGCGGGATTAAGTGTTATTTTGAAATTGCCGCTTATTTTATCAATGGGAAGTAGTATTGCCGGTTTGTCGATTGCGGCAGCATGGGGAATATACGGGGCTTTTGTAAAATGTCAAAAGAGAATATTTTTAGCCTTTGCCCTTTCGCTGCTTATTGTAATCCCTTTAGCGTGTGGGATTACGCATATTACGGCATATTTTATTGAGAGTGTTTCTATGGATTTCGTTTCCGATCTGTTTCACATCATAACAACACTGGTATTAAGCGGCACTTGTTTTACGATAGATTTGGTTAGGCTACACCGCGATAATATTAGAAAGGGACAAACGGAATTATGACCTATGTTTTTATACATGGACTTGGGCAGACTTCATCAAGTTGGGACAAGGTAATAGCACATCTTCCCGCTGATATACAAGTTTATCGTCCCTGTCTATCTGCTCTTGTAAAAGATAAGCAGATTACATACGAAAATCTCTATAAAGCATTTGAAAACGAATGCAACTGTATGGAAATGCCTTTATGCTTGTGCGGCATTTCACTTGGCGCTATCCTTGTATTACAGTACACACTAAACAATCCTCAAAAGGTAAAAGCACTCATGTTGATCGCACCGCAATATAAAATGCCGAGATTATTGTTAGACATTCAAAATATTGTGTTTCGCATTTTACCCCAAGTGGCGTTTGGCTCAGTGGGCTTTCCTAAAAGAGATGTAATTGCATTGACAACTTCCATGAAGAAGATAGACTTTACATCTTTGCTGAACGAGGTTACTTGTCCGGCTTTCGTTGTCTGCGGTCAAAAGGATAGAGCAAACCAAAAGGCCGCGAGAATATTGACAAAAACAATTCCAAATGCGAAATTGTTTTTCGTTGAAAACGCAGGGCACGAAGTAAATATAGACGCTCCTGTAGCATTAGCAGACTTGATAAAAAAGGCATGGTTCTATGAGTAACAATCTATATTGGCTGTTATGTCCTATCTGCAAGAACAAGACACGGATAAGATTGCGGGAAGATACGGTGCTTGAGCACTTCCCGCTGTTCTGCCCGAAGTGTAAACAGGAAACGCTAATTAGCGTAAAAAACATGAGAATATCCGTTATCCAAGAGCCGGACGCACAGACGCAGAGCCGATAACACGCAAGATGAAATGCGGTTATCGGCTCTGTTATTTTGTTTGGAGGTACAAGTATGTTGATTGCCATTTCTCATAACCTACGGTCAAAAAAAGCCTTTGCACCTATATGGGATTTTGCGCCCATGAGTATGAATACACAAATCATATAATTACCTCTTATAATTCCTACTTCCAACGCCCATGCGGTTTTATGCTGCATGGGCGTTTGTTGTTTTTCCCCCTGCTTGGGAAGAAAGGGGGTGAGAAAAATGATGAATAGTGAGCAGTACCGGGTGCATATCGAGCGAACTTTCAACGCCTTTTGTAAGATCGTGCTTTATCATGCGGCGCTGGGCGCTTACAAGAAAATACGGAAAAAGCAACAGTTTGAAGTGTCCCTTGACTATCTTCGGGAGTTTGATTTTGAGCCGGTTACTGTAACAGACGAGTATTTCGTAAAATACGATATGCCCACGGTTTTTACCGTTCGCGGGGAAACGGTCATTGTGGAAAGCGAGCAGTTAGCAGCCGCGCTTTTGCGTCTGCCGGAAAAGCGGCGTGAAGTGCTGTTTTTGCGGTACTACCTCGGTTACAGCGATACGGAAATCGGAAGGCTATTCGGAGTTTGCAGAAGCACAATCTTTCGTAGACGAAAAAGGTCATTGCGCTTCATACGAAAAGAACTGGAGGCGTTAGAAGATGAAGAATAGGAAATACAATTTGCTGCCCTATGAAACGATTGTAAAGGCAACCGCCGGGGAGCCGGAAGCGGTGAACACCGTCATTCAAACCTATACCGGCTACATCAAATATCTGTCCTACTTTCAAGGGAGTATCAACGACGATATTCAAGATTATCTCAAAGCGTCCTTAATGGAAGCACTACCCAAGTTCCGCTTTGACAGATGACAAGTAGCAAAGGCAGAAAAAGCCGTCAAGGATAAACTTCGCGCTTCGCGTCCTTGACGGCTTTGCCCGTCTTTGCTGTCGGGTAATCAAGAGGGCGCAAACGGATAGACCGCTTGCGCCCTCAATCTATGATGATGTGTTACGCAATAGAGAGCGAGAGCGCCTTACACAACGCGGTTTTGCAGACTTGAAAACACAAGAGTTGAGTGTTTATATCCCCACCCTCAAAAATGGCGGTCTACTGCGTAACATTTTGCCATGCCAGCGTGGACATTTAGGCAGGCGAAAAGCCTTGATTTATGCGACTTGCAGAGAACGGAAACAGAACAAGTAGTATCGTATCCCTTGAAAGCGCAAAAATGCCTTTCTATCGTTCCACGCGGCACAGAAAAAGCGGGCAAGAAGTCTTTGACCTCTTACCCGCTTTTGTGGCAATCCGTATGGCAGCTACCCTGTTTCAGTTGATTGTTGATGCTGTTTTATGAGTAGCTACCATCGGGTTGCTCTTTTTTTATCTGAAACCGAAAGGAGGACAGACCCATGCCAACCAAAGCAGAAATGTACGCGCAGATGGCGGAGAAGGTGGCGGTCCAGCTCACCGGCAGCTGGCAGGAATGGGCGGGCTTTCTCACCACTGCTGCCCGACTCTACAAGTATCCATTCCACGAGCAGCTGATGATCTACGCCCAGCGCCCGGACGCCACTGCCTGCGCCGAGTACGACCTGTGGAACAACCGCATGGGCCGGTATGTGCGGCGCGGCTCCAAGGGCATCGCCCTGGTGGACGATTCCGGCGACCGGCCCCGGCTGCGGTATGTGTTTGATATTTCCGATACCGGCACCCGTGAACACTCCCGCACCCCCTGGCT
>URVL01000008.1 GCA_900551265.1 uncultured Eubacteriales bacterium | reverse complement strand
TCCGCCAATGATGGTAATCAAATTTAGAAATGACAAACATGGCGATTAGTCCCAACACACAGGCTAGTGACTGCTTGCTGATATACCGGAAACTATTGCCTTCATAGTAATAAGCATTGGCATAGCTGGCAGAAAACAGCATAACAAGGCCAATCAGAGTCAGCATGACAACCAGCATAAAGTAAGGAACGTCAAATCCACCCATGACCGGCTTTTCAGACGTAGGCCGCCGCCGTACCTCACGCCGCACATTTGACGGAGTCACTGCGCTCTCCGTCCGTATGGGCGCAGACTCATAAGACCGCGTGTTGCGCGGCCTTCGCTCTTCCGAATTCTGCCGCGCAAGTCCCACGCGGGTCTGTCGTCTTGTATCTGCCATAGCCGCCTCCTCAGGCAATCGGGTTCAACCAAACAACGCCGAAATAACCCAACACACACATCACCGCAGTAATGAGAAATGCCGTGACAACAATTTGACGCTCATTATAGCCACACATTTCAAAATGATGATGAATCGGTGCCATTTTGAAAATACGCTTTCCGCCGCTGAGCTTAAAATAGGTCACCTGAATAATGTCGCTCAGCACTTCAATGATATACACAATCCCAACCGGAATTAAAATAAGCGGTAGGTCAATGGCAAACGCCATACCCGCCACCAGGCCGCCAAGGAACAGCGATCCCGTATCGCCCATAAATACACGTGCGGGATTAAAATTATAGAGCAAAAAGCCGCCAAGTGCGCCGCAAGCCGCCGCGGGCAACATGGCAAATGCCTGCATTTCTCCGTTTTCCGGTGCAACGCCCGCCAGATAATGTGCCGCAAAGGCAAAAAAAGCCATGACTGCCAGGGTTACGCTGGCCGCAAGACCGTCAAGCCCATCGGTCAGATTTACCGCGTTGTCAGTACCAACAATAATAAAACTCATGAAAATAAAATAGACCAGCCATGGAATTTCAAAGGAAACGTTCAAAAACGGAACTGTGATAACCGGCGTCAAGACGCCAAGGGTTCGCATGAGCGTGATAAACAGGATTGCCACAGCAAGTTGAAGCAAAAATTTCTGGCCCGCACTAAGCCCTTTGTTTTGACTTTTTTTAATCTTACTCCAGTCATCAATAAATCCTATCACGCCAAATGCCGTCGCCATGGCAAGCACCAGAAGCCAGCGGCCGCAGCCCTCTGTGCCGAAAACTACGAGTGCCGCAGCCATCGCTGCAACGATGGCAAAGAAAAAAATAAATCCGCCCATCGTCGGAATATTCTGCTTTTTAAGATGCCACTTCGGACCGTCCTCGAGTATCTTTTGTCCAAACTTCAGCCGCCGCAGTGTCTTAATGATAAAGGGGCCGGAAATTGCGGATACCGCGAATGCGATGATGAATACCACAAGGCTCTGAACCATATAGATGACCCTTCCGTTTTACAATTCTTTTTGAAACAGTGACAGCGCAACGTCCATATGCATACCATGGCTGCCCTTGAAAAGTACAGCGTCCCCCCGCTTTACTTCATTCAATAAACGGTGAACCAACGCTTCATGCGTTGAATATGAGGCAATATGCGCCTCGTCCATTCCGGCAGAACGCGCACCGGCGAGATAAGCGTCACCGCCATAAGTAAAAAGAAAATCAGCCGAGGCAGCGGCACACCGTCCACAGCGCTCATGACCCTCCTGCGTGTATTCCCCAAGCTCCAGCATACCGCCCAAAACGGCAAAGCGCCGGCGCGCCGGAAGACTTTTTAATACTTCAAGCGACGCACAAACCGCCTCAGGACTTGCATTATAGGAATCGTTGATCACGGTAATTCCTTTTATTTCATAGATGTTCTGCCGTCCATGCGCGGGTTGATAGCGTTCCACCGCCGCCGCCGCAGACGGAAAATCAATGCCGGCACAGACACCCGCCAAAATTGCGGCGAGAGCATTTGATACATGATGTTCCCCGATAGCCGGCAAACGAATCCGCCGAACCGCATCGCGATACCGTGCATCAAAAACCGTAGCGCCGTCTTCTACGCCAACAACCTTTGCACATAAATCAACATCCGGGTTATGGAGCCCATAGTAAAGCGTTTCAAACCCAAGCGTTCCCCGCTTTTCCCACAGAAGCGGCTCGTCGCCGTTTAACACAATCCGACCGCCGGGGCGCAGGCCGTCCAAAATTTCAAGCTTTGCTTTACATATATTCTCGCGCGTTCCGAAAAATTCGATATGCGCAGTACCAATTGAATTGATAATTGCGATATCCGGACAGGCCACACGGGTCAAACGGGCTAATTCCCCAGGCTGAGACATCCCCATTTCCAGTACGGCGGCCTCGTGTTCAGGTGCCAAATGAAACAGAGCAAACGGCAGGCCTATCTGCCCGTTTGAATCCTCTTCCGTCTTTAAAAGACAGTAACGGGAGCCGAGAACCGCCGCCGTCATAAGCGCCGTAGTCGTTTTTCCAACACTGCCCGTAATGCCAACAACGAGCGGAGAAAACCGGTCTCTATAGCCCGCTGCAATTGCCTGATAGGCAGATAAGACATGGCTTACCCGCAAAAGCGGTATGTCAAGTGTCGTGCCGTCCCTGGCGCAAAGTGCGGCGGACGCGCCTCCTGCTGCCGCAGCAGCCAAAAAGTCATGGCCATCGAAATGCGTCCCGGGCAGCGGTACAAACAGGCTGCCCGGACGCGCGGTCCGGCTGTCCTTGCAGACATCATCTATCATAACACGTTCATACCCCGCCGGGCAAGTACTTCCCGCCCAGGAGGCAATCTCAGCGAGCGAGACATCAATCATGCACGTCACCCCGCTTTAAATATGATTCTACTTCTTCACGGTCATCAAAATGCGACCGCACACCCCGTACCTCCTGGTAGGTCTCATGTCCCTTTCCCATGATGAGTACCGTATCGCCCGGAGCGGCCAAATCAATCGCACGCCGGATCGCCGCACGCCGGTCCGGTATGACTTCTGTCGGACACTTTTCCCGGTCAATACCGGGCAGGATGTCAGCAATAATGCCTTCCGGTTCCTCAAAACGGGGATTGTCGGTTGTTACGACAAGGAGATCCGCATATGCGGCCGCAGCCTCTCCCATCCGCGGACGTTTTGTACGGTCCCGGTTGCCGCCACAACCAAAAACGGAAATCAAGCGTCCTTTGGTAAACTCGCGCGCCGTCTCGGACATTTGCCGCACGCTTTCCGGCGTGTGCGCATAGTCGACGATTACGCGGAAGCCCTGCTCCGCCTCCACCGTCTGTACACGTCCGGGAACCGGACGGGTATGAGATACGGCATCCGCCGCGTCCTGCATGGAAATTCCCAGTACCATCGCACAGCCGATAGCGGCAAGGGCATTATATACCATAAATCCACCCGGAGAGGAGAGATGAACGCGGCGGCATGCAGACGCCGTTACAGCGTCAAATGCAACCCCCGAGGACGAGTGGTGGTCAATTCGCTCCGCCCACAGATCCGCCTCCGCCGTCTTTGCCGAAAAACGCAGCTTTTTGGAAGAGGTATGCTCCATCAGATATGCGCAGGCCGGATCATCTCCATTGACAGCGGCAATGGGCGCCATATCAAAGAGTTTTGCCTTGGCGCGCAGATAATTTTCCATCGTGACATGATAATCCAGATGATCCTGCGAGAGATTTGTAAACACCGACGCGGCAAACGGAATCCCCCAAACACGATCGATGGCAAGCGAATGGGAGTTGACCTCCATAACAGCATACGTACAACCCAGCGAGACAAACTGCGCGAACAGGCGATGGAGCTCCGGAGCCTCCGGCGTCGTATTGTGGGCTGGTTCCAGCATTTCATCCCCAGCAAAAACACCGAGCGTACCGATCAGTCCGACCTTGCAGGCATAGACCCGCTCTAAAATCGTTTTTATCATAAAGGCAGTAGTACTTTTGCCTTTGGTACCCGTAATGCCGACGATCTTTAGACGGTTTGCCGGATTTCCATAAAGGTTCGCAGACATGACCGCCATTGCCCGGTTGCCATCCGGCACTACAACGCAGGGAGCGCCGGCCATTTCACGCTCTGCCACAACGACAGACGCACCGTTTTCTATCGCAGACGCAAGATAATCGTGGCCATTTGCGCCGATCCGGCGCGCCGCAACGTAGGCAACGCCGGGGCCGGCTCTGCGGGAATCAAAGGCAATGTCCGTAATATCCATATCCGGAGAACAGTTTGTTTTTATAATCTCAACCCGTTCCAGCAATTTGTCAAGACGCATGAAAAGCACTTCCCGTCCTTATTCAATTTCCTCATCAGACGTATCGTTAATAAAGTTGACCGTTATAACGCTGCCCGGCTCTACCATCGTGCCATACGGCGGATCCTGACTCACGGAAAGAACCAGGGATTCCTCCGACGTGTTACCAACGGCCCGGATATAAAGGTTGGAATCCGCCAGCAGCCTGCGAATACCGCCAAGCGTCATGCCTGTAATATTCGGAACTCCAACCTGGTAACTCGGCTTCGAACCTCCCATGTAAATGACCATCTCAGCGCTGCGCTGTACTACAGCGCCAATCACCGGCATCTGATCGGTGACATACTCGCCGTCGCCTACTATCGTATAGTTCAGCGACATTTCCTCTGCTTTCAGCGCAACTTCCTCAAGCGTCATGCCCGTAAAGTCCGGCGTGGTAATATCCAGCGACTGGAATTCTTCTTCCGTATACTCAGGCGCGACGCCCAAATACTGCAACGTATTCTCAATCACTTCCGCAGCATATGGCGCTGCCAGCATGTTTCCTGAGTGCGTCGCCGTCGTCGGCTCTTTGACAAGAATTAATACGGCAATTTGCGGATCATCTGCAGGCGCAAAGGCCAGAAAAGATGAAATATACTCCTTTTCCTCGCTCTCGTTTGTAGAAGTAATAACCGTTGTACCGGTCTTACCTCCCACCTTATAACCCTTTACATAGGCATTGGAACCGGTGCCCTCAGAAACAACTTTTTCCAGCGCATAGCAAAGATCCTCTGAGGTCTTTTCCGTTATCACCTGGCGGACAGGCGTCGGGTCAAACGTTTGCTTCACCGTACCGTCCGCTGCAATGATCTGCTTCACAATCTGCGGCTGATAGAGGGTACCGCCATTGACAGCGGCGGATACCGCCGTGATCAGCTGGATCGGCGTGATCGTAAAGGTCTGGCCAAAAGTGGATGTCGCCAGTGAAATGGGGATTGTGTTCAGATACTCTTCAGAGTGATACAGCGTCGAAGCGCCGCCGCCCTCGCCCGGCAACGTAATGCCGGTCTTTTGTGTCAGACCGAACGCCTCGAAGTATTTAAAAAACGTGGATCCGCCAAGACGGTCTCCAAGCGCAATAAAGACGGGATTGCACGAGTTCATAACGCCCTGCGTAAAGGTCTGTACGCCGTGGCCGCCGTCCTTCCAGCAGCCGATTTGCCGGTCATAGATCGTAATGGATCTCGCGCCATTACAGATAAAGGAGTTGTCGTTCAAAGAGGTCACGCTCTCCTCAAGCGCCATGGCAGCCGTGATAATCTTAAAAACGGAACCGGGCTCATAGGTATCGCTGATTGCGGAATTGCTCCACATGCTCTGCCGTGCCAGATTGAGTGCCTCAGTATATGCATCGCCTGAGAGGAGGGAGAGAGATTCATTAATATCGCCGCTTTGTATGGTAAGCGGATCGTTTGGGTCAAAGTCCGGTTTCGAGGACATGGCAAGCACTGCTGCCGTATTGACGTCCATCACTATGCCAACCGCACTGGATGCACCGGCATTCTCCCGCGCGCTTTCGAGCGCACGTTCCAGGTAGCTCTGTATCACAACGTCAATCGTTAAAACCAGGCTGTCGCCATCTTCCGCATCGTAGTACTGCTCATATTCAAAGGGCATGTCGGTACCCTTCGCGTTTTTCGCCGCAATGATCCGTCCCGGCGTACCCTGTAATGTTTCATCGTAAGCATACTCAATTCCGTAAAGGCCTGTATTGTCCGTGCCAACAAAGCCCAGGATTTGCGACGCGACGGAACCATACGGATAATAGCGTTTGGTATCTTCGACAAGGAAGATCTCGCCATCCAGGTCGTTTTCATTGATAAATTCACGAACCAGGTCCGCCTCATCCGCTTCAATCCGCTTTTTTACATATTCATAATAGCTTCCGGTTTTCATGGCACGTTGATAAACCGTATCATAGTCTACGTCCAGAAGCTCAGAAAGGCCGGACGCGACAAGCTCCGCAGTTGCCTCCGGATCGTCCGTATCCTGTATATCATTCGGAGATATACAGACAGTTTCAACCGTCGCACTAACTGCCAAAGCATTCATATTGCTGTCATATATTGTCCCACGCGACGGCGTCAGGATCTCGTTGCGCGTCTGTTGAGAAACCGCCTTCTGCTGATACTCCTCATAAGCGATTACCTGTACCTGAAAAAGCTTTCCTATCAGCACAAGAAACGCAAAAGCGCCAAGAAAGAACATAACAAACATAATCCGTTTAAACACAGACGAACTGTTCAAACCACGCCATCTATCCATAATAGGGCCTCCTTTCCCAAGCATAAAGCCTGAAACAAAATACAGGGGACGAATCCGTGAAGACCTGCGCGACCATACCGCAAGTTACGTTCCCGCCCCTGTCAGTCTTATCCAATTACACCACCGAAAAAGTCCGTTCGGCAAACGGCCACTGTCTGAAAATATTTTCCAGTTTTAGTATATACAACTGTTATGCCAAAAATTCCAAAAACTCTTTGATACGTTCCACAAGGTTATTAAAAAACCCCGACACTTTTCCATCCTCATACGGATCTATCACAGTAATGGTATCAGGACTGGAAAGTTCAATATACTCCATCATATTACTCTCCAGCTTTACCATGCCAAGAGTATTGACGGCATATGTTTCTATATCGTTTAATATGTATCTCTGATCATACTGATTTTGCAGGATAATCTCCTCGTTTTTTAATTCCTCGTAAGTGCCGGTCAGTGTTGACAGGTCGTCCGTCAAAATCGTAAGCGTCATATAGTTGCTGATTAACAATGCAGCCAGTGCAGCAATGAGTCCATACATCAAAATAACGCTTACAGAAAGCCGCTCTCGTGGCGCCGGTTCGCGTCTTGTAGCGACACTGCGCTCCTGCGGCGCCTCTAAAACCGCTTCACGCACCCGTGCGCGGTTGTCAAACCGGGACAGATCATAGGCGACATTACCGCCCGTAGCCGGATGGTCTACATCGACATATTTTTCATATTCTTTTAATACTTCCGCACTATCCATGCTTTTTGCCTCCTTTTCGGGAGAAAGGGTCAAATTTTCTCTGCAATTCGCAGTTTCGCACTGCGAGAACGTGGGTTTTCCTGAAGTTCTTCCGCAGACGGCAGAATCGGCTTATGATTGACAATCCGCACAATCGGCTTCGCGCCGCACACACACACCGGAAACTCCGGCGGACAGGTACAGCCATTTGAAAGCGTTCGGAAGAGAGACTTGACAATCCGGTCTTCGAGCGAATGAAACGTAATCACGAGGACACGTCCGCCCGGTGCCAACAAATCAACCGCCGCTCTGACGCCTTCTTCCACTGCGGAAAGCTCATCATTCACCGCAATACGAATTGCCTGAAACGTACGTTTTGCCGGATGCTGCCGTTCCCGCTTTGCATTCGGAATCGCAGACGCTACAATTCTGGCAAGTTCCAATGTCGTCCGGATCGGGGCCGTTTCTCTGGCTTTCACAATAGCTGCCGCAACCGGGCCGGCAAAACGCTCCTCACCATAATCCGCAATGATGCGTTTTAACTCTCCCCGTTCATAGCCATTTACCACATCGAATGCCGTAAATCCCGAGGTACGGTCCATACGCATATCAAGCGGCGCATCCTGCATATAGGAAAAGCCTCGTTCCGTCTCATCGAGCTGAAACGACGAGACGCCGAGGTCAAACAGCACGCCGTTTACCGGTTCCGTGATATGCGCAGCCATGTCGCGAAAATTGGTCTTTATGAGAATTACGCGGTCAAGATACGGCGCAAGACGCTCACGTGATGCCGCAAGTGCGTCACCATCCTGATCAAGACCATAGAGCCTGCCGGTTGTCAGGCGTTCGGCAATACTGACAGAATGGCCCGCGCCACCTAACGTTGCATCCACATAGACGCCGTCCGGTCTGATGCGCAGACCCTCGATACACTCACGGTGTAAAACACTGACATGATGAAATTCAGCCATTATCGCCTCTCACACCAACAAGACCCGCCCATACCAGATTTCAAAATCCGGCCGCAGTCGGACAGGACATTTTCATTATAAGTGAGCCTGTATTGCACGTTCAACCGCATTTCTTTAAAAAACTGTAAAACTACAAAGGTCACTTTCCGCTACCCTGCATGGCAGCCTTAAACTGCTGCCGGATCTGACGCAGCTCGCTGAGCGTCGCCGTAACCGTATCTTCCGTCTGCTTTAGGATCTCATCGCAATAGTTGCTGGCAGCAAGCTTCAATTCGCGGGACTTCGTTTCGGCATTGTTAAGAATCTCCGTCGACTTTTGCCTTGCCTGTGCAACGATTTCATTGTTATTCAGCAGTTGTGCAGCCTTTTCCTCCGCTTGCCTGCGGATGGACTCCGCCTCCCGTTTTCCCTCCGCCAGAAGTTCATTGCGCTTTTCCACCACATCGCGCGCCGCCTTGATTTCTCCCGGCAGATTGACACGGAGCTCGTCCAAAATATCGAGCACACGTTCCCGCTCAATCAGGCATTTATCGCGCCCGAGCGGCATACTCCATGCCTCTTCTACCATACCATATAACACATCGATCAATTCGTCGATTCCGCCTGCCATAAAACACAATCCTTTCGTAGAAACCGTCGTATCCCGTCGGAAGCGACAGTTACTTGCTTAATTTTTCAAGAACACGCTTTTGTATCTTCAACGGCACAAAGTCCGATATATCGCCGCCGTGGCGGCCAATCTCACGCACCAGGCTGGAGCTCAAATACATATACTTCTCACTTGTCATTAAAAAAACCGTATCCAGCCTGTGATTCATTTTCCGATTGGCAAGAGCCTGCTGAAATTCATATTCAAAATCCGACATGGCACGTAAGCCTTTCACAACCGTTGTCGCACCCGTTTCCTGTGCGAAATCAGCCAGCAACCCGTCAAAAGACGTTACGATAATCTCGCACGATGGCATTTTAGGCACAGATTCCCGAATGAATTCCACCCGCTCCTCCACCGTAAAAATGGGACGCTTATTTGCGTTATTCAAAACCGCCACCACAAGCTTATCGAAAACATTCGCGGCGCGGATAATTACGTCTAAATGCCCGTTGGTGATCGGGTCAAAGCTGCCCGGATACACTGCTGTCTTCATGATCTTCCCCCTGCTTCTTGATGTAAAGCGTAATTCTGGTCTTTCCATAGACATACTCCCGCCCCTTAACATAAGGGGCGACGGGTACAGGAAGGTCTTCCGTGCGTTCTCCTTCACACACCATCAACCCACCATAGCAGAGCAGATCACGCCGCATAATCTGCGACACTGCCTGCCGGAGCATTCCGGTGCCATAGGGGGGATCCAGAAATATCAGGCCAAAGCTTTCCGGTTCCGCCCGTTTGACATAAGCACGAAAGTCCGTCAGTTCCACCGTTCCCACATCGGTAAATCTGGTACGCTCCAGGTTCTTGCGGATGACGTCCGCACAATCACGCCTGGTATCGACGAACACAGCGTCTGCCGCCCCGCGGCTGAGAGCTTCAATCCCCATCTGTCCGGTACCTGCAAAGAGATCCAACACATGACGGCCCTCAATATCAAATTGAATAATATTAAAAATGCTCTCTTTTGTTCTCTGCGACGTCGGTCGCGTTTCCATTCCCTCAACTGACGCCAGATTGCGCCCTCTGGCAGAACCGGTGATTACTCTCATTCAACCATCCTCATTGTGAAAAAACCGGTAAACAGCCGCAGCCGCACTCTTAGGCAAAAGCCGTTCCAGTTCCAAAATATCCGCGTTTTTAATTGCGTCGATGCTTTTATACTTCTTCAACAACGCATCCCGGCGCTTCGGCCCGATGCCGTCAATTTCGTCAAGCATTGAATGCAGACTATCCCGCAGGCTGCGATGATAGGTAATGGCAAAGCGATGGACTTCTTCCTGAATTGTGCCAATAAACGAAAACACAGCAGGATTTGTACTGATACCGGTCTCAAGACCATTTTCATCTACAATCGCGCGCGTACGGTGGTGACTGTCCTTTACCATGCCGCGCACCTCACACTGCACGCCCATCGCTCGAATTGCCTCCAGCGACGCATGGACATGCCCTACGCCGCCGTCTATCAAGACCAGGTCAGGCATGGCAGAGAACTTCTCATCGCCTTCCAAAAGATGTTTGAAGCGGCGCGTCAACATCTGCGCCATCGCGGCGTAGTCATTCTGCCCTTCAAGATCGCGAATTTTAAACTTGCGGTAGGAATTACGTTTTGGCCTGGCGTTTTCAAAAACGATCATGGCGCCGACGGTTTCCCCACCTGCAGTATTCGATATATCATACGCTTCTATTCTGTTCGGCTTTTTTTCAAGCGCCAACATCTTCATTAAAAGATCTGCAATCTTTGACTGGCGTTCTCGATGCACGGCAGCGCGTTCCGCCTCGTCTCGCGCATTAATATATGCCATATTGGTAAAACGTTTGCGATCACGACCCGGTCCCCTGACGGAAACCTTATGTCCCGCAATGGACCGCAGCCACTGTTCCGTCATCTCACAGTCTTCCGGAACCGTACTGCAAACAATCTCTGCCGGGATATCCGAAGCGCGCTCATAAAACTGTTTGATAAAGGCGTCCATCAAATTTGGAACTTCCACCTCATCCGCAGCGTCCATCAATTGTACGTCCTTGGCGTATAATGTGCCTCCCATATAATGTAGTACCACGGCACAACTTTTTATAGATCCGGCATAAAAGCCAATGATATCCGTGTCAGGCGCACGTGCGGCCACGACCTTCTGCCGGTCTCCGACCTTTTCCAGCGCGCGCAGCCTGTCCCGCAAGTGCGCCGCTGTTTCAAACTCCAGCCGTTCTGCCGCAGCTTCCATTTCTCTGCGTATGCGCCCGGCCAACTCATCATAATGTCCTTCCAGCAGCATGATCGCCTGATTCACAAGACTGCGGTATTCCTCGTATGGAATCCCCGTGCAGACTCCGACGCATTTACCAATCTGATAATCAATGCACGGTCGGTCACGCCCAATGTCCTTTGGGAAACTGCGCTTGCAGGTTGGAAGGCGAAACGTTGAAGTGACAATATCGATCACTTCCCGCGCAACCTGTCGTCCCCGATACGGTCCAAAGTACCTCGCGCCGTCCTCGCCGATCATAGAAACGATAGAAAAGGAAACATAGGGCAGCCTCGTATCAACTCTGATAAAAGGATATCCCTTGTCATCTTTTAAAAGGATATTGTACTTTGGCATATGACGCTTAATCAGCGTATTTTCCAAGACAAGCGCTTCCCACTCCGTCGTGGTAATAATGACTTCAAAATTATCCACATGCGAAAGCATGGTTTCCGTTTTGATTCCATGATTACCTGTATTAATAAAGTAACTGGAAACACGGTTTCGAAGCTTCTTCGCTTTGCCGACATAGATAATAGTTCCAGAAGCGTCCTTCATCTGATAAACGCCCGGGCGCAGTGGTAACGCATAAGCTTTTGCTCTAAGCTCTTTTTGATCCATAAATATCTACTTCCATAGCCATAGACACATATCCGATGTTATTGTACCCTATATAGTCTGGAAAGTCAAACAATTTTGTCAGCGTTTGTAATAGTTTTGTAACTTTATCTAAAAATAGCAGCCGGACACGATACATTCTCAAAAGCTGGTACAAAGCCGGAGCAATTCCCCATAACAATTTTATGACGGATTGTATATATCTTTCTGTCAAAATCAGGAGCAATCATAAAGTCATCTTTTTAAAGCGACCCAAAAAAATACATATGATCTCCCATATTGTCGGATACGCGTACAATCATGAAAAAACCGCTCAGAAGAAAATCTTCTGAGCGGCATACGGCCGTCTTTTCTGCTTATTCAGCGGAGTTGGAGCTTACCAGCTCAACCAAGGCCATAACGGCCTCCTGCTCGTCAGAGCCTTCGGCAAGAATGGTAATATTCGTACCTTTGGTAATACCGAGAGACAGGATACCAAGCAGGCTCTTTGCATTCACACGACGCTCCCCTTTTTCGACCCATACCGTACTTCTGTACTCATTTGCCTTCTGTACGAAATACGTCGCAGGACGCGCATATAAACCAACCTGATTGACGACCTCTACATCCTTAGAAAACATGAACACCGCTCCTGTCTGTTGTTTGTAATCAAGACGCCTTTCAATACGGCGGGCTATCTATCGAAAACGCCGCCCAAGATTACACATTTGCATCACCATTATATACAGCCTTGCGTTTTAATGCAATCGTCAATTTATCTAATCTTCTGGCGATATAAGCTTCGAATTTCGCCCTTACAGTACATTTTTATACGTTATTTCAACTCCACAACCGTCACTCCGGCCTCACCTTCGCCATATTTGCCCGGGCGAAAACTCGCCACTCTCCTGTCCCGGCGCAGATACTGTTGAACCGCAGTGCGCAACGCGCCGGTGCCCTTGCCATGAATAATCGTCACAGGCGAAAGCTTTGCCATCTGCGCCGTATCCAGGAAACGCTCCAGCTCAATCACCGCCTCATCCGACATCATCCCGCGTAAATCCAGTGTGGTCGAAGCGTTTCGAGTTGCAGAACTGCGCACATACGTGCTTTCATGTGCCGGCGTAAACTTCACCTTTGCGCGTTTCGTCTCTTCCTCCAAAAGCTTCAACGTATCGGCTTTCACCGTTACAACCATAATTCCCGCCTGGAGCTGTACATTTCCGTTTTTATCCGGCTCCGTCAATACCTCGGCACGTGTTCCCGCGCCGCCAAACGCTACAATGTCACCTACGTGCACCGCGCGTTTTGGCCCGTCCGAACGGCGTGGCAAATCAGGATTTGCCCGCGCCGCCGCTTCGTTCAGCCGTCTTGCATGTTTGGCACGCGCTCCTACGACATCAATCGCAAACTGCTCCGCGGCAGCCTGGCGCTTTAATTCAGCCAATTCGTCAAACGCCGCATCAGAGGCGTCTTTGGCGTCAGACAGAATCTTCTGTGCCTGCCTGCGCGCTTCCTCAAGAATTTTTTCGCGCTCGTTTTCAAATGCAGATTCGCGCTTCTCAATTTCTTTTTTCTCTTTTTCTGCGTCCATGCGCGTTCGTGCCGCCAGCGTTAACTCGCGTTCCATGGCCTGTCGTTTGCGGTCAAGATCCGTCAGCACGTCCTCGAACCGAACGCTTTCACCGGAAAGTGTCTTCCGCGCCTCTTCAATGATGCGTTCATCCAGCCCCAAACGCTTGGAAATCGCAAACGCATTCGACTTGCCCGGCACGCCGATGAGAAGGCGGTATGTGGGTTTCAGCGTCTCCACGTCAAATTCACATGCAGCGTTTTCCACGCCGTCTGCGCTGATGGCAAACATTTTCAGTTCTGCGTAATGTGTCGTGGCCGCAACCAGCGAACCCTGTGAGCGAACATGTTCGATAATTGCCATGGCAAGCGCCGCGCCTTCGGTCGGATCGGTGCCGGCCCCCAGCTCGTCAAAGAGCGTTAACGACCGGTCGTCCAGCTCTTCCAAAATGCCGACAATATTCGACATATGCGATGAAAACGTCGACAATGACTGGGAAATACTCTGCTCATCTCCAATATCGGCAAAAATACGAGTAAAAAGTGAAACGGTTGAATCCTCTCCCGCCGGGATATGCAGACCGCACTGTGTCATCAGCGTCAGAAGGCCAAGCGTTTTCAGCGCAACGGTCTTGCCGCCCGTATTCGGCCCGGTAATCACAAGCGTATTAAATGTCTTTCCAATATTGATGTCAATTGGCACGGCAACCTTCTGATCAAGCAGCGGATGCCGCGCGCGCTTGAGATCAATCATCAGTCCATCGGAGAGTTGCGGGGCATAAGAATCTGTGGCCAGCGAATACTGTGCCTTGGCAAAAATGGCGTCGAGCACCGTCAAAATACGAATATCTTCTGCAATCCCACCAGAGAAATTCGCCACCTCGGCGGAAAGCTCCGCAAGGATACGCTCAATCTCCTTCTCTTCCTTAGCGGCAAGCACCTTAATTTCGTTGTTGGCCTCCACAACCTGCGAAGGCTCCACAAAGATTGTCGCCCCGGACGAGCTGACGTCATGTACCAAACCACTGATCTCGCCTTTAAATTCTGCTTTTACCGGAACAACAAACCGTCCACCACGCTGCGTAATCAGCGACTCCTGCAAGTATTTCGAATAGGCCTGCGATGTGATAATGCGGTTTAATACGTCGCGCACACGCGCGTGCGCAGCGCGGATTTGCCGGCGTATAGATGCAAGCTCAGAGGACGCCGTGTCGGCAATTTCCTCTTCGCTTAAAATTGCGCCTGCAATGCGGTCCTCTAAGAATTTGTTGGTAGATAGCGCTGCAAAGTAGTGATCGAGCGACGTCTTCATACCGTCCCGGCGGACGGACGGATCGCCGTATTCGGCAGTTGCGCGCGCGCAGCGCAAGAGTTCTGCCACACGCAGAAGCTCCGCTGTGCCAAGTGTTCCGCCGATTTCCACGCGGCGAAGCTGCACGGTTACGTCATGCAGGCCGGAAAACGCCGGCGCGCTGCGCGTAGCCATCAACCGTAAAGCATCCGTGATTTCTCCAAGACTCAAGCGGATATCTTCGAGATACCGATACGGGCGGATTGCCCGTATCTGTTCTTTGGCGCCATCGCTGACCGCATATTGTGCAATTTTTTCAAGCACTGTCGGCAGTTCCAGCGTCAGAATTGATTTTTCATAGATACTGCTCAAAGCAAATACTCCTGTCAATCACATAAAGAATGGTAAATATCAAGACTTTCATAGCTGCGTCCCATTTGTTCCCGCGTATAAAGTTCGCACAGGAACGACAGGTTTGCCGCCGCCTCATCGCCAAGCGAAAAGGAAAACAGACGCGGCATATCAGCGGAGACTATGTAACGCATGGCGTCGAGCGCCGCAGGATACAGCGGATAAATCCGGTCTCCGGATGACCTGCGCGGCGCGGCGCAGTTTTCACAATAGACGCATGCGTCCGTCATGCTGAAAAACGCGGTATTTCTGCCGCCGCAACCTGCGCATACATCCAGCTCCGGCTCAAAACCGGCCAGCGCCATCAAGCGCAGTTCAAACGCCGACTTGACCAGCCGGTGGGGACGTACGCCCTTTGCCAGGGCATAAAGCGCATTTAGCGCCAGGCGCAGGACAGCGGCATCCGGTTCTCCCGCAAGGCTGACGTCGTATAGAAGCTGAACGAAATACGACGCCGCAGCCAACCCCTCTATGGAGTTTGAAAGCGCGAAAAACTGCTCCAGACTTTTTGCACTGTCCACTTTATAATGGCCACGGCTTTCAAGGAGCGTAAATTCCGAATAATTAAACAGTTTTGTTCCGGAAGAGAGTGAGCTCCCGCTCTTTCTTGCGCCATAGGCGGTCGCGGTTACCAACCCGTCCGTTGCGGTTAAAATCGTAAGCAGGCTGTTGTGGTCTTTCACAGGCTGCTCTCGCAGGACCAGCCCCGGCGATACAATCTTATTGTTCATATCCAAAATTACGCATGAAATATTCGTTATCACGCCAGCCCTCACGCACTTTTACCCAAAGCGTCAAAAATACTTTCGTGCCAAGCAGACGTTCCATATCTGCGCGCGCCTGCTCGCCTACTTTTTTGAGCATCGCGCCGTCCTTGCCAATGATGATGCCCTTATGCGACGCCTTTTCGCAGTAAATGACCGCGCCGATTTCCATGGTGCCGTTTTCCTGTTCCTCAAACACTTCAATCTCAACGGCCGTACCATGGGGGATTTCACGGTCAAGCAAACGCAGCAGTTTTTCACGGATAAATTCAGCAACGATCACGCGCTCCGGCTGGTCGGAAACCATTCCCTCCGGATAAAGCGCAGGACCATCTTCGGCAAATTTCTCAAGCTCGTCCATTAAAATATCAACGCCGTCACCCGTACGCGCACAGAGGGGAACCACAGCGGAAAATTCGCCAAGGCCGGTATACGCCTCAATGACATGAAGGATTTCCCGCTTATCCACGGTATCAATTTTATTGATCACGAGCACGCACGAAAGTCCCTGTTCCACAATCTCGCGGTAGAGCATTCGTTCCTGCCGTCCCGGCTCGCGCGGTTCCACAACCAAAATTGCCGCGTCCGTATCCGACACCGTCTCATGCACAACGCCAACCATAAAGTCTCCCAGCTTGTTTTTCGGTTTGTGAAAGCCGGGCGTATCCATAAAAATATATTGAACGCCGGCGCGGTTGACAATACCGCTGATACGGTTGCGCGTCGTCTGCGGCTTTGCAGACACGATGGCAATTTTTTCGCCGGTCAATGCGTTTAAAAGTGTGGATTTCCCGACATTCGGGCGGCCGACAATTGAAAATATGGCTGTCTTTGTAATTTGCATACCTGATTCTCCCTATCGTATCCCATAGCGGTCGCCGCAAACGGGTTAGGCCCCCTCAGGCTTTTTCTCTCCCCGCTTTCCCAGCGCCGCCAACATGATATCCTCTTCAAACCCACGCATCAGCATTTTTCTTGGGCCCTCGTCCACATGGTCGTAACCCAGCAGATGCAAGACCGAATGCACCACCAGATAGCCGCACTCCCGTTCAAAGCTGTGGCCAAATTCCGCCGCCTGCGCACGTGCACGCTCTGCGGAAATCACCACGTCCCCCAGCTCCACACATTTTGTATCCGGGTCATAGTCCCAGGGCTGCGGCATTTCTCCTTTTCCGTCCACCCAGTCCAGGAGCGGAAACGACAGGACGTCCGTAGGGGCATCCATTTTGCGGTGCTCGCGGTTCAGGGCACGGATACCGGCGTCGTCCGTCACCGTAACATTTACCTTCGCACGGAACGGAATATGCTCATACCGCAGCGCCGCCTTAATACAGCGGCGAATCAGTTTTTCCGTCTTACGGTCGGCGCCGGTAATCTCTATTTTATGAAACGGCATACTTCACCTCAACCGTTCCTCGGAGGACGTCCCGTATAGCGTTTCGCGGAAGTCTCACGTTTTTGGGTTTTCTTTTCGTATTCCTCATAGGCGCGAATGATGCGCTGCACCAGCTCATGGCGCACTACGTCGCGCTCCGTCAGGCGGCAAATGGCAATGTCCTCTACCTGGTCCAGTATTTTCAGCGCAGATTTCAAGCCGCTGGCCTTGCCAAACGGCAGGTCTATCTGCGTCTCATCACCGTTTACAACCGCTTTGGACCCAAAGCCAATACGCGTCAAAAACATTTTCATCTGCTCCGGCGTCGTATTTTGCGCTTCATCAAGAATAATGAACGACTCATCGAGCGTTCGCCCGCGCATATAAGCAAGCGGCGCGACTTCAATATTGCCGCGTTCGACACAATTCCGGTAGGTCTCCGGCCCCATCAAATCAAAAAGCGCGTCGTACAAGGGACGCAGGTAAGGATCTACCTTTGACTGCAAATCTCCGGGCAGGAAACCCAGCCGTTCGCCCGCTTCCACAGCCGGGCGCGTAATAATGATGCGGTTCACCTGTTTTTCGCGGAAAGCCGTTACGGCTGCGGCGACGGCAAGATACGTTTTACCCGTGCCGGCGGGTCCGACGCAGATCGTGATGGTATTCTTCCGGATCGCGTCCACCATACGCTTCTGTCCCAGCGTTTTCGCCTTGACAGGCTTTCCGCGCGCCGTAACGCAAATGACGTCCTTAGACAGTTCTGCCAGCCGGTCCGTATTTCCATCCCGTGCAAGACTGATGACATACATTACCGTCTGCGAATTGATCGCTTCGCCGCGCGACGCAATAGACAAAAGTCCCTCTATGACCTTTACCGCCAGCATCAGCCGTTCCGGATCGCCGACAACCTTGATCTCCGTATCACGATAAATCACATGCACGCCGAGCTCACGCTCAATAATTTTAATGTTTTCATCAAACGAACCAAACACGTTAATCAGATATTCAATTCGCTCTACATTAATCGTTTGTTCCATAATACCTCTCTCGTTATTCCCGGAGCACCGTCACCCCGATCTTTTGTACACTTTCGCCCGTCGCACGGGCATATAACACGCGGTCCGTCACCCAAACGCGTAAACCAAGATCCGACACTACGCTTCCCTCGCCCTGTTTTGCAACCATATCCTGCGCGGTACGCAAAAGTAATGCCGCATGTTCCTGTTCATCAAGCGGCGCAGCATAAGTTTCATACTCATAATACGTTTCGCGGATGAGCGCAAACGGAAGCGTTGAACCGTCCGACAGCTCCACTTCATAACGGTTACTTATTTTATCATATTTGTCAAACGGTTTTCTACCGTCATTATAAAAATTTATGCGTATTTTTCCTAAACTTAGCGCATATCTTACACTTTTCTTCCCCGTTGGCACTTTGGTATACCCATCCAGCGGGATTGCCGCGGTTGCCTGATGCCAGACCCTCGCATAAATATCCGCCGTGGAGTGCACGAGCATGGTCTTTTCATCCAGACGCAAATGTACAAGTCCTGAGACAAGCAGATCCCCCTCACGCACCATGGAACCGACCTCTACATGCTCTTCTCCCCGGAATACACGCATAATGGTAATGACGCCCGTTCGGTCTGAGACAATATCGGCCGGCTGCGAAGCGTCAAGTACCTCCGGCGTATTGCCGCGTTCGCGCACGTCCACAACGGCATGGCTTCCCTTGATCGTAACGGTAAACCAGGAAAGCTCCGGTATCTCAAGCAGAAATTTATAGCGCAGGCGCGACGCGTCCACCATTGAAACGCGCGTGCCAATGCCAACGCCCTCGGCTTTCATCGCGTCTAGTATTTCCGCAGGCGTCACTTGTTCATACCCTGTTACATCGATCGTAAAAATCAATGAATTCATTGCCCATAAGAAAAACGCCAGCACTGCCGCGCCAAACAGCAGTATATACCGCCGCCGTAAGCGGCGTGAACTATAAAGTGCGCCGCGTTTTTTTATCAGGCGCAGCGTACAGCCTGCATCACGCGCAACCGGACGGATACGACGGTAGTCACGGGCACTCATAGAAAGCATCATCCGGTTCGGCGTGACATACTGTACGTCCCAAAACGCAATTCCTGCGGCGACGCATTTATTAAAAAAGCGCTCGGGATGCACGCCTGTCACATCGCAGCGCACACTGCCGCGCATATAATTATGAAATCCTTTCAGTATCATTTTTTCACCTCCTATTCTGTAAATTCCACCGACGCTATCAGTCCAAATACCTGCATGCCCATCTTATCCATCGCACTGATGCGTAATTCGGCGCCACGTATTGTTACCTCACAGGAATCCCGTGCCACCCGGATCTGCTCCGGACTATATTCGAGCAACACCGCTTTCCCTGTAATTAAAATGTCATCCCTTCCCGTAATCTCAAGGCGCGGTACCGGCAGCGCCGCGTCGGCAGGCAATTCCAGCGCCCGCGACAGCCTCTGCGATAATTTCATTTTTGCCATATCCTCTCAGCCTCCGCATATTCCCCCGTTTTCGGCGTATATTTAACTGAATATGAGCCGCGAAGGAGTGGTATATCATTCATATGTCGATCCGAAACAAAATAGGCATCTGTTATAAGGTATTGTTGGGAGCCGCAGTTCTCGGTACGGGCGTGGGGCTTGTGCTGTATACTTCCGAATCCATTGAAACCGCTGGAAAAGCGGCGGCCATGTGCATCGAAGTCATTCTCCCCTCGCTTTTTCCCTTCCTTGTTGTCTCAAACCTGATCATCGGCCTCGGTTTTGCAGAAGCCGTTGGCCGGATTGCTTCTCCTGTCATGCGCCGGTTATTTAACTTAAACGGCTCTTGTGCCAGCGCCTTTATCATGGGGATCGTCGGCGGATATCCCGTCGGTGCGCGCGCCGCGATTACGTCCTACGAACGGGGGCTGTGTACCAAAACAGAGTGTGAACGGATGCTTTCTTTCTGCAACAATTCCGGTCCCGCGTTCATTTTGGGCGTGGTAGGCGCCGGCGTATTCGCCAACTCCAGCGCCGGAATGCTCCTGTATCTGGCGCACGTCCTGGCCTCTCTCTCCGTGGGCATCTGTTTTCGGTTTTATAAACGGCACGAACCTGTTGCCCGTACGCGCGCCGTCACCTATGAAACGCAGAAGCCTTCCCGGGTCTTTGTCGATTCCGTACGTTCCGGTCTTGCAGGAATCGGAAACATCAGTGCGTTTGTTATTTTTTTCGCCGTTGCAATTAACCTGCTCTTTACCTCCGGCGCCCTGGGCGCGCTTGCACGCGGCATTGCGGCATTACTCACGCCGTTTGGCGTTGACAGCAGTAGTATCGAACGCCTGCTTGTCGGCGCAATCGAAATGACTTCCGGCCTGACATCCTTAAAGGGTGCCGCGGAAAGTATGAACGCGCGGCTCTCGATGGCTGCATTCATGCTGGGCTGGGCCGGTGTCAGCGTACACTGTCAGGTTTTAAGTTTCCTCGGCGACAGTGGTCTGTCGCTCGTACCATATTTGACCGGGAAACTTTTGCATGCCATACTCTCCGCCGTTTATATGGCCATCCTTTCCTACATATTTCCAATTGCTGTAGACACCGCCGCAATTGCGGCCGGGCAGGTTGAAATCCTGACACAAATGGACATCGTTGCCTATCTGGTCTGTGCGCTTATCAACTGTGCCGCTGTTGTGTTAACACTTTTTTTACTGTGGGCCTGGGACAAAATTGCCGGAAGGGTTTGATAATTGTCAAAAATTCGTGTATACTAAATACCATGCACGGGGTGTTCGGTTTGAATTGCCCTTTTCCATAAAGGCACACTTTTTCAGAGAGAGGGAAATGTATGAAACAAGAAAAACTGCTGGACCGTATCGCACCGTGTTCTCTGCTCTGTTATACCTGCACAGGCTTTCGCGATGGTCCGGTGTCGGCATGTGCCGGTCAATTAAGCGTCTATCTTGAAGGATTCTGTGAAATGCGAGAGACTTACCTATCGGAGGATGCCCGTAAAGCCTGGCGCTCACAATTTGATGAATTTCATAATACCCTGAAACATATGAGCGGCGGGTCCTGTCCCGGCTGCCGTAAGGGGCCCGGTCCCGGCTGTATCCACAACTGTTTCATACCGGATTGTGCAAAGGCGCACGGCATGGATTTCTGCGCGGAATGCAAAGAGTTTCCCTGCCGGGAAGCGGCAGACTTTTTTGCAGATCGCGACGGACGTCTCCGCCATGCCTGGGAAGATGGAAACAGACGGTTGCAAGAACTTGGCGCCGAGGCTTACTTCAAGGAAAAAGAGCACACGTCGCATTACATACATTACAAAAACAAATCGGTATGACCGGAACCCGCGTGAAGTAACGCCTGGTTTTTCATGCAGAGTTTTGAGGAGGAACTATGCTTTTCCGAAAGGATATCCCGCATTGTTGTGCACATTGCTTACACGCAGTACCGCTCGATTCCGCAGATATGCTCTGCCGCAAATACGGCGTCGTCGGTGCAAGACATGCGTGCCGCAGGTTCAAATACGACCCTACAAAGCGTCTGCCTGCACCAAAAATGAATATTAATACAGCTCTTGATTTCAAAATTGACCCGTAAATGTCCAATTTGTAAATTGGACTATTCAAATTTTACAATTATGTTCCTCTTCTCTTGCAATATTTTGTGTTGACACAAGTTTGAGTCCTTGCTATAATAGTTTGAGAATAAAATTATGAAAAGGAGACTATATCATGACCAATAATAAGGCTGTCCTTTCCTGGGTTGACGAGATGGTTGCGCTGACCAAGCCCGACCGTGTCGTCTGGATTGACGGCAGCGAAGATCAATTGAATGAACTCCGTGCTGAGGCCTGCAGGACTGGTGAAATGGAGCTTTTGAACCAGGATCTACTTCCCGGCTGCTACTATCACCGCACTGCCGTAAATGACGTTGCTCGTGTTGAAAACCGCACGTTCATTTGTACGCCGACGAAGGAAGAAGCCGGCCCCACTAACAACTGGATGGCTCCGGACGAAATGTACAAGCTTCTGTGGGGTCTTTATGACGGTGCCATGCGTGGCCGTACCTGCTATGTGCTTCCTTACTCCATGGCTCCTGTCGGTTCTCCGTTTGCCAAATACGGCATCGAGATCACCGACTCCATTTACGTTGTCCTGAACATGAACATTATGACCCGTATCGGTCAGAAAGTTCTTGATGCGCTGGGTGACAACCCTGATTTCATCAAGGGTATTCATGCGAAAAAGGACATCGATGAAGAGAACCGCTACATTGTCCAATTCCCGCAGGATAACTATATCTGCTCCGTCAACTCCGGTTACGGCGGAAACGTTCTCCTTGGTAAAAAATGCTTTGCTCTCCGTATTGCTTCCTACCTGGGCCGCAACGAGGGCTGGATGGCCGAGCATATGCTCATCCTCGGCATCAAGTTCCCGGATGGTTCCAAGAAGTATGTTACCGGTGCATTCCCGTCTGCCTGCGGTAAGACGAACCTCGCCATGTTGATCCCGCCGAAGGAGTTCCTCGATCAGGGCTACGCAGTTGAGACGGTTGGCGATGATATCGCTTGGCTGCGTGTCGGTGAAGACGGACAACTCTATGCAATCAACCCCGAATATGGTTTCTTTGGCGTTGCACCTGGCACCAATGAGAAGTCCAACCCCAACGCACTGGCTTCTACGCGTAAGAACACCATCTTCACCAATGTTGTTAAGACGCCTGAAGGCGGCGTCTGGTGGGAGGGTCTTGATAAGAACCCGCCGCATGGCGCATTGAATTGGAAGGGCGAACCCTGGAATCCGGACGATGGATCCAAGGGCGCGCATCCGAACTCTCGTTTCACTGCGCCGGCTATCAACTGCCCGTGCATCAGCCCCGAATTTGAGAATCCGCAGGGCGTGCCGATTTCTGCCATTATCTTTGGCGGCCGCCGTGCCAAGACTGCTCCGCTGGTTTACGAGTCCCGTGATTGGACGCACGGTGTATTTGTCGGTTCCATCATGGCTTCCGAGACGACCGCGGCCGCTTCCGGCGCTGTTGGCGTTGTCCGCCGTGACCCGATGGCCATGCTCCCGTTCTGCGGTTACAACATGGGGGATTACTGGCAGCACTGGCTTGACATGGGCAAGAAGATCACAAAGAAGCCGCATATCTTTAACGTCAACTGGTTCCGTCTTGACGACGAGGGCAACTTCATGTGGCCGGGCTTTGGCGATAACTTCCGCGTTCTTCTCTGGATCATCGCCCGTTGCGAGGGTAAGGTCGACGCTGTGGATACCGCGATTGGCTATGTTCCGAAGCCTGAGGACATTGATCTCACCGGTCTTGATTATGAAATCAAGCAGGGGCATAAGTTTACGATTGATGACCTCAAATCCATCCTTACGATTGATAAGGATTCCTGGATTGCCGACCTTGACAGCATTAAGGAGTTTTACGGCAAGTTCTCCGAGGGTAAAGTTCCGAAGGAGCTTTGGGCCGAGCTTGCAAAGCTCGAGGAGAACCTCACAAAGTAAGTTTTTAATCATAAACCGGCGGTATGTTCGCATACCGCCGGTCTTTTTATATTTGCGGCAAGCGCTCGTGGCGTGTTGTTGACGAAAGCCCACTTTCACAGTATACTGTCTTATATAATGGTTTGGAGGCCGCTATGGACCTTACATTATGCCCCGTTGATGCATCGAACTGGTATGCCGTCGTATCGCTCTGCGTAGATGAATCGCAGAGAGGTTTTGTCGCAGCAAACGCCTTTTCCCTGGCGCAGGCGGCCTATACGCCGGACGCGTATCCGCTGGCAGTCTGTGCGGACGGTGAACCGGTCGGTTTTATCCTGTACGGTTATGACCGGGACTTTCAGCCGCCCATGTGGGGGATGTGGCGGCTGATGATCGACAAGAAGCATCAGAGGAAGGGATACGGACGTCGCGCGCTTACGCTTTTGCTGGAAAAGCTGGCGCAGGAAAAAGGCCATGTGCCTTTTTATACCTCAGCGAAGCCGGAAAACGAATCGGCCATAGCGTTTTACGAGTCTATGGGCTTTTGTAACACAGGACAGCTCCTTGACGGCGAAATCCTGCTGATTCGGGAGCTGTAACGCGTGGCCGCAGCGCAGCTAGCAGCGTTAGAGGGAGGAATTTTATGAAACTTGTCATTATTTTCGGGCCGCACGCCGTCGGGAAGATGACGGTCGGGCAGGCGCTGGCGCGTATGACGGGCCTCAAGGTCTTTCACAACCACATGACGATCGACCCACTTCTGGCGCTTTTCGATCACGTACCGGCAGAACGTTCACGTCTGACGAATCTTTTTCGGGATGAGATTTTTCAGTCCTTTGCCAAAACGGATGCCGAGGGGATGATTTTCACTTATATGTGGGGCTTTGACCTGCCACATGACTGGGCATATATCGATCATGTCGAAGAAATTTTTCGTGCACAGGGTGCAAAAGTCTATTATGTTGAGCTCGAAGCGGATTTCAACCTGCGTATTGAGCGCAATAAGACGGAGAACCGGCTCGCTCACAAGCCTTCCAAACGTAACATTACAGCGTCCGAGGCAATATTCCGCAAGATTGAAAGTGAGCACCGGCTCAATTCCTATCCGGGTGAGGTGCAGAAAGAATACTATCTGCGTATCAACAACACAGATCTTTCTCCCGAGGAAGCTGCGCGCAGAATCAAAGCAGCATTTCAATTTTAAGGACATATGTTTCTGCCGAAAAGAAGGGTAACATGGGCACCAGGATTTCCATAAATGATGAAAGGCCCCTTATGGCGGAATAAAGAATGCCATAAGGGGCCTTTCATCATATCTTTACATTTAAGCTGCCTGGCAAATAACGCAACTTTCCCGCCAAAAATTTTGCCTTGCAGCTCACGCATTCTGGACAATCAAATACATCGCCGACAAAAACTCTGTCGGAAAAATACGTCCTGCCGCGAGAAGCCATACCGGCGCCATACTCTTCTCATTGCACCGCTGTATCTCCCGCATGAGCCACAGACAAATGCTGCGCGCATCAATACCGCGGGCAAGTTCCAAAGCACGCTCCGTTTTTTCCTTAAACGGGCAGTCGCTGTATAAAAGCGTCTCAAGCTCAAAAAGAGCCGCGTCGGAAGCATACTGATGCACCGCCTCATACAACGTTTGTTTGAACTCGTGCACGGTGTAAACACGGGTCGGGTCAAGACGGAAAAGTTTTCCCGCCATTTCAGGGAGCGTGAGGCCAACCTGCTGTTTGGGCAGCCGTTTATGCCGGTAATAGCCGCTGACATGGCGCAGAAAAAAAGAACGCAGACGCGAAATGGACAGCTCCGAAACATCCAGGCCGCCGGGAAGTATCATACGCGGCGCCAAGTCTCCGAACAGGGTAAGCATACAGGTCACCGTACGGTCAATACCACGCCAAAGCTCCGGATCGTCAAAGGCGTAGAGAACGCCGTCATACACGCCGAGGAATTTCAGACCATCCAGATAGCCAAGCGCGATGTTGTGCTCAGCCGTTTTGGTATCGAAGACGAGGATGTTACCCAAATCCCATTCCGGCTCAATCATTCGGATTGGAACATCCGGGTTTCGCACCCGGCGATGCATGCCAGGCGCATGCAGGTCAACGGCAATGACGTCCTGCGCGCCACGACTGACGGCAAGCTCTACGGGGACATTATCATAGTAACCGCCATCAATATAAACCGTATCATGAATCGTCTGCCCTTGCATAGCGGGGAAAAAGGCAGAAGAAGCGAGAAGATAGGGAATGAGTTTGCCCTCTTCTATCTCATCGGTAAAAACGGCGCAGGGTTTCAGATTGGGAAGCGCAACGGTAACCAGGCCAAATTCCAAGCCGGATGAGCGTATGGCCGACTCATCTATGAACGATTCCAACAGACGGCGTAAGGGTGTTGTATCCGCGCCATGATTTTTAATAGCCTCTCGTGCAAACACACTCATGGCCTCGAGCTGATCGGCCATAGTTTGAAGGTCGGACTTAATATTCACGTCCATCACCATATCGGTGGTCAGCATACGCCACATGCGTATGGTTTCTTCCAGTCTGTCCTGCACAACCATCGCACCGTTTAGCGCGCCGACACTGGTTCCTGTCACGATATCGGGGCGGTAGCCGTGCTCACGCAGAGCTTTCCAAACGCCTACTTCATAGGAGCCGCGCGAACCTCCTCCACCTAAAACAAATGCTTTTTTTCCTTCTTTCATAGATACACTCCCGCCTGTCTTTCGCGAAACTCCACTTTTGTTGAGAAATCTGTTGATTTTCGCACCATAATGCGCTATAATGGGAAGGCTTGATTATCAATACGTCTCATTTGAGACTTTATGGATTTGATACGGCAAATTCTGATTCCGGAGGTACTATATGTCTGGTCATTCCAAATGGAACAATATTAAACGTAAAAAAGAGGGAACCGATGCTGCCAAGGCAAAAATCTTTGCCAGAATCGGTAAGGAAATTGCCATTGCCGTGCGCGATGGCGGCGCAAACCCCGATTCCAACAACCGCCTTCGCGATGTCATTGCAAAGGCAAAAGCCAATAACGTGCCAAACGAGAATATTAACCGCATGCTGCAGAAGGCGTCCGGCGCAGGAGCCGAGAATCTCGTCGCTATGACGTACGAAGGTTATGGGCCGGGCGGCGTCGCGGTGATCGTTGAAACGCTGACAGATAATAAAAACCGGACAGCAGGCGATGTCCGCCATCATTTTGATAAATACGGTGGAAATATGGGCGCTACCGGTTGTGTTTCATGGCAGTTTTCGCAAAAGGGCGTCATCCTCATAGACGGCGAGGACCTTGACGAGGACGAAGTCATGATGCAGGCTATCGAAGCCGGCGCGGACGATTTTGTCGCAGAAGACGGCGTTTTTGAGATATACACCTCTCCCGAGGATTTCTCGGCAGTCAGTTCCGCGCTGGAGACGGCGGGCTACACGTTTGAATCGGCTGAGATCGAAATGGTCCCTGGCAACTATGTAAAGCTCGAGGATGAAAAAGATATTAAAAATATGGAAAAACTTCTGGAAATGCTCGATGATAATGACGATGTACAGAACGTCTGGCATAACTGGGAACAGGAATAACCGTATCGGGTTCGTATATTGATCGGCCTGATTTTATCATACTGTTTCTGCATTGTAAAGCGTCCGGAATCTCGTCACATTTCCGCTTAGCCGTAAATTCAGGACATGCTTCCCCCCCCCCGGACTGAACGTATCTGTAAGCTGTGGATTTCAAAACCGCAGCTTTCTTATTGCATTGCAGCGTTTCATGCACAAGGAGTATGCATATGCGAAAGTTTATCGGAGATCGCGCTTTTTACCGGCGTGTTATTACCATTGTAGTCCCCATTATTATTCAAAATACCGTCACTAATTTTGTCAGCTTGCTTGACAATATCATGGTCGGTCTGATTGGAACGGAGCAAATGTCCGGCGTCGCCATTGCAAACCAGCTGCTGCTCGTGTTCAATTTGTGTATTTTCGGCGGACTGTCGGGCGCCGGCATCTTCGGCGCACAATTTTATGGGCAGGGGAATCACAAGGGTGTGCGCGCCGCATTCCGTTTTAAACTCATGACGGCGGTGTTCATTCTCCTTGTTGCGCTGGCTATCCTGATTCCGTTTGCGCCAACCCTGATTTCGCACTACCTGACTGACGGCGAAGGCGCCGGTGATCTTGCCGCAACATTTGCATACAGCAAAAGTTATATTCGTATTATGCTCTTTGGACTTTTGCCATTTGCATTGACGCAGTGTTATTCCAGCACCCTTCGTGAAATAGGAGAAACCCGTCTTCCGATGGTCTCCAGCATTGTGGCAGTATTGACAAATCTGTCTCTTAATTATGTTCTGATCTATGGTAAGCTGGGCTTTCCCGCCCTGGGCTGTGCGGGAGCCGCCTATGCCACCGTCATTTCCAGATTTGTGGAGCTGGCGGTCGTCGCTGTCGTCACGCACCGCCGTAAGCTGGACTATCCGTTTATACAGGGTGCGTACCGCAGTCTGCGTGTTCCCCTGCCTCTGGCAAAGTCCATCATTATCAAAGGAGCGCCTCTGCTTTTTAACGAGGCCCTTTGGTCTATGGGACTTGCCATGTTGAATCAAAACTATTCCCTGCGCGGGCTGGCTGTCATCGCTGCGCTGAACATTTCCGGTACGGTATCCAATATTTTTAATGTCGTTTACATGTCTATGGGCAATGCCATTGCCATTATGGTCGGCCAGGAACTTGGCTCCGGCGAGTTGGAAAATGCCAGAGATGTGGACCGCAAAATGATTGCCCTGAACATTTCGACCTGCCTTGTCATGGGAACACTGCTTTTTTGCGTCGCGCCACTTATCCCACAGATTTATGAGACCACAGATACCGTCCGGGGGCTTGCTACAACGTTTATCCGGGTTGCCGCCTGTTGTATGCCGATCTACGCATGTGGTCACAGCTGCTATTTCACACTGCGTTCCGGCGGCAAAACCGTCATTACGTTTATGTTTGACAGCGGTTATACCTGGTTAATTAACATTCCTCTTTCTTTTTCACTGGTCCGTCTGACCACGCTTCCCATTGTCCCCATCTATATCATCTGCCAGGCTACAGATCTTCTCAAGTGTGCGTTTGGTCTGTTTCTTGTCAAAAAGGGAATTTGGGTCAATAATATCGTGGCAGAAACAGAAGCGTCGGAACATTCATTGCTGAAAGATTAACGCATCGATCACACCGTCTTGCTTATACCATCCAAAAGCTGTGTTTTGTGTATGCACAGAGAGCACTCGAATCGGCAAACGTTTCGGGTGCTCCTTTCTATTT